>CAZDBT010000018.1:0-13051 GCA_964503795.1 uncultured Candidatus Saccharibacteria bacterium
ACGCAAGGTGCCCTCGGAGGGAATTGAACCCCCATCCTGACGATAGGAGCGTCTCGCTCTATCCATTGAGCTACGAGGGCTCAGCTTATTTCTGCAAAGTTAGCGAATTATATTTTACTTCCACGTTCAGTGCGTAGCCGAACTTTCTTAAAAGTCCGATACCAATAAGCGGACTTCCATTAGCCACTAAGACATTTACTACGTTGGCAACGCCTTCCATTGAGACTAAAGCCAGTGAAGCCCCCATATTTACAGCTTTTTCATCCCCTAAAATAACGGGTTCGGTGTGTGTTATTTCAAGCCCCAGCTCCAATGCTTTTTCCGGAGATATTTTTAACTCACCAGTAAAACCGGTATCAACCAACGCTACGGCTTCTTGAACGCCAAGCTTCCAGCCAATAATCAGAGATATAAGTGGCTTATTGTTGTGGATAACGCCTTTTATCATCTACTAAGTCCTAAAGTAGCTAAAGTTTCAGCGGCGGAAAATCCAATTCTTACGACATAAAAAACTTTATTCGGATGGGCTTTTCTTGCCAACTCAACCACTTCGCTACTTGAGCTGCCAATGAAGGTATCCTTACTTTCAATGTCTATGGCTAAAAATTTACCATTTTGAGCCGGCTCATATTGCAGTTTTATTGAATCATAAATCTTAGCCCCTTCCTCGGCTATTTTTTGTATATCAGCTTTTTTAATAAGTTCTTCGCTGTTCATAGTTTTATAGTAGTTGTTGATATGACTATAGCACGACAATGCAGATGAGGGTATCAAAAAATTGGAGTAAGGTCAATGCTTTACCTTAGGCATCTCGCTCTATTTTCGGCTTATTTTCTTTTCTTTTTCTAATTTCCATTTCGTAAGCCGGTAAATCTGCCACGCCCGCTCAAACGGAATTATTGGAACTAAATAATATCCCTCGCTATCTCTTGGGGTATATTCGTGCACAATATCAAGAACGTCATCTCGTTCCTTTTTTGTGAGCTTCCTGCCAACGTGTATCTCCAACTGCTCAAGCTTCTTATAAATACGTGCCATTTTACGTTCAAGAACCCCCTCGGATTCAATGATGTCTCCAAGAGTGTATTTGGGCAAAATGTCTTTCAGGGTGAACCGGCGTTTTTGTTTCTTTGCCTTCATTTTAATTTAGCCGAAGTATATTATCCTTTTCTGTTAATTATTTCTACCCCACCACGCAGCACACTATATCAGATATGGTGCTTCCGGGCGTGGGGTGAGCTAATTCCGAGTGTATTCTTCTTTGAACTCGTCGTAGTTGTTAACTTTCTTATAGCGGACATCAATAACGGAGAAATGCTTTTTGGCTGCATCAATTTTTAGTTGCTCAACGGAGCGGAGATTGTCGTTGCCCTTAGTTTCAATAATGAAATAAACCTTTTCTTTGCTTTCAACGCCTCGTAAGTCCACTTTTGCCGTAATTATCGCCCAATCCGGGTTATAGCCGCCAACGGGTGTATCTATGCTGAACCAGCCCGGAAGTTTGATAAATAGTTTTATTCTCTCGTCGTGGTCTATCTTAATGGCGAAGTCCTTTTCAACATTACTATCAAAAGTTATTGCGTCATAAATTGAGTTGGCGACCGGCTGAACGGCATCTTGGTAGCTCGGAACGTCCTGAAACTGCTCTACGCTGAAACTTTCCGGTAGCACTTCGTAGCTAATCTGCCCAACATAGTCCTTTATCAGCTCCTCCTTAATGATTTGCGATGCTTCAAATACGAAACGGCTCGCATTATTATAGACAGCCGTGAAATTGTTAGCATTTGTTAGCATTTCGGCGATTGTTTTACGAGTTAGCTTAGTTTCTTTTTTGATGTAATCAATTAAATCTAAAGCCATTAGACGTTGCGATGCCTCTCGCTCCTCACTGCCCAGCACCCTCGCTACCACGCCCTCCTTGGTTAATGTTATACCGGCACGTTCAATTTTTATCTGCGGCTTTGGAATTACTAACTCTTTTATTTTCTTTGCGGCACGTTCAATTAAATTAGGAGTATCTATATCAACGAGGTATCTGGTCTTTTTGGAGATGTGGCTCCACAAAGCTTGGAAGTTTTCGTCCTTTTTGAAATCTTTTTTCGTTTTCACTAAACGTCTTTTTTTGGCATTGTGCGGAGCAGGCATCGCCTCATATATACCATCCTCTTCAAATTCACTCTGAAGTTTAGCGACGTAATCCGCATAGCTTTCATTCGCCACGACAGATAGCCGGTTGATGGTGCTATCAAAAACTCGCTCGCCATTTTGGTTTACGCACAGACGCATACCCCGACCAATTTCTTGCCGTTTCCGGAGTGGCGAGGAGGTCATCCGTAGGGTGCAGATATTAAAGATATTTGGGTTATCCCAGCCTTCTTTAAGGGCAGAGTGGGAAAAGATAAACTCCGTCGGTTCATCAAGCGACAGCAGGCGTTCTTTATCCTTCATTATCAGTTCATAGGCTTCGTGGTTTTCGGCGATACTTGATTCCCGTTCCAAATACTCTTCCTTTTTCATTGCAAAATAACCCCTGTGCACCGCCGCAGCATCCAACCCCTTCAGGTTGAAATCGTTTTTTAACCGGTTAAACGCTTCAGTGAATGTTTTGCGTATAAAGCCGTCGTTCTCTACATAGCTGCTGACCCTATCAATAAAAAAGAGCGTTAGCGGTTTAATTCCTACGTTTCGCAATTTTTCTCGTTTTTCAAAATGAAGTTTAACCGTTTCGGTGATTTGGTTTTTCATCACCTCCTCTTTGGATGTACCAACCATCTCGCCCTGCTTTATCACGACGCCGTTCTTGAACCTTACCGAGCCGATGGAGCCGAAGTCTGGTGCATTCGCAGTCAAGGCTTCAACTATGAAGCCGTCGTAAAGAGGATTGCTGCTTTTCTTGGACAGGTCATCGCCACGTTTTATCAGCGTCTTCTTTTTCTTGATGTTGCCGCTATTGTCTTTGGCGAAAATCTCCACACTTGCCCTCAAATCATTCTTTGCTGCTTTTACGTCAATTAAATTGATGTAGACATTAGCCAGAGCATTGTCTTCGTCCACGACAGAAAAGACCTCAATCTTTTTCACTAAACCCAACTGGTAAGCATCAAAAGGGGTCAGGCGATAGACCAGATTGAATGGAGTGCGATGAGTGGCAGAGTATCTTATCCGAAATAAAGAGTTAAATTCTTTCAGCTTTTCCTGCGTCGCCACTCCCTCCATATTTTGCGGTTCATCCAAAATGAGAATAGGATTGGTTTTCTGGATATAAGACATTGGCTTTTCACCCTGCATCTGGTCTCGTTCGCTGTAGAGCACGTTAGCATCCTTATTAAAGGAGCCGAGGGTCATAACCATAATTTCTATGTTGTTGCTGGAAGCAAAATGCTTAACCTGGGTTATGTTCTTTGATTGATATTCATAGAAACGGTGCGGGGTATTATCGTAGAGCTCACGGAAGTGTTCCCGTGTGATATTTAACGTTTTAATAACGCCTTCTCTGATAGCAACCGAGGGAACGAGCACGATAAACTTTTTCCATCCATATTTCTTGTTCAGCTCAAAGATGGTTCTTAAATAAACATAAGTTTTGCCGGTGCCGGTCTCCATTTCAATAGAAAAATCCAAGCTCTCATCGCTGCCTTTAACTCCATTTCGCTCTTGAACTTTCTTGGCGTTAGCAAAAATTTCTTTTTCCGAGAGGGTGAGATTGTTAGGATAAACACCCAGCAACTCGCCGGAGATAGCCGTGGCGTTCCCGGTTAATCTTCCTTGTCCTTCAAAAATATCAACTACAGCATTGATGGCATCCAGCTGGAAATCCTGATTGGCATCAAACTTAAACCTCATATCTAAATTGTTTTTAATTCCAAATTCAGACCCAAGTTAGCCTTAGCGGCGTCATCCAGGGAATTGTCCAGGCAAATAAATGTTTTGCCTTTATAAGCTTTACCAGTGAGTTCTTTCACTGTTTCTTTTTGTATCTTTCCATCAAGGCAGATTAGAAGTTCCCGGTCGCCATCTATTACTCGGTAAATCTTGTCCTTACCAATCTTGTCTGATTGAATTTTTGAATTAAGAGATAGCCCTTCTTTGATGATGTTTTCATACACAACACCCACCTCGGAAAACTTCGTAAAAAGGGTTTGCTTGGAGCGATTGAGATACTCTTGGAAAGATTTTTGGTTGTCGCTTTCACTTTTCTCTGGGTCAAATTCAAAATTATTTTCTGGATAGTTGGACTGGGCTAATTTGAAGACCTTAAAGCCACTCGTAATTGGTTTAGGATTGTCGCCATACCCCCTTATTACTTTCCTAATTCTTTCCTTAGAAATCTCAGCTATGTTATGAAATCCCAATTTATAAGCTTCGCTGCCTTCGGTTGTCGGCTCGGGAAGTTGCACTAAAACAAATCTGCGATTGCCGCCATCTTCTTCATTTAGTTCCAAAATCGCTTGAGCGGTAGTGGCGGAACCAGCAAAGAAATCCAGTGCCACAAAGTCTTTTTCATCTAAAGCAGCGACGAGCTTTTTAATAAGCTCCGGCGGTTTGGGGAAGTCAAACAACTCTGAATTTCCAAACATTTCCTTGAAGTATTGCCGGGCGTGCTGATAATTAAATTCCTTGTCCTGTAATATGCTTTTCAGTTTCTCCCTTTTTATCTCTCCTTCCGCACCTTCTAAATAATCTATGCGATAAATGTCAAAAACTTTTTTACCATCCCTTCCCACCTCTTTGGCGACAAGCTCTTCTATGCGACTGGCTGCTGTTTCCTTGCCCCACGTCCACCTGCTTTCTTCGCCCCCCGGTCGGACTGGATAAACTATGGCTGAATACTCCTCGTTTTTCTCTAAAGCAACCTTCTTGGTCTTGGGATTAACCCAAAATGGATAATACATATTGGGTCGGTCAGACCTTCGCCAGTCTCCGCCTCGTTTTCTAAGTCCCAGCAACCTTGCTCTCCTTCCGTTTTTATCAACAAAAGAAAACTCGGCATCCTCTTCACTACGCTCATATCCAACTATAGAGTAAAGACCATCTTCCTTCTTGGCGTAAACCAGGACATATTCGTGCACAGCAGAGACGCCAAACGGCTCCTGTGAACCCCGGGGATTGGATTGAATAATAAGCTGCCCAATAAAATTTTCCTCCCCAAACAGCTCGTCCATTACCATACGCAAACGCTGCACCTCGTGGTCATCAATGCTCACAAAAATAACGCCATCGTTTCTTAACAAGTTCCAAGCAAGCTTTAGGCGAGGATACATCATAGAAAGCCAATCACTGTGATAACGACCACTCGCTTCTTTGTTGGTCTGTAGCTTGTTGCCATCGCCATCAACCTGACCGGTCATCTCAAGATATTGCTTTAGTGGTGCGGAGAAATCGTCGGGATAAATAAAATCGCCACCGGTGTTGTAGGGCGGGTCAATATAAATTACTTTTACCTTTTCAAAATAAGATTTTTGTAAAAGCTTCAAAACCTCAAGGTTTTCGCCTTCAATAAAAAGATTTTCGCTCTCATTAAACTTAATACTTTCATCCTCGGCTGGCTTCAGCGTGGCTTTGCTGGGCAGCAGAACATTCTTAATTGCATTAGATTTCCCAGCCCAGGTGAAATTAAACTTTTCTGGGCGACTGTCTAAGTGTTCGCCTAAAACGGTCTTAAGTTTTTCCCAATCAACCTTTCCTTCGGTGAAAGTTTCCGGCACGAGCTCCCGCAATCTGCTGAATTGTTCTGCGGTTAAATCCGAAGAAGTTAAATTAACCTTTTTGTAATTGTAATTTTTGTCCTTTGGCATATCCCTTGGTTGGTTTTTGAAAATATGCTGACGACTGGCTGGAACATAAAGCTCCCCGCCAGCGATGTCTTGCGACACCCACACTCCTTTCGGAATATGACCAACCAAGGTGCTCTGGTAGGGAGCTTGATACCTTGGTTGGTCTTTCTTTCCATACTCCGCAGTTTCCCGTGGAGGTTAGGCATATTCAGTTGTTAGTTTCCAGCTTAGCAAATTTCCGCAATTTTTACGATTGATAAGCCGTCGGTTTTGGTGTAAAATCTTAGCGAAATTACTATTACCCTAAATTACTATGGATTTTTTAAGTAAGGTGCAGTGGGTCAAAGACTTTCTAAAAGGATGGCAAGAAGAAAACGGCGATGAATTTAATTACGTCGTTTTGCCTCGGTATAGAGGAGAGGACGATGCCGAGCTTTTGATGGGCATTCCGGAACACCGAGAAATTATTAAATATCTTGCACATACCGGTTATATAGAAATCGCTGAGGAGAAATCGCCAACTTCTTTACGCATAAAAATTCTTCCGAAAACAAAACCTCCGATACGGTTGAAGACTTTAGAGCTTATCGCCAGGGCTCTCGGCGATATAAATACCGCAAACAGCTTAATAGATTTTCTTATTGATTGCGGTGTTGATAGGAAATTCGTTATCTATCCCAACACGAAATGGAGGATGGTTTATGCAGTTTTGGTTGAGCTTGCCTGTTCAAAAAATTCAACCGACCAAGAGATTTTGTGGAAAATAATCGGAGATGCCGTTCATCCCATAACCCACAATGGAAACAAGGATACAGCGACTGCATTACGAGAAAAATTTAACGAGTATTTAAGCTACGATAATATGCACATTGAGTTGGATGAGAGGAATAAGGTGTATAAAGTCGTGTTTGAGCCGTCCGCCGAGCAGGAAGATGAAATTACGGAGCATCAAGTTAAATCAATGGAAGAGGACAATGAAAAAGAGCTGGAATTTCTTTGCACTCAGGAAAACAAAGAGAGGATTTCTTCGCTCCGGCAAGCGTATCGTTTACTGATGAATGTAGTTTTTGAGTTTTGTAAAAACCCATCTCACCCAACCGTTGAATTGAACGATGACTATCAATTTCTTTACCGGTTTACTAATCAAACGATAAGCGAGCTGAAGCTCTGGCAGACGCAGAGCCCGAACTCGTGGACGCCATTTTCACGTAGCGATGACTTTTTTCAACTGCCATTTTCTAACCTTTTTTCCGCAGAAAAGGTTTATCAAAATAAGGGCAAGGAGCTAAGTTGGCAAAAAATTAGACCAGATATGAACGCAATGTATGGCGACATTGAAACGATTTATCACGAGGTAAATGGTAGCGATATCATTGCCGAACCGGACACGCAAAAGAAATTTAATGAAATTCAGCTTCACCTTTCAGAGCGGAAAGAGAAGGAGAATGCACAAAAACAAAAGGAGGCTGTTTTGCCACCATCGCCAATACACAGAGTTGAAATCGTAAGTGGAAATTTAGAGGTTGGAGGTTTGCGAGATGGCTTGGGCGTTCTGGTTAAGAAAAGCAACAAAGAGCCTCGCCCAGCCACTAATCATCAACGAGAGGACTCCCTACCAGTTAAAGAACCGGAGCCCGAAATTACGATTGGTAAATTAGTTGCGTTCACTGACGGCTCAATTAGTTATGCCGGAAATAATTTGATTTTAAGGAACCAGCTTAAAGATTTATGTAGACTTTTTATGCGTCGTCCCAACCGTCTCATCACGATTGATGACGTTAAAGATAATTTAATTGCCGCTGAAAAACGGAAGACCACGCCCAACGATACAATTTCTAAATATGTCAGCGAGTTGAGGGTGGTGCTGAAAAATTGCTTCGGCAACGATGTAATCCAAAATCAAAAAGAGGAGGGGTGGTATTTTAAGCCCCTAAAGTAATTCATAAATGAAGATTGAATGAGGACACTCTCCGAAAATGAGAGTGTCTTTTCTTTTTGGAGAAAAGCGAAAAGTCGCAAAATTACAAACCAATTACTATGACGGAAATACTACGAGAAAAGGACTTCTTTAGCACAACGGATATTTGTCTGTCCGCTACCTTGCGTTGCTTCGGTTATGCGATTGAAGCGATAGACCGCACTACGCCGAGCCGGGCTACGTTTCTCATTAAACGAGACGGGCAGCTGGATGAGTTAATACAGCAATACTTCTCGCATTACCTAAAGGTTGAACCGGTGGCGTTTTTTAACGCCTTGAAGGAACTAAAGACGAGGATTTACCACGTTTAACTATGACTTTGTCGGATGAGCAAATTAAAAGCTTCCAGGATATTTACCGACGCCAGTTCGGTAAAGAAATTAGCCGAGAGGAGGCGTTGGAGCAAGGAATAAAGCTCGTCCGGCTTATGCGGTTAATCTATCAGCCGATGACCGAAAACGAACAGCAACAATTACAAACACGTCGCAATCAAACTTAAAAATGAGACTACCAAACATTACAATTAAAGATTATTTAACCAAGAGCAACGTCCAGCTTCAAGAGAACGACACCCACCTCATTATCACTTGCCCATTTTGTAAAAAAGCGGATGCCGTGGGTGGTGATGTGGCGATTTTTTACGTCAACAAGTCCAGCGGAGATAGTCAGTGCTATGAGTGCGGTGCCATTACCGATTTCGCCGAAGTCGTTAAGAAATTTGGAGCTAAAAATGAAATAGCGAGCGTTGAAAACGGCGTCATCCGCTTTGTCGGTGATGAGCCTGATAAACAGGGCGAAAACAGGCAAAAGACCGTGGAGGTTGAGCAACCATCCGAGACAGAAAAGCCGGAACCACCGGTAGACATATCCCAGCTACGACCAATGTCTTCCGCCGAGCTAAAGCAGATACTCGGGTTAACCATAAAGCAGGACGAAGGGAATAAACTTATGACCTTTCTGTGTGAGTTATCGGCATATACCGAAAACGCCCAGTTCAACATTAGTTTCAACGCCCCGTCTTCTACCGGTAAGAGTTTTATTCCCACTGAAGTTGCCCGGCTGTTCCCGCAAAAAGATGTGGTGGAAATTGGCTACTGCTCGCCGACTGCTTTTTTTCACGATGTTGGCGAATTTCGTAAGGAACTTAAGGGCTACCTCGTGGATTTATCACGCAAGATTTTGATTTTCCTTGACCAACCCCACACCCAGCTTTTAGAACGCCTTAGACCGCTTTTATCACACGACAAAAAGGAAATTAACATCAAGATAACGGACAAGAGCCAGAAGCAGGGCTTACGAACGAAGAATGTGGTTTTGCGTGGATTTCCCGCTGTTATCTTTTGCACTGCCGGGCTACGGATTGATGAGCAGGAAGCTACCCGGTTCCTTTTGTTAAGCCCGGAAGTTAACCAGGAAAAGATACGGATGGGAATTTCGGAGACTATAAAAAAGGAGGCGGACAATGATAAATACCGGGCTTGGCTGGAGGAAAATCCTGAACGTCAGCTATTGAAGACCCGCATCCTTGCGATACGGCAAGCCGGAATTGAAGAAGTTAGGATTAGTCCGCTGATTGAAACCAAAATCCGGGAAAGGTTCTTTGAGAAAAATAAAATTCTCAAGCCTCGGCATCAGAGAGACATTAAACGCCTCATCTCGCTCATCAAGTCATTCGCTTTATTTAACCTTTGGTGGAGGGAGAGGGATGGCAACGTTATATCCGCCAGCGAAACCGACTTTGAAGATGCCTTTGGGCTCTGGGACGCCATTTCCGTTAGTCAGGAGCTCAATCTACCGCCTTACATATTTAACCTCTACAACGACGTTATATTGCCGCTGTGGGGCGATAAGGGCTCCTCTGGTGGCATTCCCCGGCAAGAGATTATGCAAAAGCATTACGATGTTTATGGTCGCATCTTGAGCAATATCCAATTGCGTCAACAGATTTTGCCGATGCTGGAAACTGCCGGACTAATCGTCCAGGAAACTGACCCCAGTGATAAAAGGAAGATGCTCATTTTCCCCGCTGCCCAACTCAATAAGCCGGTTGAGCCAAACAATAGTGGTGGTGAGGGTGGGGTAGCCTGCTAACAGGCAAAAACAGGGAGTTTTCTGACACGATAAAAAAGCGAAGAAAAGCAAAAGAAAGCGATTAAAAACGGTAATAAACGGATTAAAACGGACAAAAAATAAAACTATGGAAGAAATATCAGAAAAACAATTAGAGGCAAACCGCCAAAATGCCAAGCTTGGCGGGGTGAAGACCGAGGAAGGAAAGGCGGTAAGCAAATACAACGCCTTGAAGCACGGGTTATTGAGTAAAGAAGTTTTGCTTGAGGGCGAAGATGAGGAAGTCTTAATTGGTGTGGGAAAGAAACTACGGACGGAATTAGAGCCGGAAACAGAGCTTGAGTTAGTGCTGGTTGATAGGATAACGGCTAATGTCTGGCGTCTGAAGCGGGTGATGCAGATGGAGCGGGAAATGATGGATAATAGCCGACAAAGCACTTTTGGAGATGGTCTGCGAAGTCTTGGGCAAACATTAACGCATTACGACATTGCCCATAATGACGTATACGGAAAACTTATCCGCTATGAGAGTAGTATTGAGCGTGGTATTTATAAAGCTCTTCACGAGCTGCAGCGTTTGCAATCCGCTCGTTTAGGAGAAAAAGTGCCCGCACCAGTTGCCATAGATATTGATGTTGCAAAGGAATAGAAATGGGTTCGTTTCGTAAAAACAGGTTGGTTATTTAAGCCAATAAAGCGATAAATCCTTAATGATTTCGGTTATATGCCAAGATATTCAAACAGAGACACAACGGATGGGTGCAGAAAAATTCCTGCAGCGTTCCTTAAAAAGGAGGGATATTTTTCACCTGGAGGTCGTCCGTTTGGTGGCACGCTGAATTGGAGCCGCAATGGAGAGCCCAGGGGCAGTATTTCCGTGAGTAGCATCATCAATGAACACGAGAAGTCGGTGCGTGTCTGGTATACGATTACCCGGCGAACAACGGGTGAAAAGAAGGAGATAGATTATAAAGTTCGGCTTGCAACAACCCCCTGTCGTTTTGGTGGTGTAAGACATTGGTTCATCTGCCCTCTATACAAAAGCGGTAGATATTGTGGACGTAGGGTTGGGGTGCTTTATGATTCCGGCGGAGATTACTTTGGCTGCAGACATTGCTACGACCTCTCTTATGATTCCCGAAATAGGAGTAAGAAATTCCGGCATTGGGACGCCCTCTTTCTCTTGGATGTTGATGACAAAATAGTTGAGCTTGAGAAAAAATACCAGGGTAAATACCTTTTTTATGACGGACGCCCCACTCGCCGACAAAAGAAACTTGATAAACTGGATAAGAGACTGGAAAAAAGTGCGACTTTAATAAAACTTCAAAAAATGTTATGATAACTTCGTTGACCCGTAATCCGTTTGTGCCCGAAGTTTTTTTATTGTCTCGTCCCCTTAAAGGGGCAGCTGTGCCGATGAGACAATCCTTCGGGAAAGTGGATTCGGGTCAACCACGGCTGTCCCTTTAAGTTTATGAAACCAATAAACACGAAAATTAAATACTTTCTTTACGCCAGAAAATCATCGGAGAGCGAAGACCGGCAGGTTCAGTCTATTGATGACCAGATGAGCCGCTTGCGGCAGTTAGCCGGTGAGCTAAATTTGAATATCGTGAAAGTTTATACCGAAGCTAAGTCCGCCAAGAAGCCGGATAATCGTCCGTTGTTTAAGGAGATGATAGAACACATTGAAAACGGCGAAGCTGATGGAATACTCTGTTGGCAAATTAACCGTTTGTCCCGCAACCCAGTTGATAGCGGAACGCTGGGCTGGCTACTTCAACAAGGAAAGCTTAAATCAATTCAGACTATAGACAGACAATATCTGCCAGATGACAACGTTCTGCTTTTCAGCGTGGAGAGTGGAATGGCTAACCAATATATCTTAGACCTGCGTAAAAATACAAAGCGGGGCGTTGATAGCAAGCTTCAAAAAGGGTGGTTGCCGAGCCTTGCTCCTCTTGGCTATCTGAATGACAAAGAAAATAAGACGATTACCAAAGACCCGGAACGTTTTAACCTTGTCCGCAAAATGTGGGACTTGATGCTTACCGGCAACTACACCCCGCCAAAGATTTTGGAAATTGCCAGCAAGGAGTGGGGCTTCCTAACTCGTAAATTAAAACGGATTGGTGGCTGCCCGATGTCTAAGAGTGGTATTTATAAGCTTTTTACAAATATATTTTATACCGGGGTTATTCCATATGGTGGTCAGCAATATGAGGGCAAGCACGAGCCGATGATAACGCTTGAGGAATATGACCGAGTGCAATTTCTGATGGGCAAGAAGGGCAAGCCCAGGATTAGAAAGCACGAGTTCGCTTTTACCGGGCTTATCCGGTGCGGAGAGTGTGGCTGCTTATACACCGCCGAGAAGAAACAAAAGCTCATAAAAGGAACCGGGGAAGTTCGGGAATACACTTATTATCACTGCACTCGGAAAACTCGGAGGGTGGATTGTTCACAAAAGAAAGTTATTCGGAAAGAAAATTTAGAATTGCAGATTGAAAAGGAGTTGGAAAAATATACTATCCTACCGGAATTTCGGGATTGGGCGTTAGCAACTCTAAATCAATCCAACGATAAAGAAATTGAGGATAGGAGCAAAGTTCACGAGACGCAATCCAAAACTCTCCTGATTACCCAGGGTGAATTAGATAATTTAACCAAGATGCGATACCGGGAGTTGATTGATGACGACACTTTCGTCCGGGAAAGGAATTTATTGCAAGGGAAAATCGCTGAACTGAAAGGAAAATTGCGGGAAACGGAGACACGAGCCGAAAAATGGATTGAGCTGACGGAAAAAACTTTCAACTTCGCAACTTACGCCCGCAAAGCATTTATCACTGGAGGGTTAGAACTGAAGAAAGAAATTTTGGCAGGACTGGGTAAAACCTTAAACATTAAGGACGGCGTGTTAGCTATTGAGCCGAATTACTGGTTTGCCCCCATAGCAAATAGCTACCCAGCTTTGGAAAAAGAATACAAAAGGTTAGAACTAAGCGAAAAGCCGATGAATAAAGCAAAAACAGAGGCTCTTGCCTCTGTTAATGCACACTGGCTCCGGAGCCAGGGATCGAACCTGGGACCTTCCCGTTACATTTATCTCACTATTACTAGTAAGGATGGACTATATCATGATCCTTTCGGACCCGAGGCGCTTCGCCAAATCGCTATGCGATTCGCTACTCCCTTGCGGGATAGTCTCTACACCTTCCCCAAA
>CAZDBT010000019.1:0-12633 GCA_964503795.1 uncultured Candidatus Saccharibacteria bacterium
TTTTTCTGACATAATTCGGTCAATGAATAAGCGTCCGCCAATTGTCGTAATAATGGGAAGCGTAGACCACGGCAAGACCACCTTGCTGGACTACATCCGCAAAGCTAATGTCGCCGCCAGAGAGGCCGGCGGTATTACCCAATCCGTTGGCGCTTATGAGATCGTCCATGGCGGCCGAAAAATTACTTTCATTGATACTCCCGGGCACGAAGCGTTTTCCAAAATGAAGACCCGCGGCGCCAAAATCGCCGATGTGGCCATTCTTGTTGTCGCTACCGACGACAGCGTCCAGCCGCAAACCAAAGAAGCCGCTAAGATCATCCAGGAATCCAAGACTCCGATGATAGTCGCGATCAATAAAATTGATAAGGTAGCCGAAACCGAAAAAGTTAAAAACGATCTGATGCAGGCTGGTGTAATGCTGGAGGGCTATGGCGGTGACGTGAGCAATCAGGCCGTCTCGGCGAAAACCGGCCAGGGCGTAGATGATCTTTTAGATCTGATCCTGCTCGCCGCCGATATGGAAAGCCTGGAATATGATCCCGCCTCCCCTGCTAAAGGATTGGTATTGGAATCCAAGCTGGATCGCCGCCGCGGAATTATGGCCACGCTGATCGTGAAAGACGGCAAGTTGAAAATGGGTGATGAAATTTCCGCCGGAGCCCACACCGGAAAAGTTCGGATGCTGGAAAATTTCTTGGGTGAGAAAGTTGATTCGCTTGAGCCGTCCGCTCCCGCTATCGTGGTTGGTTTTGAAACCCTGCCAAAAGCCGGTGAGGAATTTTATGTGGGTACACACCAGAGTGTGGCAAAAACCACTGCCGTAAACGCGCCAAAAGCCGCCCAAACTAAACGCCAAGCCGAAGGTAATATCCAATTGGTTTTGAAAGCCGACGTTTCCGGCTCATTGGAAGCTCTTTCGGAGATCATCAAGAATCTTCCGCTGAAGGCAGATCAGCGAATTGAAATAGTTTATGAAGGCGTGGGCGACATCACCGATGGCGACGTGAAACACGCTCTCTCCACGAAAGCGATCATCATCGGTTTCCGCACCCGCACCATCCCGATGGCGGCCACTCTGGCCCGCGCCAATGGAATTAAGATCGTAGAATCGGAGATCATCTACGACCTGACCAAAGCTATTGAGGAAACTCTGGCTTCGCTGGCCCGCAAAGCCGCGAAGGGCAAGCTGGAAATTCTCGCCTGCTTCAGCAAAAAAGGAACCAAGCAGGTCATCGGCGGAAAAGTAACTGAAGGGCAACTGGTTAACAATGCTGTTTTGGAAGTTGAGCGGAGCGGAGAAGTTTTGGGAATCGGCAAGATCGTCAATCTTCAGCAAGCCAAGCGGGATGTGAAGACGGTGGAAGCCGGGTTGGAATGCGGCCTGATATTTGATTGCGAAAAGGAAATTAAAGTCGGCGATATCTTAGTAGCTTACTAACGCAATGAACCACAGACCGGAAAGAGTTAGCGGTTTGATAATGGAAGAGTTAGGAAAGCTCATCTTAAAAGAAATTGAAGTGGAAGGCGCGCTGGCAACCATCACTGATGTAAACGTGACCGACGATCTTTTGCGAGCAGTCGTAAAGGTGAGCGTTTATCCGACCGAAAAATCGGCCGGGGTTAAGAAAGCCTTAGATTCGGCGCGTGGAACTCTTCAGCATTTACTGATGAGACAGATGAATATCCGTCCGATGCCGCAGATATTTTTTGAAATAGACTACGGCCAGGAACTAGCGGCGAGGATTGAAAAAAAGCTGCTGGATTCAGACGACAAATAAAATCTCCCCGATACGGGGAGATTTTATTTTGTGCTCGGGGTGGGACTCGAACCCACATGGACTTCCGTCCGCGCGATCTTAAGTCGCGTCTGTATACCATTTCAGCACCCGAGCTTATTTATAGTTCGTACTTACAAACTTTCCATACTTTTGTAAGCCGTCTTCTGATTGTAAGCATTTTATCGAACTTTTCAACTTACGATTCAAGGCCAAACAGCCTTCATAATAACACTGCTCGAGTATTAATTTGGCGGCAAATTTACCAAATTTCAAAAGATATAATGGATTTTTTCTGCCCTTGCTTTGCTGGCCGTATAATTTCCCTCCAACTTTAAATTCTTGTTCCACGCTGTCTTTAAGCCATGCAAGAAAATCTTTCGATCCAGACACTACTCTTAGCGACCATTGAACATTCCTGTTGGAGGCATGCACCCAGCTAGTAATACTGCCATCACCATCAATAACACCTCGGAAAAAATCTATGAAATATACTGGCGGCACAGCCAACTTCCCGATTGTAAGTGACTTTTTTGGAGTAAGGCCGATTTTCATTAGGTAGTCGTAAAGTTTTTTATCACCTATTTGCAAAACGGAATATTTCTTCTCCTCTTCCCCTCCTCGAGATTTTTTTCCAATTTTATTTTTCAAAAACAAAGATTTCCTAACAGCAACTAATAGACTCCGGTCCTTAGAAGTCAGGTTGACGTGCCTGCCGTCCTTACTTAGATTTCCGTCAGTTGCAATAAGCCCAACAACGTACCAAAAGTGTTCTTGCTTAACCAAACTTAAGTCAACCATTACACAATTATATCATGAGGCGCGGGCGGGAATCGAACCCGCTCATAGCGGTTTTGCAGACCGCGGCCTTCCCAATTGGCTACCGCGCCTTATGCACAATATTACTTAAGTTTACTCCTTAGTCAAAGCTGCTAATGCTAGCGATGCTCCAAGAATCGCCACGTCGCGGAAAGTGATCAAGAAAACGCTGAAGTCGGAAAAAATAATTCCCGCCATTGTAGCCGCCGACAGTAACGCGGGATAAAAAGATTTCCAGCCCGACAAAAGCCACAAACCCAATACTATTTCATAAACGCCGAACATCATCAACAAAATCCCCGCGGGAATGATGCCGGTCATAAACTGCGGCAGAAATCCGATCCAAGCGTCGGGATTTATGAATCCATCAATCGCGGCATAGAGAAACGTGAACGCGATCCCGACTCGCAAACACCACAAAGCAATTTTTGTTTTATCCATATGGGTTAATTATACCAAACTAAAACGCCCCATTAAGGGGCGCTCTAGTTCAATACGACAACTTCCGCGGACTTAATGCCGAACTTGTAGGCAGAGGGGCGATCCGGCATCCAGATATCCATGCGGTCCTGGAAGCGGCGCGCCATACGGTCTTCAACTACGAAAACCTTCTCTCCGAACAATTCCGGGATCTTCACGCGAGTGTACATCGGCAAGGCGTTGGTCGCCACGATGCCATCACGCACATGAGTTCCGGCGGCAGTAATGAACGGGGTGTCGTCGGTCTGGTCGGGAGTAGAAGAATAAGCGGTAATATGTAATTGCATCCTCTTAATTCCTTCCTCCATCGGAGTCTTCGCCACTAAAGCAGTCGCCTCAACATTGCTTTCTATAACCGGCTGGTTCAAGGCCTGGGCCGGCAATACAGGAGCAATAGTAGAAACGTTCGCCAAGATAGCTAGCGATAGAGCTCCATGGACCAACTTTTGTGTAGTTTTGTTCATAGGTTTAAATAAAAAGGACCCTTAACCGAGCCCTTCTTATTTGCGCCTATATTAGCATATGTTATCCTTATTGTCAAGATGGTCAAAGGACGGCAAAAAACCCCTCAAAAAGAGGGGCTGTTTTTATTGTGCTCGGGGAGAGACTCGAACTCTCATGATGTTGCCATCGGTGGATTTTGAGTCCACTGCGTCTGCCATTCCGCCACCCGAGCATCTGCTATATAATTAACTTAAAGAAGTTATCATGGAAAATCCCCCGATTCAAGGACCGGTCTTTCTCATTGAGGTAGATAAGATCTCCCCTAACCCGCAGCAACCACGGCGGAATTTTGATCCGGAAGAATTAAAGAACTTAGCCAACTCCATCCGGGAATTCGGCATTCTTCAACCGATCACCGTTACCAAAATTGAAACGGAGGGCGAGTTGGGCACGGAAGTGGCCTACCAGCTGATCGCCGGCGAACGAAGATGGCAAGCTTCTCGACTTCTCGGATTAGAAAGAATTCCGGCAATCATCCGCCAGGTCAACCTGGAAAAAGAACGGTTGGAGTTAGCGGTATTGGAAAACGTGCAACGCGCCGACCTAAACGCGATCGAAGCTGCCCGAGCCTACGCCAGATTGCAAGACGAGTTCGGAATGACCCAACGCGAGATCGCCGCCCGCCTCGGGAAAAGCCGCGAGGTAGTCTCCAACACAATGCGCCTACTCGGTCTGCCGACTGCGGTGCAGGAAGCGATCTCCAGAAATCAGATCAGCGAAAGCCAGGGAAGATTATTGCTCACCGTGGATGACCCAGGCCAGCAGCAAATGCTGATGGAAGATCTGTTGCGCAGTAATTTAAGCGTACGCGAATTAAAATCCCGCATTCAGAGGATCAAACGGGTGGAATCTCCGGCAATGGACGGCATCATTGCGGCCCCTTTAATCGCTGATCCGGAAACCGAAAGTCTCCAGCGCGAATTGGAATCCGCCTTAGGCGCTCCGGTGAAAGTAGATCGCTCCGGTGAGACCGGGAAATTAATTATCACCTTCTACTCTCCCGAAGAACTACAGGGAATCGTGGCCAGACTTACAAGTACCGTTAAACAAGACGGACTTCCGCCTTCCGAACCTCCTTCAGTTTTCTGATCTTCTCCAGCAGCTTTTCCATTTTATCTTTCGTCAGCACTTCACAACTGATCTTCACGATCGGCATTTTTGTGTTCACTGCCTGAATCCGGATATGAGAGCGTCCGATCATGTCGGAAATATCACCAAGCAAACCCTCCCGGTCTTTCACGGTGAGTTTCAATTCGGTCGCCTGCGGTTCTTTTTTATTCAGATTGCCGACATTGTGCCGCAAGCCAGCCCGGATATGGTTACGAGCGGAACTGGTGTGCGCGATCTCCAGCCAAGATTCCGACGGACGTTTATTTTTTTGCGTGATGATCTCCACGATATCTCCGGATCTCAATTTATGATCCAGAGTGGCGATCCTTCCGTTTATCTTCGCGCCGGAGCAATGGTCTCCGACTTCGGTGTGGATCTGATAAGCAAAATCTATGGGCGTAGCGCCAACCGGAAGATCGATCACCTCGCCTTTCGGTGTGAGAGGCAAGATCCGGTCTTGGAAAAAATCTATCTTCAGCGACTGAACGAATTCTTCAGGATTAGTGAAATCCTGTTGCCAGCCGCGTAACTGCTTGATCCACGAAAGCTCTTTTTTGTCGGCCACTGAAGCATTACGCTCCAAATAGGCCTTAGTATTTTTGCTTTGCTGGTAGGCGAAGTGGGCCGCGATGCCATTCTCGGCCTCCGCGTGCATCTGCTCGGTCTTGATCTGTATTTCAGTGATCTTATTTTCCGGTCCGAAAACGGTGGTGTGCAAACTGCGGTAGCCATTGCCCTTCGGCAGAGCGATGTAATCCTTGAAGCGGTGCGGCACCGGCGGCCACATCTTATGCACAACACCAAGCGCGGCGTAACAATCCTCCAGACTTTTCACGATGATCCGCATCGCCACCAGATCGTAAATGCTTTCCACGTTCATATCATAGCGAAGTAACTTCTTATACAAACTAGTATAACGTTTAGCTCGCGAATCCACCAAAACCGTACCAACATTATTTTTCTTAAGCTCGGCCTCAATAACCGGCTTGACCCGCTGCGAATAACGTTCCCGCTCCTCAAAACGCTCTTTTACATTTTCGATCAGCCATTTGTGTTCCTGCGGATATAGGTAAGGAAAGGCCAGGTCTTCCAGCTCGCCGCTTAATTTCTGCATGCCTAGGCGATATGCCAGCGGCGCATAAATTTCCATCGTTTCCAGCGCGATCCGTTTTTGTTTCTGCGGATGCACGGCATACAAAGTTTTCATATTGTGCAAGCGGTCGGCCAGCTTAACCAAGATCACCCGAATGTCTTGGCTAAGATACAAAATAAATTTTCGCAGGTTCTCCACCTTCGCCTCAATACCGCGGTAGCGAACTTTGCCGATTTTGGTAACGCCATCCACAAGAAAAGCCACTTCCTCGCCGAACTTACCCTTGACCTCTTCAAGAGTCCGGCCAGTGTCCTCCACTACATCGTGCAACAAAGCCGCGGCAACTGTAGCCTCGTCTAATCCCCACTCGGCGATGGACTCGGCGGCCGCCAAACAGTGCGAAAAATACGGCTCGCCGTTCTTGCGTTTTTGATCGGCGTGAGCGGCTTTGGCGAACGTATAAGCGCGGCCAACCAGCCCATATCGGTCCTTTTGGATGAAATCCTTGACTGTCATCTAGCTTCAGAGTATTCTCTAGCAAGCTCTTTTTCAACCATTGGAGACGTTAAAAATGAACGGGAAATTCCGTAACGAACGAATCGAAAAGATCGTAGATTTGTGGCGAGATGAAGAGTTCCAGAGTCGCAATGTGGAACATGTGCGGATCAACCGTAACAGGATCTTGACGTTGGCAATTGAGCTGGCAAAACAAGATCTGACTGCGCCGGACTGGAAACATCCCGACCTAAAAAATATCCTGCCAAAGGATGATCTGGCCTTCGTTTCCTACCTGCCCTATATTTGCGCTGTTAATTTTTCTTTCACTGATTTTCGCTCCCCCTTCCAGCGTTTCCGGATCTCCGATCCGACAGGAGTTTACTACGGCTCGCAGGCGATGTATCGGTGCTTCTATCGCAGATTCGGCGAAAAAAAGATCTCGGCCGCCAGCATCATCAATATCGCCAGTTCGGGATACGAAAGCAGGAAATTCTTTGCCGGTGATACGCCCCTCCCGCTGCTGGCTCAACGCCGCCGTAATTTGGTGGAGGTCGCCCAGATCGTTGGAGAAAACTTTCAGAACGATCCGATGAAGATCTTTGAGGCGGGTGGAATGAGCATCTTCGAAGACGAGAGTTCCACCGGGATCCTGAACCTGATCGAGCTTTATTTACCGAAGGGTTTCGGGAATGACTGCGTCTACTACAATCTCAACGGCATCAACGTGCCGCTACGATTCTCCAAAAGGGCGCAACTCTGGATGATGCTTTATCAGGGACGCGCCCTCGGATCAAACGGCGCACTGCCTCTTCTGGCCGGTTCCGAAGCGCTGGGGCCGATCGCCGACTCGGCTACGCCCAACGCGCTCCGCGAATACGGCATCCTTGACTACGATGAGAGGCTTTCGAAAAAGATTGACTCTTGTGTTGAGTTCAACGCGCATAGTCCAGAAGTGCTGGAGATCCGAATGGCAACGGTATTCGCGTTTAAGAGTATCCTGGAATCGGTCAACACGCGGCGCTGGGCGCTTGGGAAGAATTCTACTTCGTTCCTGGCACTGGACTACGCCCTGTGGCAGATCGGCCGCAATATCCAGAAACCAACCCACTTGAGCAGCGTCGATGAACAGTAAAAACCGCCTCTGGCGGTTTTTTTATTTTTATGCTTAAATGGTCGCAGATTTTTAACAGGACCTGCAGAAAAAGAGGAGGCTAGATGCCGCACAAGAGAATGGTCGGGTTGATCATCTTCACAGTTTTACCGGACAAAGGATTAGTGGCCATCCTGCAAAAACGGGGCGAATTCAATCATGAAACAATGCAACCAGAGTCTTTCCCCGGTGGCTGTCAGCTGACCGTCTGGGGCGGGGTCGAGGAAAACGAAACGCCGACACAGGCTCTGCTACGGGAAACCTCGGAAGAAATTGGCAATATTTTGTGGTGGCGTCTACGCTGGCAGATAGAAATGAAGGAAAAAACTTTTTGCAGGTTAAGCGGCAGCGGGCGCAGAAAAGACGTCCGGACGATCTATGCGATGATGCTCAAGCCTGAACTGTTGGGAAGGCTGCAGCTGGGAGCCGCCTCCGGCGGAATAGTGCTACTGGAAGAAGAAGAGATCGGAGAAATCCGGAAGCTGAACGACTTTGACCGCTCTCTGGGCGTGCAGGATCGTTCGGTGATCGCTATGTGGCCAGATGCCAGGCGCGCCCTGATCAAAGGTTTCTGTTGGGCTAAAAACCAAAAACCCAAGTCTTAGGACTTGGGTTTTTTCTATTCCAGCGGCTCTTCTTGTGGAGCGTCATCCTCATTTTGCTCCTTGCCTTCCGTAGCGGTCGATTCGGCAGGCGCCGCCGCTGGCTGCTCACCTTCCACCGGCGGGTTCAGCGGGTTAGTCCATGAGGCGTAATCGCACTTCGGATAACGCGAGCAGCCCCAGAATATCTTTCCTCGGGCGCGGCCCTTGCTCACGCGGCGCTCGATCACGTCACCCTCCGAACATTTCGGGCATTTCATGCCGATAGTTTTCGGCGGTTCTTTCGGCAAAGCTTTGGTGGTTTTGCAATCCGGAAAACCAGAACAGGCCATAAATTTACCGAAGCGGCCGTATTTTATCATCATCAGCTTTCCGCATTTTTCGCACTTTATATCCGTCATCTCTTCTTTCACAAAATCGCTCTTGTTTACTTCGTTATATTTCAACTCCAAATTTTTTTCGAACGGCCCATAAAAGTCCCCAATGACCTGCTGCCATTTTTCCTTTCCGTCGGCGATCTGGTCCAGCTGCTCTTCCATTTTGGCGGTAAAGCCGATGTCCACGATCTGCGGAAAGTGTTCGGTGAGAACTTTGTTCACCAATTCGCCGGTTTCAGTCGGGGAAAATTTACCGCTTTCTTTTTTAACATAATTACGAACCTGGATAACCGAAATAGTCGGCGCATAGGTAGAAGGTCGGCCGATCCCATATTCTTCCAAGATCTTGATCAGCGAGGCTTCAGTGTAGCGCGGCGGCGGCTCGGTGAAGTGCTGGTCGGGCTTAATGGCTTTAAGATCCAGCTGGTCTCCTTTTGCCAGCTCCGGCAGATCCCTTTCGGAAAACTTTTGCGGCCAGATCTTTAAAAATCCGGGAAAGATGATCATCTGGCCATTGGTGCGCAGAGTATAATTTCCAGCCTCGCCAGCTCGTCTAGGCGGGCCGGCCTCAACGTCAACGGTTGTTAAGGCCACCTTCGCCTGGGGCATCTGGCAAGCGACGAATCTCTGCCAAATTAATTTATAGAGTCTCTTTTCTCCCTCGTCTTCCAACTCAATAATTTCGGGAGTGGCGAAAATATTAGTCGGACGGACGGCTTCGTGCGCCTCTTGGGCAAGTTTAGAAGAGGCTTTGAACAATCTGGGTTTTGGCAAAGAATAATCTTCTCCCAGTTCTTTAGTGAGCCATTCCTTGGCGGCGCTCACTGACTCATTGGATAGATTCACCGAATCGGTGCGCATATAAGTGATGTGGCCACTTTCATAAAGACGTTGGGCCAGAAGCATGGTTTTCTTTGCCGAAAAACCCAGGCGGGTCGCGGCCGCCTGCTGCATAGTGCTGGTGGTGAACGGAGGTAGCGGATTTTTGTTGGCCTCTTTTTTCTCTACTGAAGACACGACGAACTTGGCTTTTTCCAAGTCGCCGACTATTCGGTCGGCCTGTTCTTTGGTTTTAATTTCCAGTTTATCTACCGCCCGACCATCGATCTTAGAAAGCGAAAATTCTACCGGGTCTGAACCCTTCAACAACTCGGCGATGATCGTCCAATATTCTTCCGGCTTAAAAGCGCGGATCTCATTCTCGCGCTCCACGATCAACCGCACCGCCACCGATTGCACACGGCCAGCCGATAATCCCCTGGTCACCTTCTTCCATAAGAATGGCGAAAGTTTGTAGCCCACAAGCCTGTCCAAAATGCGACGGGCCTGCTGGGCGTCCACCATATTCATATCCAGCTCGCGCGATTCGGTCAGCGCGCGCTCGATCGCGGTCTTGGTGATCTCGTGAAAAACTATCCGTTTATATTTATCCAAACTCAAAGCCTGCGCCAGATGCCAGGCGATCGCCTCTCCTTCCCGGTCTTGATCAGTAGCGAGAATGATCTCATCGCTTTTCTTCAGGTCCGCCTTAAGTTGTTTAACAACTTTTTTCGCTTTTACCGGAACAATGTATTTCGGTTCAAAATTTTTCTCTACATCAATCCCCAGCGTACTTTTTGGAAGATCGCGAATATGGCCGTAGGATGACTCGACCAGATAACCTTTTCCTAAAAATTTAGAGATCGTCTTAGCTTTTGTCGGAGATTCTACTATTACTAATTTCATATTCTGTATCTTCCGCCTTCTTCTTTAATTAAACCTTTTATTTGCAGGAAAGTCAGATTACGGGTGACTTCCAGAACACTCATTTTGGTTATTTCCCGGATCTTGTCAACTTCCAGCCCCGTTCCGGCGCCTCGCAGGGCGTCAAAGATCAACCGCTGGGTCGGGACCAGATTGGCTGGCGGGGAATTAAAAAGTTGTCCCGCTTGCGAACTTTCATCCGGCCAAGCCAGATCCTCCAGTATGTCAGCGGCCGACGTAACCAGTCTGGCTCCGGCGCGGATCAGTTTGTGCGAACCCTGATAATTCTCATGACCGATCGGTCCGGGTACCACGAACACCTCGCGATTCTGCTCCAAAGCCAGATTAGCCGTAACTAAAGAACCAGAACCTTCCGGCGCTTCTACGACTACTGTAGCCGGCGATAACCCGCTGACGATCCGGTTGCGCTCCAGGAATCGATTGGGAAAAGTTTCCGAACCGACCGCGTATTCGCTGATCAACGCTCCACCGGACTGCAGGATCTTTTTAGCCAAATTGGCATTCTGCCGGGGATAAACCGAATCCAGCGGATTGGCTAAAACCGCAATGGTCCGGCCGCCGCCCTCCAGCGCCCCTTCATGAGCGGCAGTATCAATACCCATCGCTAAACCGCTGATCACCGTCACCCCCGCTTTGGCTAAACGACCAGCGATATCCTTCGCGATCTGCAACGCGCTCGTCGTAGCTTTACGGGTACCTACAATGGACACGCTCCGCTGGTCCTTAGAGGACAGCTGCCCTTTGTAGTAAATAGCAATCGGGGCATCGGGCGCTTCGGCCAATAATCTGGGAAAGTTGGCGTCGCCCCGGAAAGCCAATCGGATATCAAATTCATTAAGCTGTTCCCAGGCTTGCTCCGGATCGATCCGATGCCAATCGCCCACCCGTCCCCAGGCCTCGGACCAAGTATCAAAGCCCACCAGGAGTTTTTTCATATCCAAAATATCCCCGTGGTTTAAGGCGCAAAGCGCGTTGTAGTATTTTTTCTCGTTTAGCGGATCGGCTGTGTCCATGGAATGTTATAATATATGTATGGAACCGTTCAAAAAGCAACTTTTAACACAAGTGGGCGTCGGGCTCGGCTCGGCAGTTTTAGCAATTGGAATTGTTCAATTTTTAGCCTGGCACGTGAATCAAAATTCCACCAATATAACTAAGTTGCGTAATGAACTAGCGCTCCGCACCCGGGCGACTGAATCGCTGGCAACCCTGAACAACGATGCGGAAAAGGCCAAGCCATTCGCCCAAAAACTGGATAATGTTCTGCCGTCGAAAGATAAGTTGATCAACTTCGGTAAACAGCTTACTGATCTGGCCAAACAAGACGGAGCGGAAATGAGCTTTGACTTCGGCGGAGAAACGGCCGCGACCGCCGATACTCCCGGATTTATAAAATTCTCCCTGACCGGCGCTGCCACCTATGGGAATTGGGCAAAGTTTTTGAAAGACGTAGAAAAAAGCCAGCTCTACATTAAATTCAACTCCGCCGACCTGACCCGCCAGCCGGGAACTGATAGCTTTAATGTGGTCGCGGAAGGTCAAGTATTTTTCCAATAGCATGCGAAAAAATACAGTTTTATTATACGCCGCCGGAATTATCCTAAGCCTTGCTCTGATAATTTATGTCATCTATCTTTTTAACTTCTTGCTGCAGAACCTGGCGACTATATCCGGAGCGGACATCCGCAAAACACCGGAAATCGCCACTTTTGATCTGGAGAAATTCCAACAAATCAAAAAGGCCCAATAAGGGTCGGCTTGATTTGTTCCGTTCTATTTTGTGGGTGCGGAAGGAATCGAACCTTCGACCTCTGTCTTATCAGGACAGCGTTCTACCACTGAACTACGCACCCGCTCTTGCCCAACTTTATTCATTATATTATACAAATTCTGAACTTTCTGGCAACGGCGTCTCTTGCGTCCTAAGCTGAAAGTTGGTAGATTACTGTCGGTTTCTTTGGCGGATTGAAAATGGTTGCGGACGAACATGACGCGACGCAAGAATGGCCACTTTTTGAAAATCTGAATGCCGACAGAGTTTTGAAAATCCATACCGCGAACAGCGTCTATCTGATCGCCCTGGTTGATAAATCCAAAAAGCTGGTTGCCATTCAGGGAGGAAGATTTTTCCCGGAGGGTGAGTTGGTGACCTTAACCGGCTCCTCAATGGGCATAGATTCCAGTTGTCTTTTCATGGATCGCGCCATTCTGGGCTTGGGACTGGAGATCGGGCGTGATCCCGCTAAACATCCGAAGTTCAGACTGGTAACCTCGCCAATAAAATTCGTGGCCTTAGCAGAAAATCCGGATCTGGCAGATCAGCTTCGAAAAGCCGCAAAAGCCCTCTCTTAATGAGGGCTTTGTTTTTTAATATTTTTTTGGTAAAGTCCCTTTATCGCGCCCTTAGCTCAGTGGTAGAGCGTTTCATTGACATTGAAAAGGTCGGAGGTTCGATCCC
>CAZDBT010000020.1:0-11820 GCA_964503795.1 uncultured Candidatus Saccharibacteria bacterium
CCAAGTCACCATACTTAAAGATGACTACTCCAGCGGTCTCGCTTTTCAGAAAGTTCCCGAGCTGTGAGTTAACCTTGTTTACAGAAATCATTGAGAAGAATTCTAACAAATGGCTCTAAAAAAGGCAAACGGCTCGTGCCGACACCGACGGCTTCCGTTGACGTTAATATTTAAAATATGCCGGCCGCTAAGCTCTCGGCGATTCTATCAACTTCATTATTATCATAGTTATCTATGTGAGTTTTCGCACATAAAAAAGCCAGCGATGAGCCCCGAACCGCAAACCACACTCTAGGAAATTGGTTGGATTTCAGGTTCTGCACGGCCAACTCTACCTTCCAAATCGTAAAACTCTCACAGTCTTTTATACGATGCAATTTCCCGGGGGCAATTACTTGTCTGGGGGTAATGGGATGAAAATGAACTTCTGAAATTTTCTTAAAAGACTCCAAGCCATCACTGAACTTGGGAAACCGCCGCTTAAATGCGGCGGTTTCATTTTGAAAGATAGGATGATATATAAAATCAATCATTTCCGGCAAAATCAGTCCCCCTGTAAAGAGAAAGCTCATACGCAATTTCTTTATTCGGCTCTGTACCTATATATGGAGCCTCGGCATGTGATAAATCCCCTAACTGGTTACCGCTCAATTCGCCGTACTTACTCGCAACACGATCTAGGATCTGCAACTCGACTGGATCAAAAACCGATCCATCGGCTTCTCGCAACGCCTTATAAACTTCAGTTGGTAGATACCCGCCACCGCTCTCTTTCTCACTAACCGATAACTTTCCGCTATTGCACATCTTGCTCACAACCGCCTCCATATTCTCGGGAACAGGCCCCATCGGCCAAGCGAAATACA
This sequence comes from uncultured Candidatus Saccharibacteria bacterium, assembly GCA_964503795.1. Lineage (GTDB taxonomy): Bacteria > Patescibacteriota > Minisyncoccia > UBA6257 > WO2-44-18 > JAUSKF01. The sequence continues at coordinate 867 of CAZDBT010000020.1, forward strand.
CGTCTCCAGTTATGGGCCGCTCGCATTTTTCGAATAAATCAAAATCAGCGAAGTAGAGAAGCTTTGCTAGTTTTTTCTTACCGCGAATCTCACCGCCCAACTTGGACGCAAGATACAATATGACGTTTTCGTACTTTTTTTCGTTTATTTTAACCATTTCTACTAAAACGCCTAATATTATAGCACGTGCCCTGATTCCAGTCTAGCTAACTTAATTATAGCAAAACGAGCACGACAGACCTCTCGTCATAGCACGCCCGACTTCCAACAAACTAAAACTATTTAAGCCAGTTTTCTGGTGGCAAAGCCCAACCCAAATAACTAGACGAGGTGGAATCTTTATAATGGTTATACCCATTCAAGACCTCTGTTATGTCAGTCAAAGAGCTTTGCCTGATTCCTTTAATTTTCAGCTTTGGGTTGACTCCAGTATGTAAAATATTTCCGTCCCCTGAGGAAATTCCTATATGTCCATAATTCGCCCAATGCCAAAACACCAATGCTCCCATCGGAGGATTTTTAGATACATTTATCGCTCCCGTGGAGCTTAGGGCTTGGTAAAAATTTTCTGCCTTAAGATATTGCGTTTGGGCACCATATGAAGTCCGCACAAATCGCAAACAATAGAAGTTCCAAAATGGGTGCCGCTGATCTTCATTGCTCCGAGCCACATCATCAGAATCGGCCACAGGACTTGGAGTTTTACAGGCCGTCGCACCGGCATTTTTATAATTGTACTTGCAGCCAGTCGTTCCACATGGTTGGACATATCTACCAAGCTGACTCTTGGCGTTCGCAAGAGCGATTTCTATTTTAGTCATAAAGTTGTTATTAGCTCTAACAATATATATAACGAACATTTCCCACTTAAGTTACCGTCAACTATGTATGATCCGTATGCTTCTGGGGATAACCGATCCTTGACGGCTCCTGGGTGCTTGGTAAATTTAGTAGATGCATGAACTACAAAATAAATTATTAAAACTCATTGGGAGGATGGATTTTTCCAAAGAGAGTCTGCGCAGTATCGCAAAAAAGGTTGGCGAGAAATATCCGCAGAAGATTAAGCATCACCTCGTCCAACTTGAAAAACATGGCCTGATCTCCGTTGATTGGCAAAACAAAAAGATTAAGAAAACCAACCCAGGCAAAAACGTTGGCTCTCCCCTGCTTTCCATTCCGATTGTCGGAACCGCAAACTGCGGCCCGGCCACAATCTTCGCAGATCAAAATATTGAAGGCTTTGTGAAAGTTTCAAAAGTAATCCTTGGCCTGAAAGCCATTGGCGATTTCTTTGCTATTCGCGCCTCGGGCAATTCAATGAACCGGGCAAAAATTCATGGCCGAAGTATTGAAAACGGCGATCTAGTAATAGTAGATCCGAAACAAAAGAGCCCCGATAACGGGGACTATGTGCTTTCTATTATTGATAATGTCGCCAACATCAAGAAATTCTCCAAAGATAAGAAAAATAAACAGGTCGTTCTTCAGTCTGTATCAACCGAAGACTACCCCCCAATCTACATTGATCCCAGAGAGGACTACTTCGTCAGCGGAAAAGTTATATACGTAATCAAAAATGCAAAATAAAACCGCGCAAACCCTATTTCCGATTAAGTCTGGGGCCCCAACGATATGCGATAATAATATTGTCCGCATCGATCCAGGAATGAAAAATATAAAAGGCCTTATCAATAAAATAACCTGCGGCGATGCCGTAGAAGGTTTAAAAAAGATACCCGACAATAGCTGTGACGTGGTCATAATTGATCCGCCGTACAACATAGGGAAAGATTTTGGTAATAACATCGACAGAATGGAAATGGTTGATTACGTCCGTTGGTGTAAATCATGGATCGAAGAAAGCATCCGAGTAATGAAGCCGACCGGCACAATGTTCATTTATGGTTTCAGTGAAATTTTGGCCCACCTATCCGTCGAAATTCCGATAAAAAAACGTTGGCTCATTTGGCACTACACTAATAAAAATGTTGCCTCGCTAGATTTTTGGCAAAGAAGCCATGAATCAATAATCTGCGCCTGGAAGAACAATCCCCTATTTAACAGAGACGCTGTCCGGGAGCCCTACACGGAAGGCTTCTTAAACGGCGCAGCGGGAAAGATCCGTAAAGGAACGGCTGGACGATTCAGCAAAGGAGGAGTTGAGACAATTTACAACGCCCATGAAGGCGGGGCCTTACCGAGAGACGTAATAAAGATCGCCGCGCTTGCAGGAGGAGCTGGAATGATCGAGAGATGGTTTATGTGCAAAACGTGCGATGGCGTTTTTGAACCACGACAACTCAAAAAGCACGAGAAACACAATATAATGAAGCATCCTACGCAAAAACCGCTTGAACTTTCTCGAAAACTTATAAAATCAGCGATGCCAAAAAAAGACGGCGTGGTGCTGGTTCCTTTCGTCGGCAGTGGGTCCGAGTGTGTCGCCGCCAAAGAACTCGGACAAAATTATATCGGCTTTGAGCTGAACCCTGACTATGTCCGCCTGGCAGAATATTGGCTAAAAAGATAACCCGCTAGCTCCTAAGAACCTTGCTAAGCGCAGAGCCAAGCTGATCCTTTGAAATACCTACCTCTCCAATCTTCAGGCATAACTTTAAAGGTATCTGCATCCATAGCTGGCTGGACATGTTTTTAACGATATCTACTACCACCCCATTTTTGCTTACCCCATGCCAACCGGAAGTCACACCCGAGCGCTTTCCGAAAGACTCCGTCCAAGTTAATTTCGTTGCGGTAAAAACGTCAGCCGGAATTGCAAAAATTGTGTAAGCCCTGCTCCCATCTTTTTTATCCATTCGAGCGCAACACAAATAAAGATCAAAGTTTTTCCCACCGCCATCTATAAACGCCGTCATTTCCTTCAAATTACTAAACCTAGTAAGTCGGTAGGAAGAAATCACAATTTTCTCATCCTTGATAGCCCCAGATTTTATGGAAAGCCCGAACGAATCAGTTCGAATGTCGGCGCCTGGAGCATGCGAACCAACCCTCCACTCGGGGAGGCCTCCATTATATTTTTCTCCCATATCCTTAAGGGCATGGAAAACAATCTCTTCCCAGCGTCCCGCATCAACGGGAGCTATGGTGGATCGTGAGGCGAAATCTAATAACTTAATTGCCCGTTTAGCAAAACTAGCCCAATTAAAATTCGCTGTCTTTGGTTTTTTCTTCTTAGCCATCATTTTAGTTGAAGCCTACATCGACTTTTGGTTTTCTACCACCCGTCCACCAGCGCCCTTGGGAGTAGGTCGAAGCTCAAACCCTTGGACTGACTTTAATATTCGTCTTCGCCAAGTTGGTTTCCACGTCGTCGAAAGCTAGATCCATATCCGGGTGGCGTTGGCCGAAATCGGGCTTTTCGATGACCTCAACTAAATCCGAGATGTTTAGCTTTCCGGCAATTTCTTTCGCGTATTCTACTCCCCCGCTGGACCAGAGATAAACTTCGTCGCCATTTTCATGGAACCACCGGAGAACATTCAACAAGCTTTCGTTGACGACCGAACGGCCGTTGGTGTGATCCACGATCAATAAAGTTCCATCAATATCAAAAGCGATTTTCATATTAAATCTTGCGGCTGTCGTAAGCCCAGTGGAGGACGGCTTGGCGTTGAGTGGGGCGGCAGGCGCGATCGCCAACTTTGCAATTCTTAAGGATTTGAGCGATGTGGCGCTTGATCGCTTTCCAGCGTTTGATCTGACGGTCGTCTTCGCCGGGAATGCGCCGGCCCATAAAGTAGCGGCAATACCACTGGAACCAATCACGAGGATCTTCTTTGTAAATCCAACCCTTCTTGCGCCACACGGAAAGGGGCTGACTGGCGTTCCCGCCGAAAAAGTTTAGCCCGGGGTCGTGCGTATAGCTCCCCTTTTTCTGAAACTTGGCTTTCGTGAACCAATCGGCCGGAAATTCTTTGACGCAGTCGCGCATATAAACGCCACCAAAAACTCCCAACGCCAACATCTGCTGGGGCGTGAGTTCGGGCTTGAAATCGGGATGGAAATTTCTACCGGCCGGTTCGGTAAGTTCGTAGCGGTAACCTTTCTGCATTTTGTCGTTCACGACGACAAATTTTCCGGACCGCCTCATATCAATTCAATATCCACAGAGAATAATTCAGATAGGCCGCAAAAGTAACCCAAAGCAAATAAGGAACAAGCAACCAGGCGGCCGGGCGGGAAATTTTTCGGGAAAGAAGGATAGTAACCAAGATCGCCAGCCACAGAACTCCAATCTCCGCCAACGCTCCTCCGACAGAGTGTAGGCCGAAGAAAATTATTGACCAGAGCGAATTGAGCGCCAATTGAACAAAAAACACCCCAATTGCTAGGCGGCGGGCCTTCGGGTCAGCGGCTTCATCTTTCCAAACCAGCCACAACGCAACGCCCATCAAGAGGTATAGCGTTGTCCACACAGGGCCAAATATCCAGTTCGGCGGAGCGAGGTCCGGCTTGGCCAGGTTCGAGTACCAACCGGCGATTGCCGAAGTCGTGAAAAAAGCGCCGACCACCCCAGCCAGTTCACATGCCACCACCGCCCCAATTAATTTCAAAAAATTATTTCCCTTCACCTGATTAGTTTAGCAAACCTCGTCCCGCCCTAAAATTTTCCCGGAAAATAAAAATCCCGACCGGTGAGTTGGTCGGGGCGCTGAACAGCTACGGCAGGGATTGAAGCAGGCCTACATGCCGCCGGAAGGAATCATGAGTCGTTTTCCCTCTGCAGACAGCGAGAATAGTTCTTGAGCAGCATATCTCGGAGGTAGTTCAAGCCGGTTTTTGGTTACAATATCTCCTTAACCAAAATTGAACTGCCGAGAGCAAAGAGCATTTTTGGCGCTGGCCAAAAAGAGCTCTGGTGATGCGAGAGAGCTGTTTGAGCTACCTTATTTCAACAATTGCGTTATGATCGTGCGAAAATTTTACCACTAGTTTTTTCCAACAACTCAATAGTTGCTTTAACCGAAGGATTGTCTGTCGGTAAAAGCACAAGGCGGTTGCCAAGATTGTTAGCCAAAGGGGTCAAAAATTCATCGCCCCACGAAGGAGAGAAGGTTAATACGCCTGCAAAATCAACCTCGACCTTTTCACTCGCGCTTACGTCCCTTAAACTCGGCTGGAATGCGGAAAAAGCTTCCCGGCCGGCTTGTCGGGATATTAACGTTGTTCCAAATTTTTTTAATTCTATTTTCATAAGTTTTTTATTTATTTTTATTCCTAGAAGTCAATCACCGCAAAACATCCTCGTATAGATGTCGCCGCCCCTTTAATTGGTAACTCAGAACTCTTACCGACAACTATGAGCTCCGCATCGCCACTTTGGAAGGTCAGGTTAATCGCATTTTCTTGTACCACCTTGCGGACAAACTTTAGCCCATTTCCACGCTCCTCGGGAGCTCTACCAGAAACGATTTGGGTAAACGCAACAAGAAGAGCATCTTGATGATTTTTCAATTCTGGGCGAACCCTGCTAAGGGTGCCTAGAATTCCTAGTCCGCGATCGGCTAGAACAATTCTACCCTCATGGATATCGTAGCCAAAGAATACACCCGGGACGTCTGGCCACTTCCCTAGGTTGTGATCATACGAGTTATTGCCAATTTCGCCCGCAATCGCCACCAGAAGCGAAAAAATTGGCTTGGCTTTGGGGTTGCGCATTAGCAAATTCTCCATCTCCACCAGGCGTGTCGCGAATACTGCGCTATTAGAACAATAAAAATCCAACGGCGGCATTTTAGAACCATCAATAACCCATTCTCTCGCCAGCTTGAGCATATCGCTAGAAAACACTACAAGATCACTCTTCTCATAGTGTCGATGCGTCCCGCCCTCCTTTCTTTTCGCCGGTAATTTGCCGCTTTTATCCCACCTCCTTAGAGTATCCAAAGAAACCCCGAGAAATTCGGCGGCTTCGCTTATGTTTAATAATTCCTCTTCCATGGTGATTTGAGGATAGCATACCGCCCGAAACTATGCAAATTTCTGTAAAACTATGCAAAATTGCCCAAAACTATGCAAAAATCAGCCAAACTATGCATAAAGTCACAAATAATTTGAGGGCGTGGGACGATCTGCTTACTTCAGCAGATCTCTAGAGCCCGGCGAGCTGTTGCATCCTGTGCCTCGTCTTGTACCCTACAAATCCCGACACCGGAACAATTCCATACTTTTTCTGGAACTTTTGCACAGCTGCTTTAGTATAATTCCCGAAATAGCCGGTTACTAAAGCCCCAACATAGCTTCCTTCATAGATCAAATACTGCTGGAGATCCTTAACCGCCTCACCTTGATCGCCTAATTTCAGATCGGTACTAAAAACCACGACGTCCTCCGGAATTTCCAAACGAGTTTCCGAACGGGAAAGCTGGGTTAACTTTTGTTGCGTTACGGGATCAACGACTCCGGTTATAGCCAGCCCATGCTTTTGCTGGAAGCGCTTGAGCGCCGCCTCGGTCAGAGCCCCGAAATAACCGGTAACCAACTTCTCCGGATAAGAATCGGCATCGGCAATCAACATCTCCTGCAGATGCTCTACTTCAATATCCTTGTCGCCTCTCTTGAAATTGCGAACGAAATGGAAATTTGGAGTAGATCGCTCGATCGCGCCGCTCTCATTGAACTTAATTTCCACATTACCGGCATTAGGCGCTAAAGAAACATGCACCGCCGAGGAATAGGTCTTGCTGTGGTTATAGGAATAGGCGGCGTAGTAATAAGTTTTTCCGTTTTGCAGACTAGTGTCGGTAAAGGTATTCCCTCGGCCTTCGTAGAGCGTCTGACCGTCGGTCGGTGAAGTAGGATAACCACTTTCATTGCGGACGATCACCGTGCGAACAAAGTTTTCCTCTCCGGGATTATTCCACTGCAGGATCACTTCCCTATCAGCCGGTTCGGCTTTCAAAAGGGTCGGTTCAAAACTGGCGGACGAACCACCGGCCGCTCCCCCGCCATAGCTGGCGCCGGGCTCCGATACTCCACCCCCGGCTTCCCGGTGCCCTACTCCGGAATTTTCATGCGCCACTAAAGCAGTTTCGTTGTTAATACTCTCGTGCTTTGTGGTAGCCACCGATACAACATTGGATAGGTCGGACCAGCCGGTATTCTCCAGCTTGGACTTGATCGCGAAGTAATAGAGAGTATCGGAATTCAATCCCGCCACGATATAAGCCCGGTGAGTCCCGGTCGGGCTAAGATCGGAGTGATAAACCGGGGTGACTTGCGCTTCGGCTGCATTTTGGAAATTGGCCGGGTTGATCGGTGAAACGCTGTAGCGAATATCATACTCGTGAGAAATATCGGTGTTAGTGGAGGCAACATTCCAAACTAGCTCTACGGAATTCGGATCGTAAGCTCCGACTGCCAGAGTGATAATTGTTGCGGGCGCTGTCTGAGCCGGCTGGCCGGTCTGAATTGGTTGGGTCGTGAAAGTGTAGTCTTCGGAAAAAGTTTCATTGGAAACTTCATCAATAGAGTTCACCCGAAAATGATAGGTGGTGTTCGCGGTCAGACCGGTTAGGTTCACGGAATGAGAAGTGGCCATCGAGGAGCTAAAAGCACTCCACTCTCCATAGCCGCTACTCAAACCAAATTGCACCTGCGAAGTAGCCGCCTTGTCGGTGCTCCAGGTGATGGTGGCGGCAGTCTCGGTGATATTTGAGGAAGCGACCGAGGAAACATTGGCCGCGGCCACAACCGGCGTTGAATGACTTAAGGTCGTAAATTCATGATTGCCGGAAAGCACGGCCGTACCGGCGGAAGGCTGGGAACGGACCCGGAAAATATAATTCGTATCGGCAGCCAAGTCGTGTAGAACTACCGAATGGTGGATAACCGGGCTGGAATTAATTTGAGAAAGAGCGCCGAAATTCTCACTATCGCCGTACTCTACCTGGGAATCAGACGGGAAGTCAGTAGTCCAGGAGATGGTTGCGTTGTTAAAAGAAAGATCGGACACCTCAACTCCGGACATTATAATAGAAACCCCGCCAACCGATGAACCGGCGCTAACGTTGGTTGAAGGCTCGACGACCGGCGCCGGAGAAGGAACGGGCACGGGTACGGGAGATGGAGAGGGTGTCGGAGACAGGCTTGGCGACGGGCTCGGAGCCGGGGCTGGAGCAACCACTACCTCGCCTTGGGCTGCCGTAGCGGTGGTAAAAATATTGTCGGGGGTAACCACTAAGTTGCCGAGCTGGTCGCTAGCGCGGATCCGATAGTGATACTCGGTGTTGGCGGAAAGATTATTTAAATTTACCGAATGGTTCAAGGCCAGATCGGTGTTCAGATTTGTTGATTCACCGTAGCCGGCGGTAGTTCCATACTCCACCTCACCATTTGCGACTTCGCTGGTGGTCCAACTTAAGGTGGCGCTGGAGGAGGTAATAGATGAAACAGAAATCTCGGTTACATCCGGCGGAGTAGTGTCAATGATCGTCTGCTCGGCAGCCGTCATAAATGAGTGGCCGCAAGAGCTGGAGGCATTTCCTAGGCCGTCAGTGGCATGAATGCAGTAGTAATAGGTAGTGTTAGCCGTTAGACCGGTGAGAATGGCGGTGTGGGCCAGCAGAGCGCTTACGCCAAGCGTGGCGCTTGATCCATAACCCAAGCTGGCGCCATATTCCAACGTAGAAACGGCCAATTCATCGGTAAGCCACACGATCGTGGCGTCCAACAGCCCCAAAGAAAGGCTGGCGACTTCGGAAATTACCGGAGCGGTGGTGTCGGTCGGAGCCACAACGGGCGCAACCACCGGAGCAACAGGCGGAGGCACGGGAACAGGAACCGGCGCGGGAGGCGGCACGGGTACAGTCACCTGTGCTGGCGGCACGATCTGCGCCATTGCCGGCGTAACGACTAAATTAGAAATAATAAAACCTACCAGAACCGCCTTGCGGAAACCCAGTTTGTTGGACATATAAGCTAAGTGTATCAAACACGCACTTGGAATCGACCAAGTTTTGGTGTAAAATACAACATATGGTTATCAACTATTGCGGGGAGAAATGTTTCAAAATTCAGAGCGGGAAAGTCTCGCTCGTAGTTGATCCTCTGCCCCGATTTAAGGGCGATATCACCTTGCTGACCGGCCCATGGAAAGATGCGGCGAAAGAATGGCCGCCGGTGGTTGGGCAAATTTATGGCCCGGGTGAGTATGAGATGCTGGAGGTGGAGATCAGCGGCTGGCCGATGAAGGGCACGCAAACCGCCTATTCATTAGTAATGGAAGAGATCCGCTTGTGCTTCTTAGGCGATGGAGGGGAAGAAATTGACCCTACTATATTAGAGAAGCTGGGCGATGTGGATATTTTGTTCGCCCCGGCGGGAATTAGCGCCAAATCAATTAAGCAGATCCAGCCGAAGATCGTGATCCCTTTTTACAAGAAACCCGAGCAGTTAAAAGAGTTTTTGAAAGAAGTTGAGCAGAAATCGGAGCCACAGGAAAAATTGGTGATCAAAAAGAAAGAAATTACGCCGGGCACAAAATACGTAGTTCTTAAAGTTTAAAGTTATAAAGTAAAATGCAAAGCGTAAGAAATTTCGTAGCGAAGGTCCGGAACTCGGACGAGGTCACAAAAAAATTCTGGGTTTTCCTTTGCAGCGGAATTTCTATGCTATTCGTGGTCTCGCTCTGGATGGCCTACGCGAATCTGAATATCGCCCGCATCCCAGGCCCGGCTTCCCAGAACCAGTTGGCAAATGTGGGCGCGGCGGCAGAAGAAAATCCTGCCCAGCCGGGATTCTTTGCTATTTTCACCGCGGGGACTAAAATAATCTTCGACGCTCTAAAAAACCGCGTAGCGGTAAAACATGATATCGTGATCAACAAACAGGAGGTCAATTTCGTGGCTGAAGACATTGAGCCGATCAAGGGATCAGTCCTGAAATAACAACATGGCAAAAAAAGAACCAAAGAAGAAAAACGACAAACAACCAACGACTGACGACAAGGCGGTCGTTCGGGCGAATGTGGAAAACCGCGAAATCAGCACCGAGCTCCAGGAGTCTTATTTGGACTATGCCATGTCCGTTATCGTCAGCCGCGCTTTGCCGGATGTGCGTGACGGCTTGAAGCCGGTGCACCGCCGAATTTTGTGGACGATGTGGGAGGCCGGCCTGACTCACAGCGCGAAATACCGCAAATCCGCTACCGTGATCGGAGACGTGCTTGGTAAATACCATCCGCACGGCGATATGGCGGTTTATGACGCTTTGGTGCGTATGGCCCAAGAATTTTCGCTCCGTTATACATTCGTAGACGGCCAAGGTAACTTTGGCTCCGTGGATGGCGACTCGGCTGCCGCTTATCGTTATACCGAAGCCCGTTTGGCAAGGATCGCCGAGGAGATGCTTATTGATATTGATAAGGAAACTGTGGACTGGATCCCCAACTACGACGGCACCAGAGAAGAACCGAAAGTTCTGCCGGCGAAATTGCCGAGCCTTTTGCTCAATGGAGCGGTGGGTATCGCCGTGGGTATGGCGACCAGCATTCCGCCGAACAACCTCGTGGAATTGGTAGACGCGACCCTGCACCTGGCCGACAACCCGAAAGCCGGCTCTCACGACCTGATGGAATTCATCCAAGGCCCGGACTTCCCGACCGGCGGAGTTATATATGATAGGAAGGCGATCATTGACGCTTACGCTTCCGGTCACGGCACGATCACGATGCGTGGCGTTGCGGAGATAAAAGAAGGCCGCGGCAACCGCGACAGCCAGATAATTGAGATCAGCGCCATCCCCTATCAGGTCAACAAATCGGAATTGATCATCAAGATGGCCGAGCTGGTAACCGAGAAAAAAATTGAAGGCATCCGCGACATCCGCGACGAGTCGGATAAAAACGGCGTAAGTATCGTGATTGAATTGAAAAATACCGCCACTCCGCAAAAAGTGCTGAACCAGCTTTTCCAATACACCGACCTGCAAA
>CAZDBT010000021.1:0-11776 GCA_964503795.1 uncultured Candidatus Saccharibacteria bacterium
TCGGCGGGCAGGAGATGCTGATGCAGGCGCTGGTGGCGAAAGAATATTGGGAAAAATCCAAGCGTTGGCACACCGATGTGGCTTATGAATTCAAATCTCCTTTTGGTGAAGACATCGGTTTGGGATGGACGCATGAAGAAGTGATCACTTCTATAGCTACTCACTTTATCAATTCCTATAAAGACCTGCCTTTTTCGGCTTATCAGATCCAGACGAAATTCCGCGCCGAAGCCCGCGCCAAAAGCGGCATCCTTCGCGGCCGCGAATTTTTAATGAAAGACCTCTACAGCTTCCATACTTCCGTGGAAGACCTGAACGAGTATTACCAGAAAGTAATTAAGGCGTATCACAAAATTTTCAAACGGGTTGGTTTGAAAGCGAAATTAACCGAAGCTTCCGGCGGCGCTTTCACCAAAGATTACACCCACGAATTCCAAGTGCCGACTCCGGTGGGGGAGGACACGATCGTTTACTGCACTAAATGCGACTTCGCGCAGAATAAAGAGATCGCTTTAGTGCGTGGCGGAAATCTTTGCCCGAAATGTAATTCCGAAGTAAAAGAAGAAAAGGCGATTGAAGTTGGCAATGTCTTTCGGCTCGGCACCCGTTTCTCGGAAGCGTTTGATCTGAAGTTCACCAACGAGAAAGGGGAGAGCGCTCCGGTGATAATGGGTTCCTATGGCATCGGTCCGACCCGTGTGATGGGCACGATCGTGGAGGTCTACAACGACGCGAACGGAATCATCTGGCCGGAAGCGGTTTCGCCGTTCAGGGTTCATTTACTGGGCATCAATAAATCTGCCGATGCTATTTATAAGCAATTAATGAAAGAGGGAGTGGAGGTGCTTTACGACGATCGCGATACTTCCGCCGGAGCGAAGTTCGCCGACGCCGATCTTTTGGGCATCACCTGGCGCGCCGTGGTCAGCCCAAAAACCGGAGACAAGATCGAGCTGAAGCGCCGCGATTCCGATAAGGCAAAGTTAGTTGGTATCAAGGATTTACTGAAGCTCTAGGAATTTTTGGTACCCTCGGGCGGTTTTTTTATTGCCGATAAAAAAGTAAAACAGCCCGGCCAGATTGGTTTGAGGCACATCTCGGAGGCGAATTTGCTAGTTCAGCGAGTCCTTGCCCCAACCTCCGATCAAGATTCCGAGGCGTAGCCCCGCGCGAGTAGCAATTTTTACGGGAGCGTAATCGCGTCCTTTACGGACGGCCGGAAAAATTGCGTTAAGCGAGTCGCGGATTGGCCGCCGAAGGTCTTGGGAGGAGGTTGGGGCAGATGGGCGAGCTGTTTGTTGCTAAATTTTTTCCAGTGCATTAAAATGTAGTTAATTTCATGCGCAGTCCATTGGCGGTTTTTTCTAAAAATGTTGGCATCGATCTGGGTACGGCAAACTCGCTGGTTTATCTCGCGGGGCGGGGCATCGTGATCAACGAGCCTTCTATCACCGCGGTCAACGCGAAAACCAACCAGATCTTGGCCATCGGCGAGGAAGCGCGCAAAATGATCGGCCGCACTCCCGCTCATATCAACGTGATCCGTCCGCTGGTCAATGGGGTGATCTCCGATTTTGAAATGACGCAGGAAATGCTCCGGCATTTTTTGAAACGTTTGGGCGGCACCAGTATTTTTTATAGTTTCCAGAAAGCGGTCATCGGGGTGCCGAGCAATTTGACCGAAGTGGAAAGAAAATCAGTGGAAGACGCCGTGGTTGGCGCCGGAGTTTCCCGAGCGTATGTAATTGAGGAGCCGATCGCTGCCGCTTTGGGAGCGCGCCTGCCAATCGATGAGCCGACCGCTAACATGATCATTGATATCGGTGGCGGCACGACCGAAGTCGCTATTATTTCCATGGGCGGCTCGGTGATCGCCAAAAGCTTGAAAGTAGCCGGCGATAAACTCAACGACGACATTATGCGTTTCGTTCGGGAGGAGTTTAAATTAGCGATCGGTGAGCCGACCGCTGAAGAATTGAAGATCAACATCGGTTCGGCGATGCCTCAAAACGAAAAGATGGAAATGGCAGTACGTGGCCGGGACTTGGCCAGCGGCTTGCCCCGTGAGGCGATCATCCGCGAAACCCACGTTCGCGCCGCGATCGTGAAATCTTTGAAGTCTATGCTGGAGGCCGTGAAAGAAGTCATTGAGCTGGCTCCACCGGAACTGGCCGGCGATATTCTGAAGAAAGGAGTTTATCTTTGCGGTGGCGGCAGTTTGCTCCGTGGTATGGACGCTTTGCTTGCTCGTGAGCTGGGCGTAGCTGCCAATATTGTGGACGATCCGCTTACCTGCGTGGCGCGCGGCACCGGCGTGGCTGTGGAAAACCTGGCTAAGTATCAGCAGATCATAGATAACCCGCTCCGCCCGAGGGATATTAAAATATAGTTATGGCAAAATTTGTTAGCGCCTTAATACTCATCGGTATTACGGCCTTCTTCCTGGTAAATAATTTTCTTATTGCTTCCAAAAACAACTTGGTTGAGATGGTTAGTTTGCGTCCGCTGGCCAAAGCCGAGCTGGTCCAGCAGGGGAGGCGTTCGGCTTTAGTCGCCCAAGTTTACTCAACTTATCCGCTGAATTATAAAAATCTTTTGTCTATTAATGCCGGGCTGGCTGATGGAGTAACTGTGGGTATGCCGGTAACTGCGGAGGGGAACATTTTGATCGGTCAGATCATTGAAGTTTCCGGGAGTCAGTCGTTGGTGCGCACGATCTTTGATAAAGACTGGTCTTTGCCGGTGCGGATCGGAGCCGCCGAGAAGGATGCTTTACTGGTCGGTGGTCAGAATCCGAGACTCACTCTGATAGACAAAAACGCGGAGATCCATTCGGGCGATGTCGTAGTGTCCGCCAAAAAGGATCTGCCTTACGGCTTGAAGGTCGGCGAGGTCGCTGTTGTCCAGCAGTCGGTTTCCAGTTCTTTCAAGGAGGCCGGCCTGATCTTTTCCTACGACACCAAGGATCTGCGGAAAGTCTCCATTCTCATCAAGTGACGCAATGAGAAAATTTTTATTGGCTATCGCATTGGTAGTATTCGCCGGCCTTATCCAGAACACCGGCCTTTTTCTTATTTTCGGGATCAGGCCCAACCTACTGCTGGCATTGCTGGTGGCCTGCTCTTTTTTTATGGAATCCTTTGCGGCCTATCTGGGAGTATTGCTTGGGGCGATATTTTTTCTGCGGTTTGAATCCGGCTTCCGGCCGGAGCTGCTGATCTTCGCCGTTCTGGCCGTATCAGTTTTTTTAGTTGGCCGGCTGCTGCCCTGGCGTCAGTCGGTGAACAATTTAGTATTAACGGTTATTTTCGTTGTCCTTTTTTACGCTCTGGCCGACATATCCTATCTTTGGACCGGCGCTTTAGCGGTCGCGGGAGAGATAGTCTACACTTCTATTTTCGGTATCCTCTTCTATGACCTTTTCCGGCAATTGGTGGATAATGAAGACAATATTTTCAAAAGATGAAGGAGCTTAACGTTGAAGACCTGCTATTCAACGAGGAAAAACAGGAATCGGATTATTTGGAGCTGCCGCTTTCCCAGCGGACCTTTTTGTTGGTTGGGGGCGTTGTTTTGCTGACCGCCCTGATCGCTTTCGGGCGTTCGGCCTACATCAACACGGTTAACGGCGCTTTTTATTCCGACCGGGCGGCGGCCAATCTTCACAGCGAAGTAGAGTTGCCGGCCCCGCGCGGCATCATTAAGGATCGCTTTGGCAACCCATTGGTGGAGAACCAGAATTCTTTCAGCGCCTTTTTGAACGTGGCAGACCTTTTAAAAAGAACCGATGATTGGATGCCGCTGGTCAAAGAGATCGCCGACGCGTTGGGATTGAATTTGGACGACCTGGAATCATTTGTTCGCAAGGCCAATTTGGAAAAGCAGAATTTCATTCCGTTGGCCCGCAATATCACCCGCTCGCAAACCATCGCTTTAAATAGTCTGAATATGCCGGAGTTGGCGATCACCTCCGATTACGCGCGTAGTTATATCAACGCGCCGGCCTTCAGCCACGTGCTGGGCTATGTTGGTGAAACAGAGGCGTCTAAAGACTTAGTCGGTCAAGCCGGTCTGGAGGCTTACTACGACTCTATCCTGCGCGGCGCCGATGGCCGGCTGTTCGTTTATCGGGACGCCAAAGGAAAAATTCTGGACAAGAAAGTGGATCAGGCGCCGAAGGCCGGAAATGATCTGGTGGTTACGTTGGATGCCGATCTGCAGAAATATTTCTACGACCGGATGAAGGCCGCGCTGGCGAATTTGGGCCGGGAGGCCGGGGCGGGTGTGGTAATGGATCCTCGCAATGGCGAAGTGTTGGCAATGGTCAGCTTGCCGAGCTTTGATAACAATAATGTTTCCAAATACCTAACGGGTCACGGTCAGCCCTTGTTCAACCGCGTGGTATCCGGCGTTTATACCCCGGGTTCGACCATCAAGCCTCTGGTGGCGCTAGCCGCTTTACGCGAACAGATCGTCGCGCCGGATTTTCAAATTCTTTCCACCGGTTCCATAGAGTTGCCGAACCCTTATGATCCGGAACACCCAAGCAAATTTTTGGACTGGCGGCCTCAAGGCTGGGTAGATATTCATTCTGCTTTGGCGCGCTCGAGCAATGTTTATTTTTATGAAGTCGGCGGCGGATTCCAGGGTCTGAAGGGTTTGGGGATCGAGCGTCTGCGCCAGTACTGGCAAACTTTTCTACTGGGGCAGAAGACCGGCATTGATCTGCCGACCGAGAAGAGCGGATTTTTACCCGCGCCGGATGAAAAAGAAAAACGCACCGGCCAGATCTGGCGCATCGGCGACACCTACAACGTCAGTATCGGCCAGGGAGATCTTCAGCTGACACCGCTTCAGCTGATCAATTTTATTTCTTCGGTCGCAAACGGCGGGAAAATTTACCAGCCTCACCTGGCGCGAAATCAGAACGATCCGGTTATCTTGTTTGATTATTCCGGATGGCAAGATGAGCTGAAAGAAGTGCGGCAGGGCATGGATGATGCGGTAGATAAACCCTACGGCACCGCTAATATGCTTTCCGGTTTGCCGATCAGCGCCGCTGCCAAGACCGGAAGTTCGCAGGTTGCCAACAATACCCGCACCAACGCTTTCTTTGTCGGTTACGCGCCGCAGGAAGATCCGGAGATCGCCGTGTTGGTACTGATAGAGAACTCCAAAGAGGGGAGCTTGAACGCGGTTCCGGTCGCGCGTGATGTGATGCAGTGGTATTATGATAATCGTATAGTCAATCATAAAGATAATTTATGAACTCCAAGCAATCAGAGCTTCGTCAAGATATTGTATCCGGCGACTGGATCGTGGTCGCTCCCGGGCGAGCCAAGCGTCCGCACACGATTAAGTCTGCTGCCAGAAAACATGTTCCTAAAAGTCGCTGTCCTTTTGAGAACCCGCAAAAATCCGGCAACAAAACGCCGATCCTGATCTACCCGGATCAGAAAAATTGGCAGCTGCAGATCGTGGAAAATAAATATCCGGCGGTGATGCATCACAAAGTCTGCGGCCACATCTCTAAGGTCGGCCCATATCCGGTAGTTCCGGCAGTCGGCCACCACGATCTGCTGATCACTCGCGATCACGAAAAGAACTTTCCGCATCTTTCCAAAAAAGAAGCCAATCAGGTTTTCCAAGCGCTTCGCGATCGTTATCTGATGCTTTTTAACGACAAATGCCTGGATTATATTTTTATGCTTCACAATTGGGGACCGGGCGCCGGCGCTTCCATTTATCACCCGCATTATCAGGTAATTGCTCTGCCGGTCGTTCCGCCGGACGTCCAGCACTCGCTTAACGGTTCTAAAAAATACTGGGACAAAAATAAAAAATGCGTGCATTGTGTAATGCTGGATTACGAGATGAAACAGAGGCAACGGATCGTTTATGAAAATGAAGGAGCGGTGGCGCTGGCGCCGTTCGTCTCCCGTAGTCCTTTTGAGGTACGGGTTTTTCCGAAAAAACACCTGCCATTTTTTGAAAATACCTTGGATGAAGATATCTCTTATGCCGTTGACGCTCTCCAGCAAGTGCTGAAAAGATTTGAGAAAAAATTAAAAGACCCAGATTATAATTTCTTCATCCATACCGCGCCGCTGCGCGATAAGAAAAATTATGAACATTACCACTGGCATATTGAGGCCTATCCGAAAGTGTCTATCAAGGCTGCTTTTGAGGCTGGCACCGGAGTGGAGATCAATGACGTTGATCCGGATGCCGCAACGAAGCTTTTAGGCTAATTTACGCCTATTTTGCCTTAAAATTGGCCTAAGGCGGGGTTTTTGCTATAATTAAGCCCATGGACATCGCCAAACTGAAATCAGCTTTCGCTAAAGATCTAAAGGCGGTTAAAGATGCCAAGAGCCTAGAAGAGCTCAAGGTTAAATATCTTGGCCGGAAAGACGGCGAGCTGAATAAAATTTTGAAGTCGTTGAAAGATATGTCGCTGGCCCAAAAACAAAAAGTTGGCCCGGCGGCCAATGAATTGCGAGTGGAAATCGAAGCAGCCTTGGAAAAGAAACTTTTGGAATTGGAAAAGAAGGCGGCGCCATCGATCGCGAAAATTGATGTCAGCTTGCCGGGTAAAAAAGTTGCTGCCGGTCATTTGCATCCCCTTACGCAGATCGAGAACAAGATCAAAGAAATTTTCTTGGGTCTGAACTTTTCTGTGGTGGAAGGTCCGGAAGCGGAAACCGAATATTATAATTTTGACGCGCTGAACATCCCGCCGAATCATCCGGCGCGCGATATGTGGGACACTTTTTGGCTTGGCCAGAAAGAGGGGATGGGAAAGATGCTGATGCGTACGCACACCAGCCCGATGCAGATCCGTTATATGGAAAAGAATCAGCCGCCATTCCAAATTATCGTGCCGGGTCGGGTTTTTCGGTTTGAAGCGACCGACGCTTCCCACGAAATTAATTTCCATCAGGTAGAAGGTTTGATGGTCGGCGAAAATGTGAACCTGGCGAATTTCAAATACGTGATAGAGCAGTTTTTCAAAAAGTTTTTTGGCCGAGAAACCAAAGTCCGTTTCCGTCCGAGCTATTTCCCGTTCGTAGAGCCGGGGTTGGAGGTGGACGTGGAATTTAACGGCAAATGGCTGGAGGTGATGGGCGCCGGTATGGTGCATCCGTCGGTGTTGGATAAGGTGAAGCTGGACCCGAAAAAATACCAAGGTTTTGCGTTTGGTGTCGGTTTGGAAAGATTGGCGATGATCAAATACAAAATTCCGGATATTCGGATGTTTTATTCCGGCGATCTGCGGTTCATTAATCAATTCTAATGAAATTTTCTTACAGCCTTCTCAAACAACTGGCGCCGAAGATTCCCTCCAAAGAAGCTTTGATAGAAAAGCTGAATTTTCACGCTTTTGAAGCCGAAGATATTCCGGCCGTGCAGGGCGGAGTTTCCGATATGCTGGAAATTTCTATCCCGGCCAATCGATATTCAGACGCTTCTTCGCACTGGGGGATCGCTCGCATAGCCGCGGCTTTATTCGGCGGCTCCGTTACCGATCTTTCCGCGGGTCGCGACCCGAAGGTGGAATTAAAGAATACCGCTCCGGAAATAAAAATTTCCGCCAAGAAAACCTGCAACCGCTACATTGGCCGATATATTGAAGTGCCGGCTGTGAAATCTTCGCCGGAATGGTTGAGGAATATTTTGCTCGCTTGTGGCCAGCGGCCGATCAACTCGGTGGTGGATGTGATGAATTATGTGATGTTGGAAGTCGGTCAGCCGCTGCATGCTTTTGACGCCAATTTAGTAAAAGGTCCGATCGAGGTCCGGATGGCCCAGGAGGGAGAGACGATCCGCACGATCGACGGCGCCGATCACAAACTCAACTCCAATCATTTGGTTATTGCCGATTCCCAGGGTCCGTTGGCGATCGCCGGAGTAAAAGGCGGAAAGCGCGCCGAGGTAACCCAGGATACCCGCAAAATTATCGTGGAGGCGGCCAGCTTTGATGGCCCGTCAATTTATAAAACCTCCCGCGATCTGAATTTATTTACCGACGCTTCCGGCCGATTTTCTCATGGTCTCTCGCCGATGCTCGCTGAAGTGGCGATGAAACGCGCTACGGTTTTATTGAAAGATGAAGCCAAGGCCAAGATCGGAGATATCACCGATGTGAATTACGCCAAGTTCGCTAAGCGATTGTTGAAATTTGATATCAAGCGCTTCAATCAGCTCACTGGTTTGGAATTAGAGGAAAAAAATGCTTTGGGTTATCTGAAAAAGCTTGGTTTTAAAATCACCGGCCGGTTTGTAGAAATTCCGGCTTGGAGAATGGATGTTTCTATCTTTGAAGATCTGGTTGAGGAAGTGGTTAATCTTTACGGTTACCAAAAATTGGAATCCAAAGCCCCGCATGTGCCGATCAAGGCGGCTCACAAAGAGGACCAGGTTGTGTTGAAAGATAAATTACGTGACGTCTTAAGCGGTTTTGGTTTGAGCGAGGTCTACAACTATACCTTTTTATCTCGCCAGGACCTTACCAAGTATGCCGATCCGAAATGGTTTGGCGCTCCGGCCTTGCTGAATCCTGTCAGCGCCGATTTCCAATATCTCCGCCCGAACTTGACCGTCAGCTTGGTAAAAAATATCAATGACAACTTCCGCTTTTTTAACTCTGTGAAAATTTTTGAAGTCGGCAAGGTTTTCTCCGAGCGCGACAGTGAATTAAAAGAGGAAATGCGTTTAGGCGTGGCGCTCGGCTCCAAATCCGAAAATCCTATTTTGGAACTAAAAGGTTTAATGGACGAAGTGCTGAAATCCGTAGGGTTAGTAGATTTCTTTTTCCGCGAGCTGGATTGGGAATTAAAATATCTGGAGCAAGAAAAGAGTTTGCGCATTGAGGTTAATCACGAGGTGCTTGGCTATATCGGCATTCCCAAGGGCGCGCACAATATGGCGGTGGCGGAAGTATATATGGAAAAGTTGTTGAAGCTGGTTGAAGAAGAAAAAGAATATGAGCCGCTTTCCAAATATCCTTCGGTGGACCGCGACATTTCTCTCTTGGTAAATCAGGAGACTCGCGTAGATAAGCTGATGGAGGCGATGGAGAACGCCGCGCCGCAATTCTTGGACGATGTGGATTTGATCGATTACTACGATCCGTCCGTGGAAAATAAAAATACCAAAAAAGATCACAAGAGTCTGACCTTCCGCTTGGTATTCCAAGCCGACGACCACACCCTTACCGACGAAGAAGTGAACGCCGAGATGGTGAAGATTACTTCGGTTTTGCAAGACAAGTTCGGAGCGGAAATTAGATAGCTCGGCTATTTTTGGAAAGATTGATATTTTAGGAAGTAGCCGGTATAATCGGGTTAGAACTTTTGGAGTTCGCAAGCAATGAGAGAATCCTTGCTTTATCTGGCGGGTCCGATCACCGGCGTTTCCTTTGACGGATGTACTGATTGGCGGGAATATGTTTCTGGAAGGCTGCCGGCGCATATCAAGGGCGTGTCGCCTATGAGGGGGAAGAAATATCTAAGCAAGGAAAAAGAAGTGAAGGACGCTTATGAAGATCAACCGCTTAGTTCTTCCAAGGGCATCACCTGTCGGGATCGGTTTGATACCGGCCGCTGCGATATGCTTTTCGTGAATTTCTTGGGGGCGACGAAAGCTTCCATCGGAACGGTCATGGAGATCGCCTGGGCGGATATGCTGCGGAAGCCGATCGTAGTCGTCATGGAGAAGGACAATATCCACAGTCATTCCATGATTCGTGAATCGGTCGGCTTTATCGTTCCCACGTTAGACGAGGGAATTCAGATCGCCACCGCTGTGCTCTCCCCGACGTTATAAATAGATACCATGAGGCCAATAAGGCCTCTTTTTTGTTGTTTACAACCCTATTTTTTGCTATAATACATACATTGCTTATGGCCAAGAAAGACAAAAAAGAACCGGAAAAAGAGGCCCGGAAAACTGAAATTAAGAGCGAAAAAGCCTCACCCAAAGAGTCCACTAAAGGTGGTTCGTATACCGCGAAAGACATTTATGTTTTGGAAGGTTTGGACCCGGTTCGGAAGCGTCCGGGTATGTATATCGGCACGACCGATCTGGCCGGTTTGCACCACCTGATCTGGGAAGTCGTGGATAACTCTTTTGATGAAGCGATGGCCGGATATGCTAAAAATATTCGCATTGAATTGTTGCCGCAGAATCGCATCGCCGTTGTGGACGACGGCCGCGGCATTCCGGTGGAAGTTCATCCGCAAACCAAGAAATCCACTTTGGAAACCGTCATGACCACCCTGCACGCCGGAGGTAAATTCGGCGGCGAGTCATATAAAGTATCCGGCGGTCTGCATGGCGTGGGTGTGTCTGTAGTGTGCGCGCTGTCCAGCTGGATGCAGGTGGAGGTAAACCGCGACGGGGGAGTCTACACGCAAGAATACAAACAGGGCAAGCCGCAATATAAAGTAAAAAAGATCGGTAGTTCCAAAACCACCGGCACGAAAGTTACCTTTGAACCCGACCCGACTATCTTTCCGGCCGCCGCTGGAAAAGATAATCCTTTTGATCGCAAACGAATTTTAGATCACCTTCGCCAGCAAGCTTTCTTAACCAAAGGCATTCGCCTGGAGGTGGTAGATCTGCGGGATGAAAAAGACGAACAATTTCACTCGTTCTATTTTGATGGCGGCCTACTCTCTTTCATTAAATATCTAAGCAAGGGAGAAAAGGCTTTGCAGGAGACCCCATTTTATATTCAAAAAGAATCTGAAAAAGTTGATGTGGAGGTGGCCTTCATCTACAACAACGAGATGGAAATTCAGGAGTTGAGTTTCGCCAACAACATCTACACTCCAGACGGCGGTATGCACCTGACCGGTTTTCGTTCGGCTCTCACTCGATCGCTTAACGATTATGCCCGCTCCGGGGAATACATCCGCAAAGATGATGAGAACTTTACCGGCGACGACGTGCGCGAAGGCTTGATCGCTATCGTTTCCGTAAAACTCCGCGAACCGCAATTTGAAGGTCAGACCAAAGCCCGCTTGGGTAACACCGAAGCCCGCACGGCTGTGGAGGCGGTTACCGGAGAAGCGCTGAAAGATTTTCTGGAGCGTTATAGCGCCGATGCCCGCCGCGTGATCGAGCGCTGCATGCTCGCCGCCAAGGCTCGCAAAGCGGCCAAGGCCGCTAAAGACACCGTTCTTCGTAAGGGTGTGCTGGAAGGTCTTACTTTGCCTGGTAAGTTGGCTGATTGCAGTTCCCGTGATCCGATAGAATCAGAAATGTTTATCGTTGAGGGAGACTCTGCCGGTGGCAGCGCCAAGCAGGGCCGCGATCGCCGCACGCAAGCTATCTTGCCTTTGAAGGGCAAGATATTGAACGTGGAAAAATCCCGCATCGATAAGATGCTTATCAATAAAGAAATTAAATCTTTGGTGATCGCTTTGGGCACCGCCATCGCCGAATCTTTTGACCTTTCCAAGCTCCGCTATCACAAGATCGTGTTGATGACCGATGCCGACGTGGACGGCTCGCACATCCGCACTTTGCTGCTCACGCTATTTTATCGTCACTTCCTGCCGATCATTGAGGGCGGGCATTTGTATATCGCCCAGCCGCCGCTGTATCACGTGCAGAGAGGAAAGGATATTAAATATATTTACAACCAGGCCGAATTGGATAAGATGCCGAACAAAGAAGGAGCGAACATCCAGCGTTACAAGGGTCTTGGAGAAATGAACCCGGAACAGCTTTGGGAAACTACAATGAATCCCGCCAACCGCACTTTGCT
>CAZDBT010000022.1:0-11483 GCA_964503795.1 uncultured Candidatus Saccharibacteria bacterium
CCTTCCATGCAGGTTTACACCGGCGACGTGGTTTCCATCCGTCCGCAGTCCAAGGATCATCCGCTTTTCAAAGACCTGGGAGAAAAGCTGAAAAAGTATGAAGCTCCGGTCTGGTTGTCGGTTGATGCCGATAAACAGGAAGGGAAAGTGCTTTCCGCTCCGAAGGACTTCGATATCCCGTTTGATGTTAACCTAGTGGTTGACTATTACAGCAAATAGTATTAAAATATAAAACAATAACAAACTTATGGAATATCAATATTTAAGTGAGACGGTCGGCATCAAAAAGGTCTCGGAAACCGATAAAGAGGGCGTCTTTGAGATCGAGGGTCTGTATAGCGGTTACGGCCTAACGTTAGGCAATGCTTTGCGCCGGGTTTTGCTTTCTTCTTTGCCGGGCGCCGCGATCACCCAGATAAAAGTTAAGGGCGCTAGCCATGAGTTCACTACCGTTGAAGGGGTGAAGGAGGATATGGTGGAAGTCGCTTTGAATATGAAAAAGATCCGCTTCCGGATCCATACCGATGAGCCCCAAGTGCTGACCTTGAAAGTAAAAGGAGAGAAAGTAGTTACCGCTTCCGACATCAAGACTAATTCCCAGGTTGACCTGATCACTCCCGACGCTCATATCGCTACCTTGACCGCGAAGGACGCGGAGCTGGATATAGAAATCACAGTTGAAAAGGGATTAGGCTATCTGCCGGTGGAATCCCGCAAGAGCGACAAGCTGCCGATCGGCGTTGTTGCGATCGACGCTTTGTTCTCTCCGGTAGTGAAAGTTAATTTTGTAATTGAAAATATGCGGGTTGGCGAGCGCGCCGATTACAACCGCCTGCGTCTGATCGTGGAAACCGACGGCAGCGTCACTCCCTCGTCCGCTTTGAGGAAATCCAGCAATATTTTGCAGGATCATTTCGTGAAGATCTCCGGAGTCGAGGTCAAAGAAGTAGAAGCCGCTCCGGCCGCGGAGGAAGGAGAAAAGAAAGCCAAAAAAGCTTCCAAAAAGAAAAAGAAAGAAGACTAAAAAATATCCTACAATGGCAAAACACGCGCGAAAATTTAATCGGACGATGGGCCGCAGAAAGTCTTTCCTTCAGGGATTGGCCAATAACTTGATCATGAAGGAAAGGATCTCGACCACTGTCGCGCGCGCGAAAGAGATCCGTCCGATGGTGGAGCGGATGGTCACGATCGCTAAGAAGCAGGAAGTTGTTTCCTTGCGCCGTCTGTTGGCCGCCCTGCCTAAACAGTCCGCCAACAAGATCTATTATGAAATTGCCGCCCGTTATCAGACCCGCGCCGGCGGCTATTTGCGCATCACTAAGTTAGCCAAGGCCAGGAAGCGTGACGCGTCCCCGATGGCCGTGATAGAATTTGTGAAATAATTATGGAATACGTTATTGACGCAAAAAACCAAAAGTTAGGCCGCTTGGCATCGCAGATCGCCCAGATTCTGCAGGGCAAGATGCACCCGGATTATGAACCGCGAAATCCCGGCAAGGATAAAGTGATAGTTAAGAACGCTTCTCTTATCGAAGTCAGTGGACGCAAGGCTACCCAGAAGATCTACTATCACCATACCGGTTATATGGGTCATTTACGCGAAAAAGTTTATCAGGACGCTTTTGCTCAGTCTCCGAAAAAGGTTCTGATGTTAGCCGTGAAAAGAATGCTGCCCCAGAATCATCTGAAACAGAAGCGCTTAAATCGTTTAACTATAGAAAAATAATATGACTGATAAAAAACCAACAGCCCGCTATTTCCAAGCTAAAGGAGGTCGCAAAACCGCTAATGCTTCCGCGCGGGTTTTTGCCGGAAAAGGATTGATCGTAAATAATAAGGACTATAAAGAATATTTCAAAACCGTCCGAAATCAGATCACCGCTCTTTTGCCGTTTGAGATCTCCGATCTGAAGGGCCGCGTTGGCGCCAGTGTTATGGTTGGCGGTGGCGGTATCAATGCTCAAGCTGATGCCGTGAAGAACGCCGTTGCCCGCGCCTTGGTAAAATTCGAGCCGGATCTCCGCAAGCTTTTGAAGCCCGCCGGTTATCTAACCCGCGATTCTCGTATCGTTGAACGCAAGAAGTACGGCTTGCACAAAGCCCGCCGCGCGCCACAATGGGCAAAACGCTAGTCTTTGCTTTGACATGCGCTCGCATAAATCTTTACTTTCTTTTCTAGCCGTTTTGGTTCTGGCATTGGTAGCGATGGTCTATTTTGACATCCTCGTTTATGGTGGAGTAAATAGTTTACGTCCCTGGTATTACGATGTGATTGAGCACTTGATCGGTGGGATCTTTGTGGCCGGCCTTTTCCTCTACTACGCCTACATTCAATCAGTGGATCAATTTCCCCGTAAATTTTGGACTGCCCTACTGCTAACAGTGGCTTTCGTGGCGCTTGCGGCGGTCTTTTGGGAGTTCTTGGAATTTACCGCCAATGCTCTTTCCGGATCCGAACAAAATACTCTCGCTGATACCATCAAGGACCTGGCAATGGGAACTTTGGGAGCGACGATCGGGGCTTTTTTTCTGTTACCAAAAGTTTTGAAAAAGTAAGCTTCTCTTAACCGGTTTGCTTGGTATATAATGATAGCAATTTCTATATTGCTATTTTTAATTCATGAAATTCATTATTCGGGGCGGAAATAAATTGGTAGGCGAAATAAAATTGGCCGGAGCCAAGAACGCGGCGACCAAAATGATGGTCGCCTCAATATTAACTTCCGAGCCGTGTGTTTTGGAAAATTTCCCCGACATCGGTGATGCCAAGATCACTGAAGAGCTTTGCCGTTCTGTTGGCAGCAAGATCGAACGCCGCAACGGAAATATGGAAATTCAGACCCCAAAGATCACCAATTCCAAAGTTGTTTCTTTGAGCCGCCGCAATCGCATTCCTATTTTGACGCTGGGCCCGTTGCTTGCCCGCGCGGGAGAAGCGGAAGTGCCGATCCTGGGAGGAGACAAGATCGGCCCGCGTCCGGTGGATATTCATATCAACGCTCTTACCGCGATGGGCGCCCGCATCAAGGTTCTTCCCGATCGTTATGTTGCAGAAGCAAAAAATGGATTGCATGGCGCGAAAGTGGAGTTTCGCTATCCAAGCGTCGGGGCTACCGAAAATACAATTTTGGCGGCCGTGCTGGCCGATGGCCGTACAGAGATCCATAACGCCGCTTTCGAGCCGGAGATCTTGGATCTGATAAAATTTCTGCAAAAGATGGGGGCGATCATTGAGCTTGGTGATAATCGCGATATTTATATTGACGGCGTTGAATCGCTAAACGGCGCCCGCCACAGGATCTTGCCGGATCGCAACGAGGCGGTCTCCTTTGCCTGTTTGGCGGTAGCCACGGGAGGCCGGATCTTCGTAAAAGAAGCCCGGCAGGATGATCTGATCACTTTTTTGAGCGCTCTACGCCGGATCGGCGGCGAGTACAAAGTTTCGGAAGCGGGGATAGAGTTTTGGCGTCCCGAAGGCGTTGCTTTGAAAGCGGCCAGAATTGAAACCGATACCCACCCCGGTTTTATGACTGATTGGCAGCAGCCGATCGCAGTGCTCCTGACTCAAGCCGAAGGAGTTTCCAGTCTCCACGAAACGGTCTATGAAGATCGTTTCGGTTACGCGCAAGACTTGAATTTAATGGGCGCGAAGATTAAAGTACAAGCAAAGTGTTTGGGTGAATTGCCCCGTCCCGGCGGGCCGGCCTGCAGGTTTGCCGGAAAAGAATTCCTGCACAGCGCGGAAATAACCGGCCCCAGCAAACTCCATTCTGCCAAACTGACCGTCCGCGATCTTCGTTCCGGCATCGCCCACGTTATCGCGGCGCTGGTTGCCGAGGGGGAATCGGAAATAGATGGAATTGAGGAGTTGGATCGGGGATATGAAAATATTGATGAGCGGTTGAGGAAGTTGGGGGCGAACATCAGACGATTACAATAAAAAAATGTTTACAAGAAAGATCGGAATAGATCTCGGAACTGCCAACACGATAGTCTTCGTGCCGGGCCGTGGTTTTATTATCAATGAACCGACGATCGTTGCCTTGAGCGTTCCGGACAATACCGTGCTTGCGGTCGGCCGAGAAGCCAAGGACATGATCGGCCGCACCCCCGACAACATCATCGCTTATCGTCCATTGAAAGAGGGCGTGATCGCCGATTATTACATCACTAAAGCAATGATGAAATATTTCATCGCTAAGGCCGCCGGATCATTCAACTTTTTCAAGCCGGAGGTTGTTATCTCCGTGCCGGCCGGTATTTCACCGACCGAAAAGCGCGCCGTGATCAATGCCGCCAAAGAAGCGGGCGCTAAAGAGGCTTATATAGTAAAAGAACCGATCCTGGCCGCTTTGGGCGCCGGTGTTCCGATCAATAATTATTCCGGCAATATGATCATCAACATCGGGGGCGGCACCTCCGAGGTGGCCGTGGTGGCTTTGGGCGGTATCGTTTCCTGGGCTAGTCTGCGGGTTGCCGGAAATAAATTTGACCAGGCGATCATGGACTATATCAAGAAAAAGTATTCTTTGTTTTTAGGCGAACAGAGCGCCGAAACGGTGAAAATTGAAATTGGTTCCGCTTTGCCGACCAAAGAAAAATTAGAATATCGGATACGCGGCCGCGATCTGGTATCCGGTTTGCCTCGCGATCTGGTAATTACTTCCAACGAGATCGCCGAAGCTTTGAATCCGCATTTGCTGGACATTGCCGCTTCCGTGCAAAATGTTTTCAATAACACTCCGCCGGAACTGGTGGCTGATATTATGGAAAAAGGCATTATTCTTTCCGGCGGCGGAGCGCATCTGCGCTACATCGACGAGTTCTTTAAGCGAATGACCGGCGTGCAGGCCTACATTGCCGAAGACCCGCTTTATTGTGTGGCCAAGGGCACCGGTCTGATCCTCAATCACCTGGAAGTTTACAAGCGAACGTTGCTCAATAAGAGATAGCCTTTATCGTATACTTAAGGGGTGAAGGTCTCGGATCTCAAAAAACTTTTTTCCGATCTGGTAAAAGAAAATCGGCTTTCGCATGGCTATATTTTTTTTGGCCACGGCTCGGATGAAGAAAAATTACAGGCCGCGAAAAATCTAGCCAACTTCTTGGAGGCGGGGAAGTGGGAGGAGGCGGGCCGGGTTTTAAACGACAGCACTTTCTATAATGCCCACGTTGATGGCGGCATTGATCTTATCCGACTGGCTTCGGAATTTTTGTGGCAACGTCCGGCGGTTTCTATTCGCCGGCTTCTGGTCATCAATAACGCCCAAGCCCTGACTTTACCGGCTCAAAACGCCATTTTGAAGATAGCTGAAGAGCCGCCCGCCGGAGCGCTGCTGGTCCTGCTTTTGAAGGATCCGGGGGCGCTTTTGCCCGCGGCGCAATCTCGTTTCCAGAAAATTTTTTTGTCCGGAGACGGGTCCAAAGAACCCGCGATCAAAGAAGTCGGAATTTTTCTCAAAACCGCGCCGGCGAAACGGAAGGAGTTTTTGAAATCCCTGATCGAGCGGACGGAAGAAGATCCGCGGCTGATAGAAAATTTTGTGCGCGGACTGATGACAGAGTTGCAAAAAGAGCCGGTGAAAAATTGGAAGGCCCTGAAGGCGTTATCGCGTCGCTGGGCTTTGATGTGCGAATTTAATCTGAACAAGCGGCTGCAACTTGAAGCGGCGCTGCTGGAGGTATAAAATAAAGGGATGGACAAAGCTTTCGGCGTACTCCTTCTTATCATCTTTACCGGCATCTTAATTTACTTCTTGCCGATCGTCTGCCGATAGTGATTCGGCGGCATTTCTCTCGCGCTTTTCGGTGAAGGAGTTTTGGTTTATACTCCTCACTATGGTGGATCAGTTAATTAAAGATTTTGAGAAAAATTTAAAAGCCGCCGTGGATTACCTGAAAAATGAACTTTCCGGCGTGCGCACCAACCGGCCGAGCCCGAAGCTGGTGGATAATCTAAAAGTCCGGTATATGGAACAGGATTTCACCGTCCAACAGCTGGGCTCCATTAGCATCCTTCCGCCGCGAGAGATAGACATCAATGTCTGGGACAAAGAGTCCGTCGCCGCCGTGGTAAAAGCCATAGAAACTTCCGGCATGGGTTTAACCGCCAATTCGGACGGTAATCTGATCCGTATAAACCTTCCCGCGCTGACCGACGAGCGCCGCGAAGAATTAACCAAGCTGGTTAAGCGGCTGACCGAGGAGGCGAAAATAAAAATTCGCGCCGGCAGGGACGACGTTAACAAAAGAATTGAAGGTTTGTTCAAGGAAAAAGTCATTACCGAAGATGATAAATTCAAGGGCCGCAAGAAGGCTCAAGATATAGTGGATAAGACGAACGCCGAAGTGGAGTCCGCTCTTTCTGCTAAGATTAAGGAGATATCGGAATAGCGACTTACGACTGACAACTAACGACCAACGAAATGGATGTAATTTTTGTAATCATTGGAATTTCAGTTCTGATACTGCTTCACGAGTTCGGGCATTTTTTGGCCGCTAGGAAATTTGGGTTGTTGGTGGAAGAGTTCGGTTTCGGTTTTCCACCGCGGTTATTTTCCAAAAAAGTCGGTGAGACAATTTATAGTCTGAATCTTCTGCCGTTCGGCGGCTTCGTGCGTCTTTATGGAGAGAATCAATGGGAAAAAGTTGACGCGGAAAAGAAAGTGAGGAGTTTTTTCAACCAGCCGGCCTGGAAGCGCATCCTAGTGATCATCGCCGGCGTGGTGATGAATTTTCTTATCGGCTGGCTACTGATGTCAGTAATTTTCATGATCGGTACGCCGCGGGTTCTGGTTGTATCGGAAGTTTTGGCCGGTAGTCCGGCGGCAGCAGTGGGGATCCTCCCACAAGACCAGTTGAAGGGTTTCGAGAAAGCCACCGACTTCGTGTCTTACATCGATCAGAATCGCGGCAAAGAAATTTCACTGAATATTGTCCGCGGTGGTCAGGATCTGGTGGTTCAAGCGACTCCGCGCGTTTCCGGCGAGGGGGCGCTGGGCGTGGCGGTGGTGGAAGCCGGTGTGGAACGCCGTTCTTTCTTCGGCGCTTTGTGGGAAGGCTTGAGATCTTCCTGGGCAATAATCATCGGGATATTGGCGGCCTTCATCAATCTATTTTGGGGCTTGGTGACCCAGGGGAAGCTTCTGGTGGATTTTGTTGGTCCCGTGGGGATATTTGGCATTGCCAGCCAGGCCGGCTCAATGGGGTTTATCTACTTGGTTCAGTTAGTGGCGATGATCTCTTTGAATCTGGCGGTACTGAACATTTTTCCTTTTCCGGCGTTGGATGGCGGACGTTTTTTGTTCATCGTGATAGAAAAGATCAAGGGCTCGCCGCTGAATCCTGATCTGGAAAAATCGGCGAATGCCATAGGATTCATCTTGTTGTTGCTGCTGATCGTTGCCGTGACGATCCGGGACGTTGCCCACTTGTTCTAAAGCTCGAGAAACGCTATTCTTATACTCGGATTTTTGAAAGGGTAATAAGAATGTACCGACTGATCTTCTCGGCGCTGTTTTTCTTCTGCGCTTTCGGAGTTTTCGCGGACGCGCCGGAATTTGAAAAACCCGTTCCCGGACTGAAAATCAAAGTTACCGAATTTTGGGATGTTGATTCCAAAGATCCGACCCGGGAAACTTTCGATCGAAAGATTACCGAAAATTTTGATGAGAAAGACGACTTGGTTAGTCGGGAATTGTCGGATGACTCCGGCAAGATCAAAAAGTTTACCTATAAGCATGTTTATGGCGCGGACGGTCAGATCGTTGAGCGCTCGGAGCTGGACGAAAAGGGAAAGGTTCTTCGGCGCTGGAGTTACAAGCGAAACAAAGCCGGCAATTTGGAGATCGAGCAACGGATCGCGCTTGAGGCTGGAGATCTGGCTTATGTCTACCGCTTCGACAGCAAAGGGCGGCTAGAAGAATGGGCATGCACCGAGTGCAAGGGGTCAAAGACCAAGATCGTCAATCATTATCGCGATGATGGGCTGCTTAAGGACCAGGACGAGCTGGTTGAGGGCCAAGTAAGATATCATACCGAATTCGAGTACGACGGTAAGGGAAAGCTACGGCGGGCGATCAGGCGTAACCATATGAATTATCTGTCGGCGGAGGAGAGCTATAACCTCGCCGGCGATCTGGAAGATCGTGCGTCCTATGATTACTACGGTGATGAGGCGGTGGCGAGGTCGGCTCATGAATACACCTATGATAAAGGCGGCCGGATCACCGAAGACGCATGGATGGACGGCAAGATCGAAAAGAAAGAGTTCGCGCTGAAGCGCGGTCACATTTACTACAAATATGAGTTTTTTGAACAAAAGAAATAGGACTAATTGCCCCGACATTGTCGGGGTTTTTGATTTTTGGTGAGTACCCTGTTATCATCTACCCAGCTGCTCGACAATTCTAAAGGCGACAATGTGGCACAGAGCTGTTGGCGCGTTGCTCTTTTCTGGTATGGCTATTTCGGCATTGGCCGATCCGCTGGGCGAGATCAAGAAACTGGATCCAAAAGTCAAGGTTATTACGACCAAATCTTACCGGGCCTACTACAGCAGCGTTTACCCTAATATCGGGCCGGAATCTTTAGTCGAAACCTTCATTGAATCTTATGAAAATGGAGACAAGATCGAGGATGAAAGCTTGGACATTTGGAGAACTTCGACGATATATACCTATGAAACCAAGCGTGATCTGAATGGCCGGATCATTGAGCATACCGAATTTGATGAATACGGCCTGCCGATGGAAAAAAAAGAATATCGCTATCAGTATGATCCCTGGAGCAAGACTTCCGGAATGACGATCGATCAATCATTCTACAGTTTTGATTCTGCCAATGGTCAGGTTCGGGTAAGCGGCAAAAATTCCGAATATTATTTTTTTGACGAGAAGCAGCGTTGGACGGAATGGATCGGTGTTTATGGTGAAGGCGACCGCTCCAGTTTTCAAAATCAATACGACGATCAAGGTCGCGTTGCGGAAACCACCGAGAAGTTGAACGGACTTCTGGTCAGCCGTTCCACTTTCAAGTATTTGGACAATGGCGATTGGAAGGTCAACAGATCCGCCTGCCGCAGAGCTATTAGCGTGACCGGAGATCCGGACAAAGAAGAACTGGTTTCCACTAAGGTCTTTAACAGTGACGGTAGTTGCGCGCAAGAGATCAAATATAACCTCTATGATTCTTCCGTGCCTCCCGGCGTCAGTGAGCGCGACGTGATCTCTTACAAATACGGCAATAGCAAGATCGGCCGGATCTGCACCGAAAAACTGGTCGAAACCTACCTCAAAAATCCTCCGCCCGAAGATGGTATGTATAAGAGTACGACCGCCCGCGAGACCTATGAATACGAATTCTACGATGACCAGAAATAGCCCCGTCTTTACGGGGTTTTAAATTTGTTTTAGAATTTGTGTTGGCTACTTTGAAAGGTTCAGTAATGCGCAGCTTCCTTTTTCTTCTGCTTTCCGCCGGTTTTGCTTTCGCCCAGACAACCAGCGACCCGCAGGCTATTTTCAAGAAGGTTGATGACAAGCTCACCCAGAAAACCGCCAAGTTTTATCTTGATAGCGCCGACCCTGATGGTACTTTGGTTCAGACCCGCATTGAAAGCTATAAGGACGGCGACCTGGTTTCGATTGAAGTGAATGACGACATCAGCTACTACCAGCACGATTACGACGAGAAGGGCCGGCCGAAAGAACGGCGCCAGCTGAATTCCGGCCATATGCTTTATGGAAAGTTCGTATATACCTATGCCGGGGATGGCACCTGTAAGGTGCGGACCGCGAAACACGGCACAGATGGGAAGGAGTTGCCCGGCACGTCCATTGAATACAGCTATGACGCCAATGATCGCTGGCTGTCGGCGGAAGAGGTCCAGGTTTCCGGCTTGATCCGGAGGTGTGACAATGAATATGATGCCGCCGGCAAGCTTTCCAAATCCATTTTTTCCGAAACCGTGAACGGCCATAAGGAAGTGGACGAGACTACGACCTATTCCTATGACGCCAAGGGCTGGCTCAAGGAAGTGAAGACAGACTCCGCCAGCGGCACGCCGGTCGAGAAGGTAACTCTCAACGCGCTTGGCGATGTGATGGAAGTTTTGAACTACGACGGTCTTGGGAATATGGCCCAGCGAGTGGAAGTAACTCCCAGCTACAATCCCGGCGACAAGTTGGTCGGCCAGGTTTGGAAGATCTATTCCGGAGACGCAAAGATCCCGAATGTCACCGGCCGCACTGTTTTCGAATACGAGTACTCAAAGTAAAGATTTCCGATTTTCGACAACCCCGCCTTGAACGGCGGGATTTTTTTATATAAAATTATCCTTGGCTACTTGAAAGGATAAGCAATGAAGAGTCTGTTTCTGGTTTTTCTTTCCACCGGCTTCGCCTTCGCCCAGAGTACCGTCCCGGACCCGGAAATGATATTTAAGAAAGTGGACGCCGACCTTTCCAGTCTGACGATCTGTATCTACATTCAGGGAAAGCTCCAGCAGGAATTCAAGAACGAGTATGCCGATGGCGAGCTGGATTCCGTCAGCTACACCGTCCCGACCGAAGACAGCCACACCTTTCGTCGCAAAAATGGCGATGACGGAAAGGTAAAGGAGCGGAGCGAATACGACTCCGACGGGCAGCTGCTCACGATTTGGAAGTATGAGTGTTCCGAAGACGGCTCTTGCAAAGTCACGCAATCGGGCAAGGAAGATAAGAAGGTGGTTTGGAATTACGCCTCCGATGGCAAGCTGAAGAACGCGGAATTTTCCGATGCTGATGGCGTTTATTCCAAACTAGAAAACACTTACGAGAAAGGCCGTCTGATCCGCTCCGAAGATAACAGCGTGAAGGATGGAAAGGAAACTTTGTTCCGCAAGACCGAGTTTTCCTATAATGATAAGACCGGCGCGCTTTCCGTCGCCAAAACCTATCGTGGCGACGGCACTTTGAGCGTCACCAGAAAATACAACGCCAAGGGAGACCTTATCTCTTCGATGTTGTACAACACCAAAGGCCAGGTTGTGTTGACTGCGTTGACCACGCCGGAATATAAGGACAGCGGCCACGGCTCGGAAAAGGTGAGCGAATCCTGGGAAATGTATCAGAATGACAAGATGGTCATGAGCGGCAGCGTCGAGTACGAAAGAGCTTACAAAGACAAATGAAAATCAGCCCCGCCAATGGCGGGGCTTTTTTATTGGCTAATTTTTTGGTAGTTTTATATGAAATGAAGCAATCCGAGCTTTTTACGAAAACGTCCAAGACTGCTCCTAAAGACGAGGAGGCAAAAAACGCTGTCCTGCTCACGCGAGGAGGTTTTATCCGAAAAATGTCCGCCGGAGTTTATTCTTATTTGCCTTTAGGTCAGCGGGTTTTGGCTAAGATCAATCAGATTATCCGCGAAGAGATGAATGCTATCGGCGGGCAGGAGATGCTGATGCAGGCGCTGGTGGCGAAAGAATATTGGGAAAA
>CAZDBT010000023.1:0-10868 GCA_964503795.1 uncultured Candidatus Saccharibacteria bacterium
TAAAGCTACGGCCTGCGCAGCACCAAAGGAGGCGTCGCATAGCGGCCTAGTGCGCGCGCTTGGAAAGCGCGTATACCGAAAGGTATCGAAGGTTCGAATCCTTCCGCCTCCGCAATTTTTCGAAAAGGGTTTCAGAATTGAAATAATGAATATCAACAAAGCCCAAATTTATGAAAGATAAAATTTTTCAAAAAGGATTTGTAAATATCATCGTCATTATTGGGATTACAATATTTATTGGAGTGGCAGTTTATTTTGTTGTAAGTCAGCGAGTATTCTCGCCGACACCTGTTCCTTTGCCTACTCCGGTACCTTCTCCTTCGCTTGCTGGCTCAGGATCTCCGGCTCCCTCGCCGTCGGCAACTCCAGCCACACCAAGTATTCCACCTCAAGCTAAAACAACGAATTCGCCGGTTCCATCACCTTCAAATAACGACAACAATTCTCCGAAATCTACAACCTTGACTAGCCCGCTATTTGGCGTGCCATGCAAGAATGATCCTAAGCCAGTTTTTACCCACGACCTAACCGATCCTGGTCTAATTGACCACGTCCAAATCTACGGCCTAGGTGAAACCACGCCCCGTTTCCGTAGTTTTCTTTGGATCAATACCGCCAAGACGACTAAAGTACCGGTCTATGCTCCGATTGATTCGGATTTAGTTGCAGGAGTTTATAAATCTGCTCGAGGCGCTACAGATTTTGATATCCATTTGATGGTGAGTTGTCAGGTTTGGTATTTAGTAAACCATATCACCGATCCGGTTGATAAAATTCGGCAAGCCATTAATACTAACCCAGCAACCACTACTGCAGACATACCAAAGATCTCGCCGCCGATTCATTTTGTAGCTGGAGAATTATTAGGCTATACCACTGGTACGCCACTAGCTCATAACTGGGATTTTGGAGTCTTTGATCTGAATCACTCCAATCAGTTCGTTAATCAAGCCCGTTATGACCAGGAAAAATACGGTGTAATCCAAACCGCCCTTTGTCCGTTTGATGTCTTTCCTGATGCTCAAAAAGCGGTGTACTACAGTTTGTTTGGCGAGACTAAGCCGGTTCCAAATGCTAAGTGTGGTCCGATTAGTCCCGACAAGGCCGGTACTATCAGCGGATCTTGGTTTGGCGCTCCTTATACCGGTCAGCAAGGTGATCCTCGACTGCATTTTGGGCTTATGATCGGCACCTACAATGACGGTGTCATCCGTGTTACCGGCGAAGATTTTCCAACTAGGATTGAGATTGAGCCAACCAACCCAACCTACCTTGAGCCATTGTTAGTCACCACTCGCCATTGCTATGCTATGGGCAATCAAATAGCGGACTTTCAGTTTGTATCAGATCAGCAGATGCATGTTTACAGCGGTACCGGCAGTTGTGATGTTAACTTTCCGGCTAGCGGATTCAAAACCTATTATCGCTAGATTGGAGGTCTTAATAAATAATGCCCAAATTTATGAAAGATAAAGTAAGTAGTTTAAATCATTTGGATTCTGCTCAAAATACATTCGAACTTCGTTCAATACACACCGCAGATGAATTTAATTAAAACCCCTAGCGCGTGGATACCGATAGCCGCCTGCGCCCCGGTGCGAATACTCGGACTATAAAACAACTCACGACGAACGACTGACGACGGGTCGGACGTTGTAAAATCGCCGAAAAAGTTGTAATATTTCGCCAGAACCTATTCAGAAACCGGAGGTTAAATGATCTACTCGGCTTCGAGGGTGATCAAGGCCGATCCCCAGAGGATTTGGGATCTATTGAGCGACTTGCGGCATTTCGCCAAGAACGATCCTTTCCATTCGGATTTTAAGTTTGAAAGCGAGGCGCGCGAAGGCGTTGGCGCGAAATTCTCCGTGGAGCACAACTACAAGCCGATCTTCCCATTCGGCTCCGATCGGGTGATGTGCACGGTGAGCGTCTGGCATCCCATTATAGAGTTGGCAATTGACGAGAAAAATCCTAGGCATTGGTGGATGGATCATTCGCAACGATTCACCATTGAGCCGGTTGATGGTGGCGCTCGAGTCGACTACTTCATTTCTTACATCGGCGTTCCCTGGCCTTTCAGCATTTGGGTAAGCCGGCTGGTTTTGAAACGGATGAACGAAAAGCTCGCCGAAGTTGAACAGGACGCGCTGGCTTGCCACTGATCAGATCCACCCACCCGGGTGGATTTTTTGCGGTATAATAAATTTATAAATGACCACCGAAGAAGTTCAAAAACTCTATACCGAGAAAGGTTCTTTCTACCACTTTTTATTTGTGAAGCTTTTAGGGATCGGCGGGCGGACAAAAGATTTTCTCCGGCGGGCCGGTTACGCGCAACCAAATTTTAAAATTCTGGACGCCGGTTGCGGCACGGGCAACGCGACCCGGGCATTATGGGGGATCGCTAAAGAAAGGGGATGCGAGAACGTAACCCTCCACGCTTTTGATATCACCCAAAAGATGCTGGATCTGTTCAAAAGCTGGATAGATAAGATGGGAGCGAGCAATATTTCTTTGCGGCAAGCCGATGTTTTGAAATTGGATCAGCTTCCTTCCGACTGGACCGGTTACGACCGGATAGTTTCTTCCGGGATGCTGGAATATGTTTCCAAAGATGAGATACGGCAGGCCCTGACCGGTCTCCGGAAATTACTAAAGCCCGACGGCAAACTGGCTCTGTTCATCACGAAACGCAACCTTCTTACAAAACTACTTGTCGGATGGTGGTGGAAGGCGAATACATATAGTAGAGAAGAGCTGCAGAAAATTTTTACCGATGCCGGTTTCAGCGCATTCACAATTACCCGCTCGCACTGGTATTCTATGTTCACGATAGAAGCGATAAAATAACTAACGACATGAAAAAAATTCTTATAATTTCAGCCCTGATCATACTAGCCGTCGTCATCGGCATTATTGTAATTCCGAAATTGGCGACAGCGCCGGAACGATCCGGCACGGAACTGAACACGAAATACATCAGCGGGCAGGAATGGCCGCCGAAGATTACCAACTCATCCGGAAGTTTTTCCTGCAGAGAGGGTGGCTCGGAGATAATGCTCGGCGGAGTGACTACCAAGAAGACGATCAACGGCCGGGTTTATTGCATAACCATCGCCAGCGAAGGCGCCGCGGGAAGCATATACACGACCTACACCTACACGACCGCTGGCAACGGCAAACTAATCACTGCCAAATTTATTTTGCGCTATCCGCAATGCTTGAACTACAGCGACCCACAAAAAACCGAATGCCTTACCGAACGTCAAACTTTTGATCTGGACGGGCTGTTGGATAAGATCGTGACTAGCTCAAAATTTTAGTAACGGGATGAAAAAGAAATTAAATTTCTCTCTGCCTGACCAGAACGGGAAGATCCATACGCTAAGCGACTACAAAGGCCAGTGGGTACTAGTTTATTTTTATCCGAAAGACGACACCCCGGGATGCGTCAAAGAAGCCTGTGCCATCCGCGACAATTTTCCGGAATTTCAGAAGCTGGGAATCAAAGTTTTCGGCATCAGCGCCGATCCGGTAAAGAGTCACATCAGATTCGCGGAGAAGTATGATCTGCCGTTCACTCTGCTTTCCGATGAGAAAAGAACCACGATCAAAAGATGGGGAGCGTGGCAGAGAAAGAAATTTATGAGCCGCTCATATATGGGTATAGTGCGCTCATCGTTTTTGATAGACCCGGATGGCGATGTGGCCATAACTTATGGGGAAGTTAAACCCGAAGCGCACGCGGAAGAGGTTTTAGCGGATTTGAAAGATTTACTGAATAAGTAGGTTGTTCTTATAGTCTAATTCGCACGAATGGTGGAATAAGAAAAATAAGTTGCAATTTTTCGGTAAATATGATATTCTTTAGCCATCTTATAGATGGATAACAACGAACAGCAGAAATCTAACGGTTTTAACGGACTAGGTATCGCGCCGGGCATTTTGGAGATGTTGGCCAAATTTGGTTATGAAACCCCGACTCCGATCCAGCAGCAAGCAATTCCGGTAGCGATCACCGGAAAAGATATGATGGGCATCGCCCAGACCGGCACCGGGAAGACTTTTGCTTTTGGAATTCCGATGATCCAGCGTTTGGCGCAGATCAAAGGCAGGGGATTGGTAGTCTTACCGACCCGGGAATTGGCGACGCAGGTAGATGAGTCACTCCGCAAAGTCGGAGGCCCTAGTTTGCGTACCGCCGTTTTAATTGGCGGTATGGCGATGGGGCCGCAGAAAGCCGCTCTGGCCCGCGACCCGCAAATTATCGTGGCTACTCCCGGTCGGTTGAACGACCATCTTCAGCAAAGGCTAGTAAGTTTGAGCGCGGTAAAAATTGTGGTGCTGGATGAAGCCGATCGAATGTTGGATATGGGTTTTGCCCCGCAAATTCAGCGAATTTTCAACGCGCTGCCGGCTGAACGTCAGACGATGCTTTTCTCCGCCACGATGCCTCCGGAAATTATGAGGATCGCGACCGCGCATATGAAACTGCCGATCCGTATTGAAGTAGCGCCGCAAGGAACTACTGCCGAGCGGGTAACCCAGGAACTTTTCATCGTTCACAAAGAAGACAAAGTCCGCCTGACCGAAAAACTGCTTCAGCAGTACACCGGCCCGATCTTGATATTCACCCGCACGAAACACGGAGCGAAGCGCCTGACCCGCGACATTTTGGATATGGGCCACGCCGCCGCCGAAATTCACTCCAACCGTTCGGTCAACCAGCGGCGCGAAGCATTGGACGGATTTAAATCCGGAAAATATCGCGTATTGGTGGCCACCAACATTGCCGCCCGCGGTATTGATGTGACCGGAATTGAGGTGGTTATTAACTTTGATCTGCCGACCGATACCGATGATTATGTGCACCGCATTGGCCGCACCGCCCGCGCCGGAGCCGAAGGCCGAGCGATTTCACTCGCTACTCCGGAGCAAAAAGGGGAGTTGCGTGATATTGAGCGTTTGATCAAACAGCGCATTCCGGTTTCTCCGGTTCCGGAGCTTCCGCCTGCCCGCCCCCGCCAGTATGTGCCTCGCGATGAAAGTCATTTTGGCCGTGGCCGCCGGCCCGGTTTTGGAGGAGGCCGTCCGGGAGTTCCGAGCCGTGGCGGCTTTGGCGCTCGGCCCGCCCGACCACATCCCGGAGGTTCTTTTGGCAGCGCCCGCCGCTCACCCCGCCCCAGATTCCGCAGATAAAGATCGCCCTTCCGGGGCGGTTTTTATTTGCGACAGTGATTTTGTTGTGCTAAATTATGAGCGGTTCATTTTAGGATAAACAGATGAGGGAAGAACTGGTTTTTTCGGTGGACGTGGAAACCGACGGTTCAATACCCGGAGATCATTCCATGCTTTCGGTGGGCGCCTGCCTGGTGGAATGCCCATCGTTAAATTTCTACCGCGAGCTGAAGCCGATCTCCGACAACTTTGAATTGGAAGCGTTGAAGGTGAGCGGGT
Organism: uncultured Candidatus Saccharibacteria bacterium; assembly: GCA_964503795.1. Classification (GTDB taxonomy): domain Bacteria; phylum Patescibacteriota; class Minisyncoccia; order UBA6257; family WO2-44-18; genus JAUSKF01. The sequence continues at coordinate 5,461 of CAZDBT010000023.1, forward strand.
TAGATAGAGCCAAGCTTAAGCTGACCGGAGCCGATCCGCTGGTCGCGATGAGCGACTTTGCGAACTGGGTCCACGAAACTTCGGGAACCCGCCGTCCGGTTTTTGTTTCGCTTGGCGCGACCTTCGATTGGATGTTCGTGCACTGGTACTTCATTCATTTTTTGAAGGAAAATCCTTTCGGACATTCCGGATTGGATATCAAGGCTTTCTATGCCGGCGTGATGAGAAAGACGCGCTGGGGAGACACTTCTCTGGGCAAGATCCGCGAGGATCTTAAGATAGAAGTACCGCATACCCACAACGCCCTGCAGGATGCTTTTGAGCAGGCGACGATCTTCCAGATGATCGTCGACAGGGCAAAGGAGGCGATGTGAGGCACGTAATGTATTTTTTTGCCCGGCTGAAAAGCATCTTCATGAGCGATCTGGCGGTGATGAAGAAGTATCGGTTTGAAGGAAAGATCTTCGGCGACGCGGTCAGCTACGGATTTATGGGCGAATGCCTGAATTTCCAGAAGTATCTGGCTGCCTGGGAACGCTGGGAAAAGATCTACGCAGCGCGCGGATACCGCACGGTTCCACTAGAGGAATTTGTGCAATACGGCGCCGGTTACGTTGGTGAACTTCAGGGTTGGGGCGAGCGTCGCGCGGAAGGCGAAGCTTTGATCTTCCACGCCGCGAATTACCGCCGGAAGTATCTGGGAAGGTTGAAGCCGGCAGTGGATATTTCCAAGAAGGAAATCCAGATAGCCGAGTGGCAACTTCCCGACGGTACAGAAGAAGAGTAAAAAAACAGTCCCCAACGGGGCTGATTTTTTTCTATGAGAGCCGGGTAGCGGCGAAGATGAAGGCGGCGCCGAGAATGGTCAGCGCGACCATTCCCCAGGAACTGTGCTTGCTGTGCGCTTCCGGCAGGAGTTCACTGGCTCCTATATATAGCAAGAAGCCCATAAAGAAGCCGAGATAAAGCACCAGCACATTTTCCGGAATGGAAAAGATGAAGGTAGAGAGCACGCCAAGCACCGGCGCGATCGAATCGATCAGAAGGAGACCGATCGATTTTCTGATGGTGTTTTTGTTGACCAGCATCAACGTAACGGTGTTCAGGCCGTCGGAAAAATCGTGAGCCATCACCGCCAGAGCGACGATGATCCCCAGGTGCGGGCTGACATGAAAAGCCAAACCGATACCGACACCATCCAGCAGGCTGTGGAAAGAAAGTCCGGCGGCGGCGACCAGCCCGACGGTCGGATGCTTATGCTCCGAGAAGTCCTCTTCGTGAGAGTGCTGAATGACGGCTGCTTTTTCCATAATATGGAAAAGCAGGAAGCCGACGACGACCATCAGGAGAGGATAGGTGACCGACGAGGAAGTTGTTCCGATCAACTCGAAGATCTCCGGGAGAATGTCGAAAAAGCAGACTCCCAGCAAGATACCGGCCGTGAAACTCATGATCAGATGCATGCGGTGACGATTGCGCAGACCGACGATCCCGCCCAGAAGGGTCGAGGTGAACGTCGCAAAGGCGAATATAATTGGTTGCATACTTATAAATATAATCCGAAAAACGTTTACCGCCAAATTTCTGCTATAATGGAATGATGATAAATACTTTTAAGGGCTGGCTGCCGTTGGCGCTGGCGATCACGGTCTTGTCCGGTTTGATTTATGTTTCGGTTCAACAGAGTTATCGGATGAATGCCAATGATCCGCAGGTTCAGATCGCGGAAGATACCATTGCTTCCATCAGCAATAATCAACAGTTGAGTTTGCCGACCAATAAAATTGATATTTCCAAAAGCCTGTCGCCCTTCGTGATCATTTTGGATGATGCCGGCAAGTCTATCTTTTCCTCCGCTATCTTGAACGGCAAGCCGGTAGTGCCGCCAAGCGGAGTGCTGGATTACGTCAAAGCTCACGGCGAAGATCGGGTCACCTGGCAGCCACAGGCCGGTGTGCGGGAAGCGATCGTGGTTCGGTTGGCTTATAACGCCACCAGCAAAAAATCCGGTTATGTAATCGTCGGTCGGTCGCTCCGCGAAGCGGAATCCAGAATTGACCGACTTACTAAAATGTCCGCCGTCGGCTGGCTAACCGCCCTGGCGCTGACTTTGGGATCACAGCTGGCCCTCGCTTGGAAAAAACTGGTGCCGGTAGCATAATAAAAATAAAAAGATGAATAAAACAAAAATTTTGATAACGATCGGTCTGTCGGCGCTGGCAATGTCGGCTTTTGCGTCGCCGGTGTATATTGTCGGCAGCGGATCGGCGACTGTTCAAGCCGGCGACGACACAGGATCCAATCGGATCCAGCCGGCCGGCGATAAAACCGCTTATGAAAATTGGACACAGGTAGAGGGACCTAAGGGTGTTGTGACCCTGCCGGGGGATGTGAACGGCGATGGTCTTTTGGATACAGTGGAAAGAGCGATCAACAGCGCCAGCTCCAACGTGAATATCCGGGTGCAAACCGGCGACGTAAATGGCGATGGCGCTACCGATCGATTATTGCCCACGGTCAACAAAAGAACCGCGACCGTAACGGCGCGTGGTTGGGATCCGGAGAAGAAGGCGATCATCGAGGCGCGTATTAAAGCGGTCACGGATAAAGATGAGAATATCGTCAGCGCGGAAGTGGATACCGATAAAGTTGAGGTGCAATACCGCCGCCCGGCCAAACTTTTTGGTTTCATTCCGGTAGCTTATTACCACGCCTTTACGGTGGACGGAAAGGGAAATATCGCCCAGGGCCATCCCTGGTGGTTGATCTTCGCCACCGGCGATGCCGATGTCTTCGGGGCGGACGTGGATCATATTTTCCAGCATAACCAGAGCGACTTGCGCTGGATCAAAGCTCCGACGGAACTGGAACTTCAGACGCAACGGTTCAGCGCGCTCACGGATATCTTAAAGACCAGGCATGATGCTTCGCAGCAGGCGGTCAGCGATCTAAAATAAAATTCATGGAGGGCGGACAGAAGCCGAATCTAGTTACCGGAATAATAGTGCTGGCGGCGGTGGTCGCCGCTTTGCTGGGATATTTCTTGATAAGAAATTTATGAATCAGTTTTTAATTTTAGTTTTTCAGTTGCTGGTTCTGCTTTTCTCGGTGATGATCCACGAGATCTCGCACGGTTTTGCCGCTTTGAAATTAGGCGACACCACTGCTCGAGATCAAGGCCGGCTAACGCTTAATCCGCTCAAGCACTTGGATCCGTTCGGTTCGGTAATTTTGCCGATAATGCTTTCCATAATTTCCGGCGGGACTTTCGTATTGGGCTGGGCCAAGCCGGTGCCGTATAATCCTTTCAATTTGAAGAACCCCCGGACCGGCGCCGCAATTATCGGAGCGGTCGGCCCGGCCAGTAATCTTCTGTTGGCGATAATTTTCGGTCTGATCCTGCGGCTACTTTTCCCGTTAATAAATATTCCGATCATAAGCAGTCTGATAATCCTGCTGAATTTTGTCGTATATATAAATGTATTGCTGGCGGTATTTAATCTTGTGCCTCTGCCACCACTGGATGGCTCCAACATTCTTTTTGCCCTGATCCCCGACAGTTGGATGGAATTCCGGAACCTGCTTAACCGTTATGGATTTTGGATGCTTATTGTATTTATGTTCTTCGGCTTCCAACTGATCCTTCCTATCATAGGCAGCATCTTCCACCTCCTCACCGGCCCGGCGGGGTTATTCTAAGTTTATAAAGTTTATAAGGTTTGTAAGGTAAAAAACGGAGGTTGACAAGCCGTTGTATCCGTGCTATATTCGCCGCAGGCAAAGCGGAGTGCTTCCGCTTTAATTGAAAACTCAAAATAGGAGGACGGAACGTGAGTGATGACAAGATGCACGACAGCCGCATTATGAAGGCAGTGTCGGCGGACGATCTGGCAGCAGTACCAGTAGTCGCCGACGCAAAAGTGAAAAAGTTGGAGGATGAACTGCAAAAACAAAGGCAGGAGGCATCGGCTTCAAAGGTGGCGGCTATGTTGCTCCTTGCTAGCACGGTTGTGTTTGGTATTGGCGCAGTTTTTGGATGGACAGGATTCGAAAGCAGAATTGATGGTCTGAAAACTGCTCAAAAAAATCTGAAGGAACGTGAGACTGACGTCGCCAGACTGGAAAAAGAAAACAGCACGTTGAAGCAGGTATGCGACACGGCCCACGAGGCGTTAAGGGAGGTGGCGTCTAGCTCGTTGCCGACCAGCACCGCGTCCGACAAAACCGCCGAGGATCGTTTTTACTTCTCAACGAAAGAGCAGAAGAACAACCCCGAGCTGGCCGCCAAAAAGAAATTCGCCGAGGAAATGGTGAAGAGCTGGTTCTACCGGCCAACCATCGGAGGCGATGGCATCGTCCTTCTTCGGGTGACTTACACGACCAAGAAAGGTCTGTGGCCTGCCCAGGATGGTCAGTACAAACTGACCGGCTCGGTGATCCGCCACGACGGCCTTATCTACATCTTAACCGCCGACTACGTCGTAGCCCCGGATTTTGCCAGCTATCAAATACTGGCATCATTCGATAACGATCGGTGGACCGAGGAAGCGGATCTTGTCGGAAGCGATCCAAAAGCCGGCGTCGCTCTTCTGAAACTCAAGAATCCCTTCGCGCGCTACCGTGGCAAAGTTCTCAAGCTGGCCAAGGGCGCGCCTCAACTAGGATCGGGGGTCTACATCAAGAACGGAACCTTCCACTGTGTGTATGGTGAATCCCATGGAATCGTCATCAGAACGCGGGAAGATAAGACCAGCGCCGAAACTCTTTGGCATGACGCGCCGGACAGCCCCGGATCTGGCGGCGGACCGCTCCTGAATATCAACGGAGAGATTATCGGCCTCCAGCACAGCTACTCAAGAGAAAACGGAATTTCCTACGGGAAGTCCATCAAAAGCATTCGGGCGATTATTCCCTCACTCGCCAAAGGAACACAGAAATAACAAACACAGAGGCCCTAACCGGGGCCTCTTTTTTATTTAAAACAGAGCGGAGGGAATAGTTTCGAGGAACATCTCGGAGGCGGTTGGGCTTGGCTCGTTCGTTAACTCGGACGAACAACCGCCGAGAGCGAAGAAAACCCCGCCGTTGGAGCGGGGTTATTCTGGGTCCGAGGGGCTATTCCCGAAGCCATTTACAAACTTTTGGCCATTTGCTACTATTTCTTCTATTAACGTTTGATATGCCAACGATTAGACAATTAGTTAGGTATGGCAGGAAAAAGACTGTCTACAAATCCAAAGCGGTAGCGACCCAGCGTTATTTTAATTATCTGAAAAATAAACCCTTGACCGTGGCCGCCCCGTTCAAAAGAGGGGTCTGCGTGAAGGTTTTCACCACGACCCCGAAGAAGCCGAACTCCGCTTTGCGTAAGGTTGCCCGCGTGCGCCTGACCAACGGCATGGAGGTCA
>CAZDBT010000024.1:0-9645 GCA_964503795.1 uncultured Candidatus Saccharibacteria bacterium
CTACCCGGAAAGAGTCCCCCACTCCGGCCACCACTTTATCTTTATCAAAATGGAAAGTCGCGGCAGATGCTGCGCTCGCTAAAATCGTGAAGAAAAAGGTTGTGATAAATATTTTTTTCATGATTTATCCGGTCCAATAATAGGCCAAAATACTGAAATCTCGCAGAGTAATTGAGCCATCGGGCCATAATTTGGCGTCCACCTGATCTTTAGCCGCCTGGGTCAGGGTGCGTTGCCACCAATACGCCGTTATGGAAAAATCCACCAGGTTAACCCGGCAATCATTATTGACGTCAGCTCTTACCGGACATTTTGTGGAAAGAGCGGTAAAAACGTTCTTATTTCCCACCAAAAAGGCCAGTACCGGACTAAAGATACTTATCTGGCCCTGATGCGCGGCCATGGATTTGGTAAAATGTTGGCCCAACTCCAACGGATCCGTGTCAAAATCATACCCATAAACCCCATCTTTATTGGCGGCAGCTTCCAGAGTGTACTCACTACTTGAATGCACGAAGATCGTCACCTGCGCCTGCTGGGCCGACTGACCGTCAATCGCCACCGGATCACCTTTTTTGACTTCACTCTTATCGATCCCGATAGTTGGCGGAACAAAAATTCCATCCACGGTAGATGTCAGGCCGGTAACCGCGTTGACCGGAAAAGATAATAAAGACGAACGGCGGCCCTTAAAATCCTCCGCGTAAACGCTGAAAAGATACATACCCGCCGTCATATTGGACAAGGTGGCCGAAAAAGTCGCGTCGGGCCTGGCGGTAACTAAAGCCGCTACTTGCGCGTCCTTCAGGATGGTCACCGAACTTTCCGGATAAGCTTTGCCGGAAAACACTACCGTCGCTCCGGGTGGAGCGACATAACCGCCTCCTCCCCCGCCGCCTCCCGGTGATGGGGAGGGCGCGGGCGCCGGAGGCGGCGGTGGCGGCGCGGGCGCGGTTGGAGTAGCTGAAACCTGCGAAGAAGTGGCAATGCTGTTGCCGAAGAAATCTTCCGGACGGATCACGAAATAATAGGTCGTGCCGGCGGTTAAACCGGTTCTGGTACTGCTGGTCACATCGCCCAAAGGAGTGTAAGTGTATGGCCCGCCGGAGGTTGTAGATTGGCCCACATCATAACCGGAAACGGTCCAGCCCAGATAACCGCTGGCCGCCGTCCAGGAAAGCGCCACCTGATTAGCGCCCGGAGTCGCGGTCACCACCGGCGTGCTGACGAATGGAAAAAATAAAAATCCCGAACTCACCTTAAAGGTGCTGCCGCTAGTGCTGGTGCCGATGATCAACTGGGAAATAACGCTATTTAATCCAAAGCTGGAGGAAGTTGAATAACCTCCGGGAAAAACCACCGGATCCAGATCCTTAAAGTTCGTGGAAGTGAGCTCTTGGGCGAAAGCCGAACCGGCCACCAGCAAAAAGCTGATCGCCAAAGACCTAACCAAAAATCCTAGCCCTCTGCGCATATATCTATTATACCCGAATAGAACGCTAAATTTCCGTCACGCCCAGATCGCGGCAAATTTTCTTTGCCAGAAAATCATTGATCTCACTGTGCCGAGGAACGGTGGATACTCTTTTCAATGCCGGGTTAAAGAAAACGCTATGCCTCGCCCCTTCTCTCGCAAAAACACATCCTTCTTTCAAAAGATGTTTTATAATGTCTCTCCGTTTCATTAGAGAGCGACAGTAATCGGTTCCCGCGAGAATTTTCCGCGAGCCTCTTTCCGGCTCAATAATTTATTGGTTTCCAAAATAAGGTAAATAGCTTCTTTGAGATTTTCTTTCAATTCTTTCAGTGTTTTTCCTTGCGTATTGACCCCCGGAATTTCCTCTATCCAACCGATGTACATCCGCCCCTCTTTCTTGTAAACGGCGGTGAATTTCCTTTCTGTTTTTTGCATATCTTTATATTAACACATCCTACTCGATACACTACCGCGCCCTTACTACGCCGGAGGAGGAGCCGGCGCAGTTTCTTCTGTTGGTACTGTAGGACTTATAGGATCGGCGGGGCTGATTGAATCGGTAGGGCTGATCGTTTCAGATGGAGGCGGAGTTGGCTCGGGCGGCGCCGTGCCCTCCGTAGCCTCTGGCGAAGGAGGGGGCGCAGTTTCTTCCGCAGGTCCTATAGGACTTATTGGTTCCTCGGTGGGCGAAATCGGTTCGGACGGAAGCGGAGGAGGAGGCGAATCCGGACTCTCCACCACGATGATCTCCGGCGGAGTACTACTGGCTTCTTCCGGCGGGATGACCACGATCGGCGTGGCGGTAGCGGTGGTATAGCCGGCCGGTTTGCCGACCACCAGGTAATGCACGGTGGTGCTGGCCGCCGCATCGCCCTTCGGGAATTGGAAGGCCTGAATTTTGAAGCCGGTATAATTATGCAATTCGTCTTGGAATAATGAGGAAATTTGAGCTAGGATCGGGGTTTTTGCGTCCCCTTCCGGCGTTAATTGGATGCTTGGCTTGCCCGTTCCGAGGTTGTAGTCAAAGTTCACTTCCGCTTCTCCGGATCCATTGGTAACAATGCTTCCGGCAAAGGTGTTGTTTTCCACCGTGATCACGCCCTTCACCGCCACATCGCCGCGGGCATTGATCTTGAATACATCCGCATCGTTGGATTTGATCACCAATATTTGTTTGGTCGGGTCGTCATCAACTCGGGTATTTATTTCCGTAATACCATCGTTATGCACTAGGAATCGGGCGGCGCCGTTTTCCTGCAGCTGGAGAATATCGCCGGCTCCTTTTTGGTTGATGGCGAAAGTATTCGGAGTACCGCTAGCCGCTCCCTGCAAAACACCATCCGGCAAGGTATCGTTCAATTCAATATTATTCCAGTCCACCTGATGGTATCCGGGAGCCAAGAACACCATCACGGTGCCCTCCGAGCTATCAAATGCTCCCAAAGCTTTACCAATGGTCATACCGGAACGGGTGGCCTTCATCGCGTAGCCGGGTTTCGTCGCCGAAGAAGTCAGGTAATCTCCCGGGCGGATCGGGCCATTTTCATTGGTAACTTTCACCGGCACGCGGCCGGATAAGCCAACCGGGCGGGTGGGCTGGTTCTTGAAGTCGTCTTGGCCGAGCTGGAGTCCGGGATTGGTGGAAACCACGCCGACGACCCGATCGTCATACGGTCGGCCAGACTTTTCTACATAAGCGCTGGCTCTTAAGCTGTCCAATCCTCCGGCTAAAGTATCGCTGATGCGCACCACATCGCCCGGCTCAATTTCCTGGTCAAAAACCGGGTAGGCTTCCGCGACGTCGGCGCTGACGGTATTCAAAGCTCCGGCATGGATCTCGCCGTATTGGTTAGTTACCATATACACCGGATTCGGGGCGACCAAACCAAGCTGCGGGCTAGATTGGGAATCATAGTCAATGCGGATAAATCCGTTACTGCCATGAGCGCTGCCGATATAAGGGCACGATCCGCCGTCATCCGAGCTAAAGTTGCCGGAGCCGCCTACGCAGCCACCTCCGCCTCCGCCATACCCACGTGCGCTGGCGGCGGCCCCACTGCCACCGTCGCCTCCCTGGGCCAAAGTAGCCGTGGTGGTGGTGGGAAAGGCGCCGGTGGAAGTGGCCGCCAGCCAGGGCTCCGCGGGCATGCCTCCGGAAAAAGTGATCGCTCCGGTTTTTATCCAGATCGCCCCTCCCGAGCCACTGCCGCCAATTCCACCGGCGCCTCCTCCTCCTGCTCCAGAAGCAACAGCAGGATCATCACCCCCCTTAACACCCTGAACTCCTGATCCGAAACCGCCTATCCCGCCATTAGCTAAAATAGCGTTATCTGCCGAGCTATCTACCGTAATGCTGGCGGCAAAAACCAGAACCGCGCCGCCGCCGCCGCCGCCATCCCCGCCTTTTCCTCCTGCTCCTCCTACTGCTGTCGAGCCACCGCCTCCTCCGCCACCCCCTCCTGCTCCGGCGCCGCCGCCGCTTCCGATGGTAAAGCGCGACAGATCTTCGGGCAGATAAACCGACGAGGTAGCCAAGTCCATCAGGTGGTTCATGCCACCCGCGCCGGCGGCGCCGGCGGCCTGGCCGGAGAGATAAGAGGCGCCTCCGTCGGGAGCGAAAATTCCCAAAGTGCTACTGCCGTAAGTGGTAGCAGAGGAACCAGTGGGTCTGGTGGTGCTGGCCGTAAGGTCGGTAATTGTTAGCGGCACGATCAGAGCATTGCTTGAATAACGCGCGCCGCCGCCCGCTCCACCGGCGCCTCCTCCTCCTCCTCCGGTGCTAATTCCAGCTTTTTTTCCAAAACCGTTGGAATGATACTCTCCGGGAATACCACCGCCAGGGCCGGAACCATAAGCGCCGTCGCCGCCGGCGGGCGATCCGTTGGTGGCCGCGGCGCCTCCTCCTCCGCCCGCGCTGCCCGGGCCACCCGCGAATCCTTTGCCACTGACATCAATGGATTTTTGCGCGTTTAAGGTAAGGGCGCCGTTGACGCGGAAAGCCAGCACTCCGCCGGTGCCGGTATCGCCGGTACCCTGATAAGTTGTGGTGCCATAGGGGCTGATGGTCAGCTGACCGTCGCTGGTGGCCGCCGCGCTGCCGATCGTCAAGCTCTGCCAGTTCGGCACGCGAATGACCTGGGCGTTGTTGCGTCGGTCGTCGTCGTAGTATGAGTGATCCAAATTGGAAGTTACCCGGATCACGCCGCCGGAAGTGATGCTTTCCACCGTTTTGAATTCATAGTAACCGTAAGTTCCCCAAGGGGTGCTGGAGGCGCTAACATACGTGGAACTCGTATTGGTCGCGGCCGATTCCATCTGAATGATCAAAATTTCATCGCCGGGGATAAGCCAAGCGGTGCCGGTGGTGGCCACCTGGATCAGATTTTGCCCGGCGCTAACCGTGGCGGGCGCGGTGAACCCGGCCGGCGCGGCGATATCCACCGCGTAGCAGGTCGGACCGGTGGCGGTGGAGCCGTCGTCAATGTCGTCGGTAGTGCAGTTCTTCGTACCGTTGCTTTGAGCGGAAGTATAAATACTGGCCGAGCCATCATTGCCGGTGCCATTATTCAAAACGTTGGTCTGAATTCTGGCCCGGTTCTTGCCGTTCACGTCCTGGAAGAAAATGTTTCCGGTGGAAGTGGCCCCGCTGCCGGCGCCGGAAGCGCGCAGGGTGAGGCCGAAAATTCCTCCGGAGGTGGCGTAGTTGTCGGAAGTGATCACGCCGCGGAAGATAACATCCCCGCCGAAAGTGGAGGTCGCGGTGGAAGAGGTGGCGATGATATAACCGGTTTTCACATTGTCCGCGACCGTTAAGTAGCCATCAATATTAGCCAAACCATCCACATCTAATAAAGTGCCCGGGGTATTCGTCGCTATGCCGACATTACCCGCTCCTCCTGCCCTTGCTCCGTCGTCATTAAGAACCAGAGTGGACGCATCTATTAGTAATTTATTGTAGGCCGCCGCGCCGGCGGTCACAGATAATAGTTCCGTATCACCGCTAAAATTCCTTACGGCGAGGTTTTCATTCGTAGCGCCGACATTAACTTGAAATGGGGCGGAGGGATTCGCCGTGCCGATGCCCACATTGCCATTATTGCCACTGACAAATATGAACGGAGTGGAAGAGCCAGAATCGCCAACCACGAATATTGGAGTGGTGGAACCAGCTACACCTTGAAGCGCTTCAATGGAAACCTGACCGTAAGGTTCGGTGGTGGCGAAGCCGAACTTACCATCCTGATCAATGCGCGCCCTCTCCGATCCATACTGGCTCGTGCCATCATTGGTCAGAAATTCTATCACTCCAGGATTTCCACTGGCCGTCGGATCCGCTGTTTGCTGAAATTGTATTTGTCCGACAGTACTATAGTCAGCCAGAGTCGCGTTATAACCACGTCCATATACAATACCTATCGCGTCTCCGGATAATGGCTCCGTGGGATTTGCATAAGTCCCCCGGGCGCGAAAAATGCCAAGTTCGGGGCGTTCGTCATGGTTGGTTCCGCCATATGCAAAGACTCCAAAACGCGGATATTCATCTGCATTACCATTTATATAGACTGCTGATTCCTTGTATGTTACTCCGGCATCGCCATAAGCTCTGGAGTTATAGCTATTGACCTCTAAGTGCGCGTATGGATTTCCGCCATTGCCCCCAAAAGTACTGCCAATGGCGACGTTTCCGTTCTTACCGGAAACCAGGAATAACGGGGAAGAGGAACCGGAATCTCCGATCACAAAGATCGGAGTAGTAGAGCCGGCGACTCCCTGGACAGCTTCAATGGCAACCTGCGCCCAAGGAGAGGTGGAACCGAAGCCCAACTTCCCATATTGTCCGGAGATGGATGAGGTGGCGGTGATACCGTTGCCGATATTGATGATTCCCTGAACTGCCGGGCTACCCAAGCTAACACCGCCCTGGATCGCCACGAGACTAGTCGTTTTGCTGAAGGTCAGGCCGGAGAGACCGGCGGTGGTGCCGGCGTCATTGAATTGGATATCGGTATCGCTGCCGGACGGTGTGGCCGCGCCGGTCGCATCCGTCCCGCAATGCAGGATACCCACCGCGTCCGTTTCAACATCTCCGGTACAAGAAACCAGATTACGAACCTGGAGATAGGTGACATCGGTAATTCCGGCGATCAACGCTCCGCTGCTCGTAGTAGCCGATCGGCCTACTGATAACCCTCCGGAGATATACGCATTGCCACTAACCGCCAGCTGACTGTTGGTGGTGGGCGAGCTGGTGGCAACAAATAAGGTGGTGCTGGCGAACAATGAAGAGGTCGTGGTGGTGGCTACAAATAACGCGTTGCCGCCAACCGCGAAAGGAGTACCCGGGGAGGCGGTGGCTACTCCGACGAACCCATTGCTGTTGGAGATGAACAAGGCCGGAGTAGAACTGCCGCGCGCCGATACCACGAATGCCGGCAACCCTTCGTTCAGCAGGTTATTCGGATCTCCGGTGATCTCAATAGATACCTGACCATACGGACTGATCGTTCCGAAACCGAGCCGCCCATAGCCGCCGTCCACTAATATAGAAGGCGCGCTTGTGCCGCTGCTCTGGACGGCAAAGGCCGGAGTTCGGAAATTCGTGGCGGTAGTGGTCGCGTCTACGGCAAACAACGCGAAGGGCGCCGTGGTGCCAACGCCCAGCCTTCCTCCGAAAGTTCCGGCCACAAAATTGGAATTGGTGGTGGTGCCGGTGACCGCGATCGCGCCGGAACTCAATAATCCACCGTTGCCGACCACGATACCGCTATTCACGACCAGATCGCCTTGGAACGCGACATTGTTGCGGACCTGCAAAGTCCCCGCTTCCAAGGAATGGATGTTGGCGGCCACAACATCCAGTCCGGAATTATCCAAAATGGCAAAATCGTTGGCGATGCCTTGATTAGGTTTGGCCACGTAGGTATAGCGGCCGGCGGTGGTAATGCTCTGGAGGACTGCCGCGAAACCGGCCAAACCCAACTGGGTTGATCCGATCAAATTAGGGGAATAGGGATTGCTGATATCATAGGTCAGCACATCGCCGGGAAAAGTGCCGCCGGTATTATCAATGAATAAGTAGGCGTACCGACCGGCAATGGCAATACTGAACACCGAGCCAACGTCCGCGCCGCCAACGATCGTCGGACTATCCGGATTGGAAATATCGTAGATTATGAAATCGTTGCCGGCGGCGGCGGCGCGTCCGACATAAGCGTACTTACCGGAGACTCGCACGCTGTAGGTGCTCGCCCCGATGTTGATGCCGCCGGCTTCTGCCGGAACCAGCGGGTCGGAAATATCCAAAATAACAAAATCATTTGTAATACCGGCGTTCAATTTGGTCACGTAAGCATAGCGCCCCTGGACAACGACCTGTTCGCCGTCGGTGCCAAGTTCATAGCCGCCGACTTCTTTCGGAGCGGTGGGATCGGAAATATCAAACACCACGAACTCATTGCCTGTACGGGCCAAAGAAACTACGTAGGCGTAGCGGCCGGAAACATAAACTTTGTTGGCGGTAACGCCGAGATCAGCGCCGCCCATATACACCGGATTGGTCGGTTCGGAAATATCATAGATCAAGAAATCGACGCCTGTGCCGCCTTCATCTTTCACAAGATAGGCGTAGCGGCCGGCTACGAAAACTCCGTTGACGTTGGAGCTACCGATACGGACACCCTGGCCGACCTCGGTGGTGGAGGCCACATTGGAAATGTCGTAGATGCGGAATTCCTTTTTGTCCGTGTCGGCCATACCCAAAGTAACGATGTAGGCGTAGCGGCCGGCGACAAATACATCCGATGCCCCAATGGCCAAATTATCACCACCGGACAACGAAGACTGGCCGGGGGTTTGTAGCAGGCTGGTGCTGGAAGCCAAATGAAATCCGGCCGCCGGTGTATTAGTGCCGATACCGACAAAACCATTATTGCCGGAAACCACGAAAAGAGGCGTGGAAGAAGCGCCAGTGCCGCCATCGCCGATCAGGAAGATCGGAGTGTTGGAACCGACCACCGTGTTGTCAGCCTCGATCGCGACCTGCGCCCAAGGAGAAGTGGAACCGAAACCCAACTTTCCATATTGTCCGGAAATAGAGGAGGTAGCGGTAACACCATTGCCGATATTGATAATTCCCTGAACTGCCGGGCTACCCAGGCTAACACCGCCCTGGATCGCCACGAGACTAGTCGTTTTGCTGAAGGTCAGGCCGGAGAGACCGGCGGTGGTGCCGGCGTCATTGAATTGGATATCGGTATCGCTACCGGACGGAGCCGAAGAAACGCCGGAGATGGTGCCGCAATTAACTTTTCCGTTAGCATCCGTCTTCAGAGCATTAGAGGAACCGGAACAGGCCGTCTGACCCCTGATCTGCAATTCGGTGCCGGATACGATAAAGTTGGCTGCTAGAGCGCCGTTCGTTGTAGTCGCCGAGGCTCCAACCGCCAAACCTCCATTGATATATGCGTTGCCGCCGACCGCCAGTTTGACGGTGCCGTAGTCGATGCTGGTCGTGCCGACCGATAAGCTAGAGGTGGCGATCAGGGAAGAGGCGGTGGAGGTGCCTTCAATGTTGAAATTACCTTTGACCACTCCCCAACCGCCGATGCCAAGTGTGTATCCCGGCGCGGTTGTTCCGAAACCGGAAGCTCCGGTAGAGGTGGCGATCAGGATACTGGTTCTGGTTAATCCTTCAACATTGATACCGCCAAATTCCGCCTGACCCTGCACTGCCAACAGAGTGCCCGGAACGCTGGTGGCGTGACCGGTAAAGCCATTACCGTTCAATACTACGAAAGAGGGAGCGGTAGTTCCAGTGTCTCCGATCACGAAAGCCGGATAACGGGCATCACTGGCGTTGATCTGCTCAATGGCAAGCAGGCCATAAGGAGAAGTGGTGCCGATACCCAGAACGCCGGCGAAGGAAGAGGTAGCCAGACTGGAAACAGTCAGTTTTCCCGCTGACAAAATATCTCCTCCTTGGATATTCAATCCGGAACCTGTAGTTATGCCGCCGGTGGCTTTCACTAAGATACCTCCCTCAAAGGAAGAAGTAGCGACACCAGCTCCATAGAAACTCTGGGATACATCAAAGGTGCTGACGATAGAACCATTTGTGGTGGTCGCTCCCCGGCCGACCGCCAATCCCCCGGAGATATACGCGTGGCCGC
>CAZDBT010000025.1:0-9467 GCA_964503795.1 uncultured Candidatus Saccharibacteria bacterium
CGGGAATGGTTGATCTGGCCAAACAGGAGCTGCGGATGAGCGCCCAGATCGGCGTACCGAGCATCGTGAATATGGATTCCGCCAATTCCGATTTCATTTCGCAGTCGGAAGATCCGGAGATGTCCTGCGCCTTTGGTTTGTTGATGTGGGGAGCGGAAAAAGCTTCCCAATCCGAACCTTTCGGCGGAACCAGTTTTATTAAAAAGATCTTCCGTTCGTTTTTACCTTAAGAGAGTATCTAGAAATTACTATGACAAACAACAGCAAAAAATCTCTGGGCGATTACGCCGCTAAAATTAAAGTTATCGGCGTTGGCGGCGGTGGCGGAAACGCCGTTTCCCGTATGCAGGAAGATTTTAATATCAAATCGGTTGATTTCGTTGCCATCAACACCGACGCGCAGGATCTGGATTATTGCAAAGCCAAGCACCGAATTTACATCGGCAAGAACTTAACTCGCGGCCTTGGCACTGGGATGAATCCGGAATTAGGCAGGCAAGCGGCGGAAGAGACCCGTTCGGAAATAGTGGAAGTATTGAAAGGAGCCGACTTGGTTTTTATTACTGCCGGATTGGGCGGTGGCACCGGTTCCGGAGCTTCTCCGGTGATCGCCGAAGCGGCTAGAGAGCTGGGCGCTCTGACGGTGGCGGTAGTCACCAAACCATTCGCGTTTGAAGGAGCGCAGAGGAGCCGGATCGCCCAAGAAGCTTTGCTGAAATTAAAGGATAAAGTAGATACTTTGATCGTGGTTCCCAACGACCGCATTTTCAGCGTTATTAAAAAAGATACCCCGATCGTGAAAGCCTTTGAGTTTATCGACGATGTTTTGCGCTACAGCGTGCAGGGGATCGCCGAGCTGATCGCTATGCCGGGTATTGTTAATGTGGACTTCGCGGACGTGAAAGCAATTATGAAGGACGCGGGTTCCGCTTTGGTGGGTATCGGTATTTCTTCCGGCCAGGAAAGAGCGATGACGGCAGTGGACGCGGCGGTCAATTCTCCTTTGCTGGAGACCTCCATTGATGGAGCTAAGGGTATTTTGTTCGCCGTTTCCGGTGGTAAAGATCTGCGTTTAAATGAAATTCATGATATCGCGAAGGTGATCGGTGAATCGGTTGATCCGGGAGCGAAAATAATCTTCGGCGCTTATCATGACCGCAAGCTACGCAAGGGAGCGATCAAGGTTATTTTGTTGGCTACCGGATTTAACGGCCAGGCTTTAAAGAGCGGCGAATCTTCGCTCTCAACTTTGTTCAATGCCGAGCCGGCTCCGATGATCAAGCAGGCGATGATGGAAGAAAAGCCGCTGCGCCTGAATGGCAACATCGATAGACCGGTGGAAAAGGAATCCAAAGAGAAGAAGAAAGACGAAGATGTTTGGGATATTCCGACTTTTTTGAGAAAGAAAAAGTAAGTTGATGAATAAAAACCCCGTAAAACGCAGAATGCGTCACGGGGTTATTTCTTGCCGCCTTTGTTGTAGAAGTGAAATGTAGCCGTCTTCAGATAATTCTTTCGGAAAGAGTCTGCCGTGATCAACCGTCCGCCTCCGGTGATGATCGGCGTATCTTTTTGGAATCTTTGCACCTGTTCCGGCGGCAAAGAATAGAGAAAGAGCGTTGCGAAGCGCACCGGCCACTAATTCTTAGTTTGCTCGTCGAGCTCATCTTGAGTCGGCTCCAACCGGTTATTATTTGTTAGGTCGCTGGCTTTGCGCCCGCACATGGGACAGGCGCTATATTTGAATGGCAGATGATAGGATGGGTTATCGGGAACGTTCCAGCCACCAGGTTTGCCGGTCACTAGGCTGATATTGCACTTGAAGCAGTAGGGTCCGGCCCATTTCAATTGGCCGATAAAATCTCCCCGGTCATCCTTTGATCCTGGCGAATGCAGAAAGAAAGCCTGACTCATAACGCCTCTGATTATTAGAGCTGAAATCAATCTAGCCCTAAACCGGGATAATTTCAAATCAAAAACCCCTGACACAAACAGGGGTTTTTGATTTACTGAAGCACAAAACGATTAGGCTTTGTGTTCGATCTCGTTCTCAAGCTTCTGCAACCATTTCGCGGCCATCTCCTTGCCTCCTAAGCCGAAGGCCAATCCGCCGGCGAGCGATAACATCGCGATCAAACCCGTGATCAGGGTGTTGATGATGCTAACCGCGACACCGAGCTGGACTAGCGCGGTTAAGAGTCCAAAGATCATCACCACGTACCAGGTGAGCGTGCCCAATCCTTTCGCTCCATGCAGGTTGGCGCTCATTACCGACGCGCGAACCAACCCCTTGAGGAAGTTGGCCAACAACAAAGCGGACAAGAGGATCAACATCGCTACCAATACCTGCGGGGCATAGCTTAGAACGTCCCTTAAGAAAGCTGATAGGGTGAAGAAGCCAAGAATGTCGGAAGCGGCCAAGAGGAAGGCTAATACGAAGAACCAGTAAACTAGTTTTCCGACAAAGTGTCCGGAATTTAACTTCATATGCGCCCGCTCTATGATCCCCTCTATGCCGACGCGTCGCAGTAAGACGTCCAATCGGAGATAGAAGACCAGTCGCTCAACAACTCTTTCCAAAACCGCGGCGACGATCAGGCCGACCACAAAGACGACCAAAGCGCCGATCAGGGAAGGAAGGAAGTTAGCGACCGTGATCCAGAGTTCCTGGATCGAGGCCCGCAAGACATTCAGCCAATTTTCAACAATCATTTGTATATTGAATCAAATATAGGCTAACTCGACCTTTTACTATTGAATTATAGCATTTTGAGCTAAAACCAGTTCTGGGTATGTGCATAAGTGCTCCGGGCGATCGCTCCCCAAGAAACGGCATAGTCCCGCTCTAGCGGCGGGACTTGCCTCAACCTCGGCGGCTTGCTCCGACGTAAAGTCGGAGAACAAGCCAAGCCACCTCCGGCATGTTCTTGGAGAGCAATCGCCCTCCGCTGGTGGTTGCTACGAGAACAAAAGTAGCCTCGTTCGCTTTGTTTTAGTTGTGGACCCAGGGAGAATCGAACTCCCGCTTCGGCAATGCGAATGCCGCGTAATACCACTTTACTATGGGCCCCCACGCTTATTTCCGGGTGTAATAATACAGCTCTAATATAATTAACACAAACCATCCGACTTGCAAAACAAAGAACAGGATTATTTGGATCAGTTCCATAAGGTGAGTGCGGGAAATGCTGAAATTTTCGGCGATGATGGAATAAATGTCTTCCAAAGAATCCAATTTGCTTTGCACTCCCTTGCGCCACTCTTCCAATTTGAATTTCTTGGATAATAGATCAAAAAGGCGGGCGGAGTACCAGTCACCGATCAGCTTGATGTCGCGGTCGATCGCTTCGAAATCGGCGATAGCTTTTGTTCTTACGGCGATCACTTCCTGGAAAGCTTTTTCAATTTCTTTTCGTTTCCAAGACAAAACTTTCGTGTCGGCGGCAGTAAGCTTAGTGACCCGGCTTAGCCGAGAATCCAGTTCAAAATCCAACGCGCGATAACGCAGAAGTTGGAGGTTGGCAGTTTGGAGCAAGTCTATAACATCATCAATTTCCCCTTTGGTGTCAAAAACAAAAGCGCCATCCCAATCCACGATGACCAGGTCATTATTGCCATATTTGATCTGTTTGGAGAGCGTGTACTCGATCTCGTTCTCATCCAGAGGTTCCTTTTCCGATTTCAAAAACGCGGCGATCTCTTTGCCTTTGGATAAGAACTGTTCCGGATCGCCTTCATAGCCGGAAACCAGAGCCACTGAATATTCCTCGCTTAACTCCGGCTTCCCGCCTCTTTTTTGGGAAATTTTTTGGCAGGCATTGATCAACTCTTCCCGTAGCTTGAAAGCTTGGTCGGAGAAAATATCCTCCACCTCGATCGAGGCTTCGACTACCATATTGTCCGGCGGGTAGGAACGCACTAAAAACTGCACATCTCTGCCTCCCACCTTAGCCTTTTCTTCCCCAAGGGCGAACTGGTGGGGGATAGCCGATTCATAGTATTGAGGGGCGCTTTGAAGCGGTTTTTGTTCCAAAACCTCCCCCTTTTTGAGACGCGGAGTCTCCGATATCACGAAAGAGATGATCTTGTTCATATGTATCCATTATCTCACAGATTTGCCAGAAATTCCCGGATTTTGGCTGATATGGCTAAAAAGCCGGGCTTGGTATATGTTATGGTATTATTAATTGGGGTCGGATAAGGCTAAATAGGCTCATTTTGAGCCTAAGTAACCAAAAAAGCCCCTATTCGTTATATATGCTAGAGGGAGAAATCAATTTAATAAAACAGGCCAAAGACGGCGACCATCAAAGCTTTGGGAAGCTTTATGATCATTACGTAACTCCTATATATAGGTTCGTGATGGTTAAGACCAACCATAAGCCCGACGCCGAAGACCTGACCCATGAAGTATTTCTCTCTGCTTGGCAGAACCTGAAAAGCTATAAATTTCAGGGCTTTCCTTTTTCCAGCTGGTTATATCAAATAGCCCGGAACAAGGTCATTGACCACTACCGCACGAAAAAGATGCACACCAGCATTGATGATGTTGATGAAAACCTCTTTGAGGTTGTGGGCGCTTTGGAAGGCGGACTGGACAGGTCGTTGGCCTTGGAAGAGGTCAAAGAGGCGATCGCTTCTTTGAGTCCTGATCAGCAAGATGTGATCGTGATGAAGTTCATCGAAGATCTGTCCAATGAAGAGATCGCCAGCGCTTTGAAAAAAAGCGACGGAGCGGTCCGATTGCTTCAGCATCGCGCCGTAAATAATTTAAAAGCAAAGCTATGGAAGACCAACTGATCAAATTTTTAAAATCGCTTCGATCTATTGTTCCCGACGAGGGCTTTGTTTCTCGTTCCCGGAATCTGGTTACTTCCGCGCCGCAACATAGCGCCGGTTGGTTCGTTTTCCGCGGTAGCGTTCTGCAGAGCATCAAACTGGGCGCGGCCCTGACCTTGGCGAGCGGCCTGTTGTTTATCGTTCTGGGCGGAGTATCTTTCTTTAATATCCGCAATCTTTCCCCGGTAATGCTTTCCAGCATCAATCAGAAAAATATCCAAGCCGAGGCCGACAATGTGGGGTTCCAGATCCAAGTTGGTCAAGCGAAATATGATATCAACTCCGATAAGGAAGTTGGTGTGAAGATAGACGAATTACTCAAAGACCTTAGTCTATGATTTTTGATAAAAGTAAGTTGAAATTTACCCGCCTGGGCGGGTTGGCGGCCACCGTAATAGCCGCCATCAGTTTTCTTGGGGTTATTAGCCCTGTTTTTGCCGCAGAGATCATTCCAACCGCCTCCGCTCAATCCGAAGCGGCAAAAGCGACTCTTGGCGATCTGGAGGATGGCGCCAATAAGCTTTCCGCGCGCGAAAAACTCAAGGGAATATTAGAGGTGTTTATGGCTCAGATCAATGATCTGCAAAAGAGCCTATCCGGTCTGAAAGTTTTGGATGAAGATCAGTCGGCGCAGCGGGATGAGTACTTAAATTTCCTGGATGACGCGGCGAAATACATCACCGCTCTGCAGATAGACGCCGAGACTGCCGATGTGAAATTCATAGCCGGTCAGCTGCAAGGGTGGCGGGAATCTTTTTTCAATATCGAGGCGCCCAGGATCGTAGATTTTTTGCTGACTTTTCAGGTGAAATCAGTTTTGAAAGTTGCCGAAACCCGCTATTTAAAGATCCGATCCGATGTTGGCCGGTTAATGGACTTAAAGATCTTGAAAGATAATAAGTCGCAAGTTTTGTTGGCCGAAGCCAGGCTTTTGTTGACCGCCGCCGCCGATCTGCGCGATCAGGCCGAGAGCTTATTGACCGCCGAAGGCGACCACGATAAAGAGATCCGGGGGTTGTTGAATGATTCCATCACTAAGATAAAGTTGGCCTATAAAAGATTTATTGAAATTAGCGCCGAGGTCCGTAAGGTTCTAACCCCCCAGTAGGAAGGCCCTTAAATAAAAATCCCCGCCTCACGCGGGAATTTTTTTATTTATCTGACTGCGTCTTTCAACTCTTTGCCGGCGCGGAATTTTGGCCTGGTCATCGCCGGGATCTGGAGCTTTGCCCCAGTCTTCGGATTGACGCCCATTCGGGCCTTCGCTTTGACCACTCGGAAAGCGCCAAAGCCGGTAACGCCCACTTCTTCGCCGCGGCTCAAGGTTTTGGTGATGGTATCAAACACCGCGTTCACCGCTTCCTGCGCGGCCTTTTTAGTCTCTAATTTGGCCGCTTTCATTACTGCTGCTACCAGTCCTTCTTTTTTCATAAAATGATTTTTTTAAAACGACCTTGTCTCTAAGTTCATTATACAGAATAGTCGTTGAAAAACCAAAGACCCCGCTTGCGCGAGGTCTTTAGCCACAAATTGACAGGGTATCTCTCAATCCGGCTTGCGCTGGATTAGGACATACTCACAATCACTCTATCTGCAATAATACAGGAATTGACTTTGAAAGTCAACAGCGGTATAGTGTGGATAAATACAAGTCGAATATGTATTTCACGAAATTAAATCAATTATCTATTAACTATGTTACAAACACTCCTGTTCGGAGGGGCCTTGTTATTTGTAGGAACAGCCCTCGGATATCTGGTTCGTCAACTGCTTTCCGCAAAGCAAGCTAGCTCGCTCGAACAAAAAGCTCAAAAGATAATTCTGGAAGCGCAGGAAAAGGCGGTGAGTCTTTTGGACGAAGCGAAAAAAGAAGAGCGTGAGCGCAAGTCGCAAGTAGATAAGCTGGAAGAGCGTATCCGCCGGAAAGAGGAATCAGTTGATCAGCAATCTAAGGGTCTGACTGCCCAGGAAGGCCAGCTGAAAGTGGAATTGGGAAAGATTGACGAGGCTAGGAAAGAAGTGTCGGAGACGCAAACTAAAGCTATCGCGCAGTTGGAAAAGATCGCCGGTTTGTCGGCCGCTGAAGCGAAAACTCGGTTGATGAGTGAAGTGGAAGAGCAGAGCCGTCACGAACTGATCCGGAAGCTACAGGAATTGGAGAAAGATAAGCGGGAAGAAGTGGAAAAGAAAAGTTTGGAGATCATCACCGGGGCGATGCAGAGGTATGCCCGCTCGCACGTGGCCGATCTGACCACGACCGTATTTACCCTGCCCAACGAGGAATTGAAAGGTAAGATCATCGGCCGGGAGGGCCGCAACATTCGCACCCTGGAACGCTTAACCGGCGCGGAATTGATCGTGGATGAATCTCCGGAGAACATCATCATTTCTTCCTTTGACCCGTTGCGTCGCGAAACCGCTCGCATGGCTTTGGAAAAATTAATAAAAGACGGCCGTATTCAGCCGGCGAAAATTGAAGAGAAAGTTGAAGAGGCGAAAAATGAACTTGAGAAACGGATGCAGGAGATCGGCGAGCAGGCAGCGCTTGAGCTCGGCATCATTGATTTCCCGAAAGAAATTCTGACCTTGATCGGCCGGTTGCACTTCCGCACCAGCTACGGGCAGAATGTGCTGGTCCATTCGGTTGAGATGGCGCACATTTCCGGCATTATGGCCGCTGAACTGGGAGCCAATGTGGAGATTGCCAAGCGGGGAGCATTGCTCCACGACATTGGCAAGGCGATCAGCCATGAAGTGGAAGGCACGCACGTGAATTTGGGCCGCAAAATTTTACAGAAATATAATATTGACCCGAAAGTTATTTTGGCGATGGAGGCGCATCATGAGGAATATCCGTTCGCTACCACCGAAGCTTTTATCGTGGCTTGCGCGGACATTCTTTCTGCCGCTCGTCCGGGCGCCCGCCGCGACACGGTGGAAAATTACCTAAAGCGCTTGGAGAATCTGGAAAAGATCGCCACCAGCTTTGAAGGTGTGAAGCAGGCCTATGCTTTATCGGCCGGCCGCGAGATCCGTATCTTTGTAGTGCCGGAAAAGATAGACGACTTTGGCGCTTATCAGCTCGCCAAGAATGTGGCTTCCAAAGTGCAATCGGAACTGAAGTATCCGGGAGAAATTAAGGTGAATGTGATAAGGGAGACGAGGGCGGTGGAATACGCGAAATAAGGCGCTC
The DNA here is from genome assembly GCA_964503795.1 of uncultured Candidatus Saccharibacteria bacterium. Lineage (GTDB taxonomy): Bacteria > Patescibacteriota > Minisyncoccia > UBA6257 > WO2-44-18 > JAUSKF01. Next base: position 8,033 of record CAZDBT010000025.1, read on the forward strand.
AACTTCTCTAGCTTCCCTCAACCCGCTCCGTTCGCTCCGGCGGCGAACTCTGCTTGTCGCTCGCGCTAATCGGGTTTTTGTTATGAAAAATTATACAAAAACCTCCAAAGCCGATTAAGCTCGCTAGGGTTTCGGATAAGCTAGAAAAGTTTCGCTTAAGTTGGATTGAAAACCAACGCGCCCTCACCTTGTTAAATGCGGGCAGTTTTGATAATATCTACTTCAGTTCCTTTTCAAGGAGAAAGCCGTGAGGAAAGTTGCTTTGCTGGTTCTGGTCGCAGTGCTGTCCCTCGGGTTTGTGGGATGCAAGACTGAAACAACCCACAATCCCCCTTACCGCACTATGGACGAGCTTATTCCACCGAAAATTTCCGCATTGGTCTCATATGTTGAATATGTCCCCATGGAAGCTCCCAAGGCAGGAGAGAACCCGACCGGACTTACTCACACCACCGTAGTATTCAATTGGAATGGATTTCGGAGCGATCCGGTTCAGCTCATGGGAGATCAAAGTGCACATCTCACGGTCGGAATGGTATGTTCGAATTTGGAACTTGTGTCTTGGAGTCAGGATGACGTAAAGCGTGTTCAGACATACCGGTTTACCTACGAACGCATGGGCTACCTGGTATCCTTCACTGTCGTTTTCTAAATAAATTTAATCCGCCCTCGGGCGGATTTTTTGTATAAAAAAACGAGCGGTTAAGCTCGTTTGTTTTCGCTGTAATCAATTTCTACCAGCGGGCAGTATTTTTCTTTCTTGGCCTTTAGCCATTCGCGGAGTAGGTTGGGAGCGCAGTGGTAGGCTAATTTGCGGGCGCCTTCCCCGATCTTATACCCGTATTGAATGAGGGCGATCACTCCTCCGAGTAGGGCTGCCATTACCGCGATAACTGCCAAGAACATCAATAATGTCTCAAGCATAAGCGGTCCGCCAAATTCTCTTATGGCGTGTTGGATTCGGAATCCACTAAAAAACAAAATGCAGGCGATAATTCCGATTACTAAGGTCATGATCAACAGTGAGGTGAAAACTCTTCGCGCGTAAGAGCAGAGATCCTTGGGGTCATCTGTCCAGTGCAGGCGGTAAAGCTTGCAGTGCCAGGAATTGCCGTCGATCTTGATCTTTTCGGGCATCAGCCGTCTCCTAAATGAACTGCGAATATTTTACTATAAAAAAACCGGGCGGTAAAGCCCGATCTTTATTCCGCTCCCTAATGAGCTGTATGTGGTGACCTCCAATACAATTTGTGTTGAGTGAGTGCGCGTCCATACAGCTCATCAGAGAGCCGACCAATTTATTATATATCGGTTTGGCTGAATGGCAAAAATCGTTTAGATTGAAACTAGATGCAATTTCAGGAAAACGTCAGTTTAAAGCAATACAGCAACTACAAGATAGGCGGGCCGGCCCGTTATTTTTTTGCGCCTAAAA
>CAZDBT010000026.1:0-9045 GCA_964503795.1 uncultured Candidatus Saccharibacteria bacterium
GTCGGGGAGCCGGGAATTGAACCCGGTCTACGTGTTCCCAAAACACGCGTACTGCCGGTATACTACTCCCCGATATGAACCTCTATCGCAATATTATCCCAAAAATTGGGATATCCGCAATCTATTTTCCGAAGATAACATCCAGCTCCGCCATTGAAGAAACAAACTTTTTATTCAATTCATTGATCGCTTGAGCTTCATCGTTTGTTTTATTAACCAGATCGTTAACCTGGCCATCCAAGTAAGTCACCCAGGGCTTGTCGAATTTCACTTTCAGAGTTTCGAAAAGTTGGTTCAGATAGTCATTATAAGTGATCAATCTGCTAACTAAAGTAACCTCCGAGGCGACGGCTTCGGTAGCGACTTCGCTGGCGTAAGCAGGTCTGATCCTGGGCGCCTGCTCGGCCATTACAGTCAACTGTTGAGCGAGGCGGATGGCCTCGGTCTGGTTCTCACGGTTCTTAATAAGCGCGTTGGAAATAGCGATCAGAGCTTCGGAGTGATTGTTTTGTTGATCATAAGTCGCCACTTTATCCAACAAGGCCAGATTTTCGCGTGACAGCTGAACGATCTTTTGAGCAACCTCCGAACCCTTAATGCGCGCCTCGGTAAATTCTCCCGGCAAGAATTTGGCCGGAAATATCACGTAGCGCAACACCAAAACCACGGCCGCGGCAAGCACGACTGTAATAATATGCGCTGGTTTGATCTTGCTCATAAGACAACACGCCGCCCTATAGGCGGCGAGCTACATTAAACATTATATATTTCTTTACTTTAATCAAGTTAATTGTATAATTAATGGAAAAATAAGCGGGTATCGTATAATGGCATTACCTTAGCTTTCCAAGCTAAAGACAGGGGTTCGATTCCCCTTACCCGCTCAAAAAATAAAATAAAATCCCGCGGTTACTCCGCGGGATTTGGTTCTGTCGGAAAATACTCGTATCCCAGCTCTATCTCCTCGCCTACGCAGGAAAGAAGTGAGACTCGGATCTCGCCGGCGCCGGTAAGTTGCTTCGTATTAAAAGCGAGAGCCAGATCGGCGGTCACTTTATCCCGGAAACGCCTTTCCATGACCCGCGCTCCTTCTTCGGGGTACTTCATCGCCAGATCCACCAGGAAATTCTTTACCTCCTCATCCACCTTCACCACCAGCGGGATGTTGTTTTCGTTCAAGTTGTCGTGGAGCTTCCGGACTTGAATGTCGAAGATCTCCATTACCTGCTCCCGCCTAAGCGAACGAAAAACCAAGACTTTGCTGAATCTGCCAATAAATTCCGGAGAAAAAGTTTTTTTCGCCGCAGCCAGCGCGGTATGGTAAACCATCTTATCCTGATCTTTCAAACCAAGTTTTCCGAAGCCGATCCGCTTGCTTAGATCCATCTCCTTTTGACCGGTATTTGATGTCATAAAGATGATTGAATTTCGGAATGAGGGCTCTTCGCCGTTTGCCAGGGTCAACTTCGCCTCATCCATGATCGTCATCAGATGGTTTAAGATCTTCGAGTCAGCTTTCTCGATCTCGTCGAACACCACAATAGACATCAATTCGGTAGGCGGCTTTTCCGGACTATAGATCCAGCCCTCGCGGTTCGCCCGCTCGTACATTTTCCTGGTAGCCTCTTTCAGCCTCCACCACCGGGACCACTTTTCCGACTTAGCGTCCGCCAACTGCTTCAGTTCGTTCTTGACCACCGCCAGTTTATCCGACAACTTCTGCCGATCCGACCCGGCGCCGCCGTTTTCAGGAAGCTTTTTTAGTTTGGCCACGATCCCAACGATCTCGTCTTCCAGCTCTTTTTCTCTGTCACTCATCCTGCCGATCTCATTTTCAATCCTTTTCACTTTGTCGATCTCTTTATTCAAATACTTGATCTCGTCAGCGTGAATCTTGGCCAGGTAACAGTGATGATGCCTATCAAGATTCCACTGTCGCAGAGGCGGCTTATTGCTGAAAGTATTCGCCGGATTGTCGGGATCGACGTGATCGTAATAGCCGGGCGGAGAACCCTCCAACGTGGAAACACGGTGATTTTCGGAATAAGTGTTCAGACTCACGAAGGTCAGAGCCTCTTCGCTTTTGAAAAGATACTTGGCCAGAACTTTCGGCAGAGAGGTTTTCCCGGTCCCGGTCGGACCCATGCACAAAAAAACTCCCAGAGGCCGGTTCTTCCGACGCAACGGAGAGCGCGCGACCTCCATCGCCTTCACCACCTCGATCACCGCCCGGTCCTGTCCGACGATCTCTTTTTTCAGAACCTCCAACAGGACCCGTCCTTCAGCGCTCAACGTTTTCGTGTCGAGCGCCACTGATCTTGATTCCGTCATAAGCGCTCCATTTCTATCAACGTTCTATCCAAAGGTTAGCTCAAAGGTGAAATGGATTGCAACCAACAAAAAAGCCCCGTTTTCCGGGGCTTAGATTCGGTTATCTCCAGGGAACATCAAACTGCTTGTGCAGTTTCTGGCAGTGACGGGCGATCACCTCATTCGTCAGCTTGTCCGTCATGACGATCTCGCGGTCTTCCTTCAAGATCTCGCCCGGCGAGCTCATCACGTATCGGACGCTGGCCGTCAGGAACTGACCGGCCTCGTTGAACTCGGCCCGGACCTTAGCGAGGCCATATTCCACTACTTTGTTGAAGTTGTTCTCAAAGGTCGTCATGAACAGCTCGCTGGCCGTCATGATGCCCAGTGTCGTTCTGCCGAAAGCCGAGGTGCAGATAGCAGCCGCTTCGTGGAAGTTTGCCACTCCAACGATCGCCACCTTGTTGTGATAGCCCTTCGGAAGATCCTGCAGGCCCTGGCGGAAGAAATCGGAAGTCTGCTGGATACGAGCGCCTTTGGCCTGCGTACGACCCTGGTGCGGATGCTGCAGACCGATCGGAATACCGGCGATCTCGGCAACACTCAATTCGCCGATACGCAGCACCTTTTCGGTAACCAGCGCTTCAATATCCTGCATCTTCAGCGTGTCGCACTTGTTGGCTTCCAGGAACTTGATGATCTCGATGACCAGCGTGCGTCGCAGCTCCGTTGCGAACAGAACCAGAGCAATAGAATCTTTGGAATGGCTGAAGCGCGGCTCGTCATGGTTACCCTCTTTGAACAGATAGGTCACCAGACAGCTACGCACCGCCTCTATCGTGCAACGCTTTTCCTTAAGCTTCGCCCAGCGGGCAGCGAAGACGTCCATGATGATCTTCGCCTGCATCTTGGCAGCCATCAGCTGCTGTTTGTCCACGCCGTTCAGCGTCGGCAACAATTCGCCATTGTACTCGTAGTTATGCGAGATACCCTGGCAGATGTCGCCACAAACGATGATCGCGTCCGAGTCCTCCGCCAGCAACGGTTCGTAATGCAGAACCGAGTAGGTCAGCGACTTGAGCGCGCCCACATGCCAGCAGGACTTCTGAACATAGGTCACCGCCTTACTGTTCTTGAACAGATCCTCAAGCGAAACATTGACCTTTTCGATCAAAGCCTCGCTGATCGCGAAACGATTTTCTTTTTCGTTGTAAGAAATGACCCTTCGGCTCTTCAGCTCGTCGAGAAGCTTCTGGACCTTTTCCAGCGACCACGGCTTGCGTACATGACTGCTTAGACGATTTTCGATCGCCTTCAGCGAAGCGCTGCTGGGCTGGAGAGCCTCCAACACCTTGTGATGGTCGCGATTCAGATCCTTCGGGAGCGAAAGCTCCTTCTCGTTGAAGATGACCGTCCGGTAATCATAGGGCTGCCAGACGATCTCGAAGATGCCATCATCCTTGCGATTGATGGTAACCACCGTGCAGCCCACCATGTTTTCGGTGGACGTCTGCTTGTGAAGTTTGTGGTGCGTCGGCACCGCAATGCAGGGGGTGCCGCAATAACGCGGGATGAAAGCTCCCGTGCCCGTGCAACCGACCACGATCAGACGCGGCGCCGGGGACTGGGCCTTGCCCGAAAGTCCGTCGATCAGCCGCTGCATCACGCCGGTGACGTTCTTGTAGAACCAGGGCTTGCTGTTGGGAACGAGAACACGGATGTTGCCATCCTTGCCGCTCTTCTCATCATCAAAGCCCTCCAGCTGAACGGGGATCTTGGCTTCCGTATCATTGAAGAGACGGATGTCGCCCTGACTGCCGCCGCGCAGCTTCTGCGTGACTTCCAAGATGCGGTAACCGATCTCATGGTCGTAGATCTTTTCGGCAACCACGATGTGATAGTTCACACCCTTGATCGCCGGCAAGAACTCGTTGAAACGGTTGGCCATCTCCTTAATGAGGTCGTTCTTGACCTCTTCCTTCATTTCCGGAGTAAACTTTTCCTTCGCCGCCTTCGCCTCTTCGCGAGCCTTCTGCCAACGCAGTTTCAGCTCCTTGTCCATCTCCGTACCGTTGATGGCGTGACCGGCGATGATGACGAAAGCGGCATCGTGTTTCTCCACGATCTGCTTCATCAGATTCATCAGGTACTTACGACTCCCTTTAGGGAAGTCCAGACCCGAAACCACCACGAAAGAAACCGAATTCTTTTCATTCTTCATCCGCTTGCTCCTGATTGTTTTCAAGGTGCCAACTAACTGAATAAAATATACGGCATCACCCATAGAATATCAATAGAAACTTGCATTTCGGAAAATAAAAAAGTATTTTAAATTCAGCCCAAGACGGAGACGAAAGAGTTGAAGAAAAAATCCCTGCCGCAAAAAATCCTCCGGCTGCTCCGGAAGCGGTCCAAATTGCATCGTTGCGCAACAGTCGCCCAGATAGCTAAACTTCTGAATACCCCAAAGAAAAAAACCGCCAAAGCCATTTTCCTGCTCTTTGTCGAGAATAAACTGGAGATCGATGCGCAGTTGGTGAGCCTAAAAAACACTAAGCCCCGCAAATAGCGGGGGCTTTTTATTTTTTCTGGTTCTCTTGTTCCGCGATCAACGCGCGCAGTATTTCATTCATTGACCGCAGATCCGCCTCGGAAACAAAGGCGAGTCCAAGCTGGGTCGCCTGCTCCATGGATTTCTTTATATGCTTTATCTCCTCTAGAAATTTCATGATCTCTTCCCGGAAATCATCGCCGCCTCCCTCCAGCTTCTCAAGCGATTTCATGTGTCGCTCTCTGTCCTTATTCAGATCCCGCAGGCTGATATGCTGTTCAACGGCGCCGCTACGCTTAAGGTAACAAGTGGTCATCTTGAGGTTGTTGTCATTGCCGTTCATAGGCTCCAACAGGTTCATCTGGGCCTTGGTCGGATCATCCGTGAACTCCTCCACACCCCTCATTCCCTCGGCGGAGTTATAAAACAATTCGATCTTCCGGCCATCCTTCAGATCATACTCCTTAAGACGCGAGCCCTGTTCGCCTACATAGCCACGCTCCGTCAAACAATCCACGTTGTTAAGGAACTCTTCCTTGCTTTCCCCTGTCGCCGGTTGGCGATTTTCGGGCGTGAGCTCTTCCCGCTCTTTCACGAATCGCCTCCTGACTGTCAACTAAATAGATTGTAGCAGGTTATTTCTTCTCCAGCTCTAAACAGACCGAATTGATACAATAGCGCTTGCCGCCCTTCTCTTTCGGACCATCATCAAAAACATGACCGAGATGAGCGCCACAATTTTTGCAAACCACTTCCGTTCTTCGCATGCCACCACTCGTATCTTCTTTCAATTCAATATTTTTCAGATTCGCCGGTTCGGTAAAGCTCGGCCAGCCGGTCCCGGAATCAAATTTTGTGTCGGAAGAGAACAGCTCGTTGCCACAGACCGCGCACTTATACATTCCTTTTGAATGCTCATTCACATATTTTCCGGCAAAAGGAGCTTCCGTACCGCCTTCGCGCGCCACCTTTTTCAACTCCGGAGACAATTCTTCGTCTTTCTTCATATTTTTATTTTAACAATTCCGCGAATTCTTTTTGAACTTTTTGTAATTTCGGGGCGATGATCACCTGGCAATAGGACTGGTTCTGATTCTTCGCGTAATAATCGCGGTGATAATTTTCCGCCGGCCAGAACTTCTCCAGCTCCGTCACTTCGGTAACCACCGGGCTCCCCTCTTCGCTAGAAGCATTCAATTCATCAATAAATTTCAACGCCTCCTCGCGTTGCTTTTCAGTCGTATAAAAAACCACCGACCGATATTGCGTCCCAACGTCGGCCCCCTGGCGATTGAGCGTAGTGGAATCATGGCTGGCAAAAAAGATCGTCAGCAAGGTCCGGTATTTCACCTGCGCCGGATCATATTCCACCTTCGCTACTTCCGCGTGTCCGGTAGTGCCGCCGCAAACTTCTTCATAGGTCGGATTCGGCTTCGCGCCGCCGGAATATCCCGGCTCCACGGATGTCACACCCTTCAACATTTTAAAAACCGCCTCGGTGCACCAAAAGCATCCTCCGCCAAACACCGCCACTTCGGTTTTATTCGTCATGCAGGTATTTTAACACACCGTTTGCCAATTTTGGCCAACGCGGTTTTTATTTTGCAAAGCGGACAAAAATGTTTAGAATCAGACCAGATCTTAAGAGAGATGAAAATGGCTTCCGCGATCTGTCGCGATAAGATAGAAGGAATGTTCTTGGGTGTAGCCATCGGTGATGCTCTAGGAATGCCGGTAGAAACCTTGTCGCTGGAAGCGATCCGGCAAAAATATGGGCGAATTGAAGAATATCTGGAACCGACCGATCATGAACAGTTCGCTGGGAAACTGAAAGCCGGAATGTGGACCGATGCCACCCAACTCACCCTAGTAGTCAGCGAATCCCTGATCGCCAAAGGCAGAATTGATCTGGATGATCTGGCCCAGCGCCACGTAAAGGCGCTGGAGAAAACCGATCTTGGTTGGTGCAAAAGCACCCGCAATTCAGTAAAAAAATCAGGGAAAGGCACGCATTGGTCAAAATCGGGCTTTCCGGAAAAACAGGGTGACGGAATTGGCAACGGAGTGGTAATGAAGATCGCTCCTGTCGCCTCCTACATCGCCGCGCATTACGAACGACCGATCCGCCCCCGCCTGTCCACCAAAAAACTGATCGATCTACTGGCGAATCTGACCTGCATGACCCATCATACCCGGATCGCCTTTTCCGCGACGATGACTCATGCCCAAATACTGAATTACTGCTTGCTGACGGCTACCGGCTTCTCGCAAGCAGTCTTTAAATCCCGGGCGCGAATGGCCAGCGCGATGGGCGATCGGCCGGTACTGGACCCGGGCGGATTCGAAACCGATCGTTTGCTCCACCGGATGCACCAGCTTGAGAAAGAAGATTGGACCAGAAAAAGCGCCGAAGAAATTTCTGACTCTTTCGGGCAGGGCAGCGGCTACGTCTACAATTCCCTGCCTTTCAGCTATGCCTTCTTCCTGAAAGCCCCGGACAGCATTGAAACGCTCTACGAGGTCGTGAGCGCCGGCGGCGACACCGACAGTAACGGCTCGATCGTTGGCGGAATGCTCGGCGCTTTGAATGGAACAAAAATTTTCCCCCAGCATCTCGTTGATGGCCTGTGGCAAAAAGATCGCATCCTGGCCACCGCCCGAAGGTTCTGCAAGAAATTCATGATTCCCAACTAAAAACCGCCTTCCGGCGGTTTTTACTTTGCGGGAGCGTACGGATTCGAACCGTAATAGTCGGTTTTGGAGACCGAAGTCCTGCCGTTGGACGACGCTCCCCCGTAAGGACCAATATAGTAGGATTTCGCCCTTTCGGCAAGAAAAATAAATAGCCCCCTAGGGGCTATTGTTTATTTGATTGCCATTCGTTGATCTGGTCGCCCAACTCTTCGAAAACTTCGGTGCCGAACTCGGTAATAATTTTTCGCCGCTTTTCCCTGCTAAGCAAAGTGATGATACTAGCGCTCTTATCCCGCTTGAAAGTGATCACCACATTGTTGTCGCTATCCACGACTTCCACTTTCACGTAGCCGGTGATAATAAATACTCCGTCGTAAGCGAAGGAGAGCCGCAGGTGCAAAGGCTTATCATCAGCGGTTACCCGCTTCAGACCGCTGCCATCAAAAGTATGAAGAGGGCACTCCACTAGCTCGACTCCCTTGTCGGCCAGGATCTTCTCGGCCTTTTCTTTGATCTCCGCCTCGTATTTTGGCGTTTTCTTTTTGAAGTTCTTGGCCGCATCTTCATCCGGATCCATCTTGTCCTGGAAGTCCTTGTCATCGTAAAGCTCGATGGACTCCCAACAGATCTGCGGTTTCTTGACCTCCGCCGGCTTAGGATCTTCCGCTTTGGAAGCAGCGTAACTGGACAAACAAAAAACGGCGGTTAGGATCTTGCGCATGACCTACCCCTTAAAAATAACTTTTACCAGTATAACACCTCAAATAAAAACCGCCCACTGGGGCGGTTTTTATTTTTTAGATTCTTTATGAACCGTATGCTTACGGCACCAGTTACAGAACTTTTTCAGCTCAATTTTGCGCTCCACGAGCTTTTTGTTCTTGCGGGTATAATAATTCACCCGGTTACAGGTTGCGCACTTCAATTTGATCAAATTTTGGGAAAACTTTGACGTTGCCATATTGGTTATAAATAATAGCCGATAAGCCTAATAAAATCAACTCGGTCGCTATTCTGAGCTGGTGGCGAGAATCGAACTCGCGACCTCTTTCTTACCAAGAAAGCGTTCTACCACTGAACTACACCAGCACAATTGAATATTGTGAATTATAGATAAAAAAAGCCCTGGCGTAAAGCCAGAGCTTATTTTCCTTCAATCTTAGACTTCAGAACCTCCAACGCCTTCTCAACGTCCGGATCCTTGCCCGCCACCACATCCTTGTCGGTCAGACCCAGCACTATATCGGGAGTTACACCGACTTTTTCCAGGATCTTACCGGAAGGGGTGTAAACCTGGGCGATGGTGATCATCACTTCCGCGTCATTGTCCATCGGAATGAAATTCCCTACCTCAACCGCGCCGGCGCTCTTTTTTCCGATGATGGTCGCGCGCTGATACTCCTGCATTACCTCCGAGAATATCTCGGAAGCCGAGGCGCTCTCGCCATCGATCAGCACCACTACCGGCTTATCGGTTGCCGGGCCTTTGT
>CAZDBT010000027.1:0-8464 GCA_964503795.1 uncultured Candidatus Saccharibacteria bacterium
GATACCTAGATAAAAGCGGAAAAACTCTCTATAATTAGGCCGTTATGCCAAGAGCGGCAAAATTTTCTCGGGTAATGAAATTTGGCGGTTCTTCCGTCGGTTCGGCCGAGCGGATCAAAAACGTCGCTAAAATTGTGCTGGATGCGCGCAAAAAAGGCGACGTGGTAGTGGTTGTTTCGGCGATGCAGGGGGTGACTGATAAGTTATTGGCCCTAGACCTGGATTTTGTAAAAGAAAAACACCTAACTGCTGCTAAAGAACTTAAAGTTGCCGCGCCAACTGAATTACTTTTGGAGTTGGAAGGCGTGATCAAAGGAATAAAATTGCTTGGCGATGCCTCCCCGATGGCGTTGGATCTAGTCGTCAGTTTCGGTGAGCGCTTGTCAGCCAACCTACTCGCTTCTTATTTAAATAAAAAAACTCCCAGCGTTGCGGTAGATTCTCGGGAATTGGTAAAAACTGATTCCAATTTTCAAAATGCCGCCGTGGATTTTGTGGCTACCAACCGAAATATCAAAAAGTTTTTTTCCAAACTAGTCGCCAGTCGCCAGTCGCCAGTCGCCGTTCCCGTTATCACCGGCTTCATCAGCTCTAACGTTGCCGGAAAGACCACTACGCTTGGTCGCGGGGGTTCTGACTACAGTGGAGCGATTTTCGGCGCGGCGCTTGGCGTGGACGCGGTAGAGATCTGGACGGACGCTGACGGTGTGATGACGGCCGACCCCAGGATAGTAAAAACCGCTTTCACTTTGCCACAGATCAGTTATGAAGAAGCGTTTGAGATGGCCTACTTTGGAGCTAAGGTTATCCATCCGGCCACCATGCTACCGGCGATCAAAAAAGGAATTCCTGTTTTGATCAAAAATACTTTTAATCCCAAACACCCGGGTACAGTTATAAGTCGTGAGTCGTCAGTCTTTAGTAGCGGAGGCCTTGTGAAGAATATCTCTTCGGTGGACTCAATGAGTTTGGTAACCGTAGGTGGCACCGAGCTTGCCGGTATTCCGGGAACGGCGGAGCGGGTCTTCCGAGCGGTGGCTAATGCAAAAGCCAATGTGGTTTTGATAGCGCAGGCTTCCTCCGAACACACGATCTGTCTGGCGGTAAAAAAATCGGAAGCCGATCGGGCGATTAGTTCTATCAAGTCCGAATTTGAAACAGAAATCCGCAAAGGCAAAGTAGCCGTCGAAAGAAAAGACGGCCAGAGCATCGTGGCGATTGTCGGGGATAATATGCGGGGTGTTCCCGGAATCGCCGGAAAAATTTTTCATTCTTTAGGCAAGGCAAAGATCAATATCGCGGCGATCGCGCAAGGTGGCTCGGAGCGCAATGTTTCCTTGGTGGTGGATGAAGCCAATAAGATTCCGGCGATTCAGGCTTTGCATTCGGAATTTTTTGATGCCAAGCCATTGCGGGTATTTTTGGTTGGCACTGGAGTTGTTGGTGGAGAATTACTGCGGCAGATACAGGGCCGGGGACTAATGGTGGGCGGCATTGCCGATATAGAGAAGATGATCCTGGCAGAATCCGGAGTTGATCTAAAAAACTGGAAAAAGGCTTTGAAGAATGGCGAGAAAGCCGATCTGTCGGAATTTATTGCTAGCGCCGCGGCTATGAGCGGAGAAAAAGTTTTTGTGGATTGCACCGCTAGTGAGAAGATCGCAAGATCCTATCCGCAGTTGGTGAAAGCCGGATTTCATATCGTCACACCTAATAAAAAGGCCAACGTTTTGCCATTGAAAGATTATCAGTCTTTGCGCAAAGTATTGGCCGATCACAAAAAGCAATTTCATTATGATGCCAATGTGGGCGCCGGTTTGCCGGTGATTTCCAGCATCAAGAATTTATTGGCTGCAGGCGACGAGGTGAGAAAGATTGAAGGAGTATTCTCCGGAACTTTGAGCTACCTATTTAATAATTTTGATGGCAAGAGAAAATTTGGCGATCTGGTGGCGCAGGCGAAGGCTTTGGGCTATACCGAGCCTGACCCAAGAGAGGATTTAAGCGGGCAGGATGTCGGCCGCAAGCTGCTTATCTTGGCCCGCGAGCTGGGCTGGACGGCCGAATTAGCGGATGTAAAATTAGAAAGCTTAGTTAAGCCGGATGTCTATTTTGCCGGCCGAATAAAGAAGGCGAGAGCCAAAAAATCTGTTTTGCGTTATGTCGGCACTTTGCAGAATGGCAGACTCTCGGCATCCCTAAGGGAAGTTCCCGGAGATCACCCATTGGCCGGCTTGTCTGGGGCGGATAATATATTCGCTATTTACACAAAATATTATAAAAACCCGCTGGTTATCCGTGGCGCCGGAGCCGGAGCGGAAGTGACTGCGGCAGCAGTATTAAACGGGATCTTGAGAATAAAAAAACATGAATAGAAAAATTTCCTCCGAAGGAGGATCCGCCTCCGGCGGAAAAAAACTGAAAGTGGGAATTCTTGGCGCTACCGGTACGGTGGGTCAGAAATTCATTACGCTGCTGCAAAACCATCCCTGGTTTGAAATTACCGCTTTGGCGGCTTCCAAAGAATCCGCCGGGAAAAAATATGAAGAGGCAGTAGCCGGCCGGTGGAAACAGGAAGTAGATATTCCGGAGAGCATCCGCGGAATGAAAGTACAGGACGCCTCCAAGCCGAATTTGAATTGCGATTTCGTATTTTCCGGTCTGGATGCCAACGTAGCCGGAGAAATAGAAAAAGCTTTTGCCGTCGCCGGCTATCCGGTAATTTCTAATACGAAAAATTATCGCCAAGATCCGGATGTGCCGCTGATGGTTCCGGAAGTGAACCCGGAGCACGCAGCCGCCATTCCGGCGCAGCAGGCGAATCGTAAATGGAAAGGATTTATTGTGACCAACCCGAATTGCGTAGTGGCGCCGCTGGTGCTGGCGCTCAAGCCGGTAATGCAGAAGTGGGGCGTAAGCAAAATTTCCGTGGTTTCCATGCAGGCAATTTCGGGCGCCGGTTATCCGGGCGTGGCTTCGCTGGATATTTTAGACAACATTATTCCGCAGATCGGTGGCGAAGAGCCGAAAGTGGAATGGGAACCGTTAAAATTATTTGGTGAGGCACGGAAGAGCGGATTTAAGTTAGCGAATATCAAAATTTCCGCCCAGTGTAACCGCGTGCCGACCAGAGATGGTCATTTCTTGAATGTTTCCTTCTCCACTCGCAAGCCGGCCAAACTCGGCGAGATCAAGCGAGCTATTAAAAGTTTCAAGGGAGAGCCGCAGAAATTAAAATTGCCTAGCGCTCCGCAACAGCCGCTTTTCTATCACGAAGACGGTTTCCGGCCCCAGGTTCGGATGGATCGTGACCGAGAGGGCGGCATGGCGGTTTCGGTGGGTCGTTTGAGAGAAGATCCCATTCTGGGGTTCAAAATGGTGGTTCTGGGCCACAACACGATCCGTGGGGCCGCCGGCGCGGCGATCCTTAATGCTGAACTTTTACTCAAGAAAGGATATCTGAAACCTCGTGGCTAAAGGGATTACCTTGATCGGCATGCCGGGCGCCGGTAAGTCCACTATTGGGCGGATGCTGGCTACTCGTTTGGGATTTTCTTTTGTGGACTTGGATAATTTGATCCGCGACCGCGAGGGGAAAACCCACTCGCAGATCGCCCGGGAAAAAGGCGATGCCGAGCTCTCCCGGTTGGAAGAATTTTATACGCTCGGAATTAATTTGGAGAAAACGGTTTTTGCGCCCGGCGGTAGCATTGTTTATTTGCCGTTGGCGATGGAGAAAATAACTGCCGAAACCAAAGTAATTTATCTGGATACGCCGCTGGAGATGATCGCCGAAAATCTTGGCTATCAGATAGATCAGCGAGGCATCATTGGCCTAAAAGAAAAAGGCCTAGCCGGAGTTTTTGCGGAGCGCCGGCCTCTCTATGAACGATACGCGTATGATCGGATCAATTGCCGTGGGTTGAAACCCGACGAAATTTGCGAGCGACTCGCCTCTTTACTTGGATAGCAATTTTATTTTATTATCGCAGAAGTATTAGCTTTGCGATCAAGGAGGCAGCAGGTGAAGCGATTCAAGATCATTTTCCGCACCTTTGTTTACGACAAGAACAGTCAGGTTTTGGAGGGAAAGCGTTTGATCCGGGTGATCGCCGCCAGGGACCGGAAGACGGCAGAACGGATCGCCCGCGCAATGGAGGGAGAGGGGTTGGGCGGACAGAGCTATATTTGGGATCCGATCTTGATCGAAGAAACCGGAGAAGATTACGAAATGGCGTCATTCGATTCGCAGGAGACCTGGGATCGGGCGCTGGAAAAGATGGGGCTGGATCGTAAGGACGTGAACTGGGTCAACTCCGACAAGGACCCGAATGAGTTTGTTGGCATCGACATCAAGTGACTCCGCCATTGGCGGAGTCTTTAATTTGTGTTAAAAAATAGCCAGTTCCTTAAGAAGCTGCTTTTTAGAAAAGAGGAGGTAAGATGCTCTATCGAAGCACCGAATTGCGGGCGTCGAAGGTCGGCTTTCTGGAAGCCTTGATGAGTGGCTTAGCTCCGGATGGCGGGCTGTATATGCCCGAAAAGTTTCCATCAGAAGTAACTCGGATCGCTTCCTGCGATTTTCCCGATGACGCGGCGGATGTTCTGACGGGATTTGTTCCCGAGGGGAATCTTTTGAACATCTGCCACGAAGCTTTTTCTTTTCCGGTGCCGCTGAAAAAGATCGCCGATGATCTTTTTATTTTGGAACTTTTCCATGGTCCCACTTTGTCGTTCAAAGATTTTGGCGCGCGTTTCATGGCCCGCCAGATGGCTGCGGCCCGAGATGTCCAAGATCCCCTGAATATCATCGTGGCGACCTCCGGCGATACCGGTAGCGCGGTGGCCAGTGGTTTTTACGGAGTTCCCGGGGTGCGGGTTTTCATTTTGTATCCCAGCGGACGCGTTACCGATCTTCAGGAAAAACAGATGGCGACTATGGGCAAGAATATTTTCGCTCTGGAAGTACGGGGTGATTTTGATGACTGCCAACGGATCGCCAAGGAGATCCTGGGCGATCGGGAACTGAATAAAAATTTTCCGTTGTCTTCCGCTAACTCCATCAACATCGGCCGCTTGTTGCCCCAAATGATCTATTATTTCTGGGCGCAGAAAGTTTTGCGGCAGGAATATCACGTGTCGCGGCGCCCGATCTTTGTGGTTCCCAGCGGGAACTTCGGCAATCTGACGGCCGGACTGTTCGCGCGGAAGATGAAGCTGCCTTCGGAGTTGTTTGTTGCAGCGGTCAATTCCAATAGCGCTATTCCGGAATATCTTGAAACGGGAAAGTTATTTACCGGCAAAACCAGCCCGACCCTGTCAAATGCGATGGATGTAGGCAATCCCAGCAACTGGGATCGGATCATGGATCTATATGAATATGATCGCGCCAAGTTACGGGCCGTGTTGCGGGCGATCTGCGTCACCGATGAGGAGACGAGACGCACGATTTTCCGGACGCACGACCGTTATGACTATGTCGCCGATCCGCATACCGCCGTTGGGTTGTGCGCGGCGGAAAAGCTAAGAGAACGCGGGTTTTCTAAAACTCCGATGATCGTGCTTTCTACCGCTCATCCGGCAAAATTCCGGGAAACAGTTGAGGGCGTGATCGGTATTCCTGTTCCGGTGCCTCCGCTGCTTGCGTTGGCAATGGGTCAGAATAAGGAAAGTATTTTGGTGGAGCCTAAGAAAGAAGTAATAGTGAAAATAATTAAAACCGCGCGTTAGCGCGGTTTTTTTATCACTTTTTGAATTTAATAGTCCGGAAAATTTTCAATATGAGTTCCATCTGCTTGGAATCTAAATCACCTCCTACGATACACAGATTGAACTCCATTTTTTCGTCTCCTCGGGGCACATTCAGAACTTTAGCCGATTTTACATACATGCCGATAATCCCGTGTTTTCTATCAATTACAATCTTCGCTTCTTTGCCGTCCAAAATTTCATAATGCACCATGTCGGTTTTGTCATAATCCGACATTGAGTTGGAATCTCGTCCTAAGTCAGAAATTAACACAGCGCCCTTTGTGTCGGACAATATCCCCGTCTTAGATTCTATGCTGTGTTGATCTTGATACTCCCAGTCCGGTGGAGTTTGAAGTGTAAAATTTCCCGCATCCAACTCAACCCATTTTTCGGCAGGGGGTTGGGGCGGGTTTGTAGCGCAGCCAACAACCAGCAGAGAAACAACGGCGAAAGACAGAAACTTATTCAAGTTCTGACTCCTAAATGAACCGGGTAGATTGTAGCAGTCCAGCTGGATTTAATCAATCGGAAATTATTTTCCGGTTGTGCCGAAGCCGCCGCGGTTAGGCGAGCCTAGATCGGCCACCTCTTCCCAGTCTACTTTGTCGTAGGGCTTGATGATGATCTGCGTGATCCGTTCACCTTTTTCTATCGTCACCGGTTTATCAGTGTAGTTGAAGACCGGCGCGTGGTATTCATCGCCGTTACCGCAAAAATCTTCATCGCCGATCCCGATCCCGGTAGCCAGGATCAATCCCTTTTTTGGCAGAGAGCTGCGTCCGGCCATCAATACATAATGTCCGGCTGGCGGCTTGATGCAGACGTTCAATGGAATCAAAGTCAATTTTTGCGGCTCGGCGATGATGGATATTCTGGCGGCGCAATCCAAAGCCACGGCTCCGGCGGTTTTGTAGGCCGGAAGGGGAATGGATTTATCTATGCGGCGTATTTTTACTTTCATGCTTTCATTATACCAGCTATAATATTACTTAGCTTTTTAAGAGGATCGGAGTATGAGTAAAACAGGAGTTTTCCTGGTTTTTGAAGGCGGAGAAGGCAGTGGCAAAACCACGCAGGCAAAGTTACTGGCCGAGGAAATTCGGAAAATGGGCCGCAACGTTCTGCTGACCAAAGAACCGGGTGGCGATGAAGGTATTTGCCGCGATATCCGAAAGATCCTTCTGGATCCCGATTACAAGGTTGGAATGTCAGAGCGCGCCGAGTTGCTGCTTTTTGAAGCCGATCGCGCTCAACACGTGGAAAAAGTTATTTTACCGGCGCTGAAAAGCGGCGATGTGGTGATCAGCGATCGCTACGAAGCTGCCACTTACGCCTATCAGTGCGCCGCCCGGGGCGTGATGGGTTGGGGTGGATACTTTCACCTCAATGAATTCGCTACTGGTGGGTTACGATGCGATTGCTCTTGTGGGTTAAGGCCTGATTGTATTTTTTGGATAGATATTGATCCGACGGCCGGCCTGCAGCGAAATAAAGACGCCAAGAAACGCGATCGTTTTGAGATGGAAGATATCTCTTTCCACCAAAACGTTCGCGAGGGTTATCAAGGTTATTTCCAGGGATTCGCCACTCGGGGAACCTGGCAAAAATTTGACGGCAGTCTGTCCGTTGAAGAGCTTCACCGGCAAATTATGGAAGCTATTAGTACTCGGCGGCTTGTTTAAGCCGCCTTTTTTGTTGTATTATCTCCCACAGAACCTTAGGAGAACCGGCATTGGTGAATTCGCGACTGATGGAATTGATCACGGACAAGTATGCCCGGCCCAACTTGCGTCGGGGCTTTCCACCGATCGCCTCCTGCTTAGTTCTTGACGGCCGGATCAAGTCAATTGGTTGGAATAAGCGTTTTCTGCTCAATGATCCAACCGCGCACGCTGAAATGATCTGCTTGCGTAGCCGGAAGGCCGGAAAGCTTGAGCCGGCGGATTTCCGGAGAGCCGAACTTTACACTACCCTTTCTCCGTGTTGGATGTGCGCCGGAACTATCTTGATGCTCGGCATCGGAACCGTCGTGGTTGGTGAAAATACCACCTTCTATGGTCCGGAAGACGTGCTAAGCCAGCATGGCGTGCAGATCTTCAACTTGGAAAGCTTGGCCTGCATCAACTTGATGCGCCGATTTCAGAAGAGGTATCCCGGCCGTTGGAAGAGGGATATCAGCCAACTATGAATCGCGAACAGGTCCTGCGGCGAATCGCCTGGAGTGTTGCTCTGTTTTTGGCTCTGATCTTGATCTTGGTAATTTTTGCCAGACATTAAACAAAAACCTCCGCTTCGCGCGGAGGCTTTCTTTGTCGGCAGGGGTTGAAAATTATTGCGAATGCTTTAAAATCACTATTGTTCGTTGCGGGTATCGTATAGCGGCTATTATAATACCTTGCCAAGGTATAGATACGGGTTCGACTCCCGTTACCCGCTCCAAAATCAAAAATCCCCCGATCGGGGGATTTTTGATTTATTTCGTTACCGGCGGAGGGGTTGTCGGGCCATTCGTTGACGGCTCTCCAGTCGGGCCTTGGAATACCGAAGCGGTCTGCTGTGGGACGACCGCGCCCAACTTGCCGGTGAGCACATAGCTGGCGACCAGAACGAAGATCACGAAGAAAACGAAGAATACTTTGAGCGCGCTTTTCATAATTGGTATAATGTAATATAATACAGCGGATTCAGGACAGTTTCAATAATATATGAAAAA
>CAZDBT010000028.1:0-8251 GCA_964503795.1 uncultured Candidatus Saccharibacteria bacterium
GTGCTACCACCTCAAGGTAGTGCGTCTTTCCAGTTTCGCCACCCGGGCATCAGATGATATCTTTCTTGCCTATTATAGCTAAAGCCTTCCTGATTTTCAAATACTTTCTCTTAAGACTCCCCGGACAATTTCGGTAATAGATTTTAGGTAGCAGAATTAAGGATTCCGCCTTAGCGTACTTTAGTTGGTAGCATACAGCTTTCCTGCGACCGCCCTTCGTTATGTGGCCACTTATATTCAATAACCTGTGGATTCGGCTACGTAGCCAGTCAATATGTTTTTTACTTGCCGATAGAAATTCCGTATAAAACATAAAACTAGACTTCCATCTCGGGTCCCAGTAGGAATAAAATGTTCCATCACCATCAAAATGACCGCGCAAAAAATCCCACCAATAACGATCGGGGATTTCAATCATTGATAGAGTTTTTGATTTGTTCGGTGACAGCCCAATCCCTAATAAGAATCTATAAAAGTTGATGTCTCCGAATTGCAGGACGTAGTATTTTTTGACTTGCTCTCCTCCTCGCGCTTTTTTACCAATGCGATTTTTAAGTGATAGACACTTTTTGAATAGCCAAATAAGCTCAATATCTTTTGAGGTAAAGCTTAAATGTCTCCCATCCGGAGATAAATTTCCGTCGGTAGTTAAAAGCCCTATCGCATAGGCAAAATTTGGCGACCATTCAATTTTTACTTTGTTTTTGGGCAGTGCCATAAATTTATTACCTAATTATACCTCAAGGTAATAGCGTATGCCAATCGGGAGTAATTGGGAGAATTGGGGATTTTTTATTATAATGAGTGGGATGGAAAACCCGGAATTTCTCAAGAATAAATACGATCTGAATAAAAGCGAGGAAGTGGAAGCCGCCGCCAAGCGGACGGAAAAACGCACCGGAGAAAAACTTCCGCAAAAACCGGAGGTCCGCATCCAGAATTACCTCGATCGCTTCAAGGAAATTATTGACCGGAAAGACCCCGAAGAGCGTCATCGGGGAATGGAGGCGATTAAAAAAGTTCTCCACGACAAATTCGTTATTAAGCCTGAAGAAATTCCCGAATCGTATTTTGAAGGCCAGCGGCGGATCGCGCGCGAACAGGGCCATGGCGAGGTGGAAATCACCGAGGAGGCCAAAGAGCGTCTTGCTGAGGTAGTAGTTTCCGATCAGAGGTCGAGCCTAGATAACTGGATTGACTACCTAGCTTCATCCGATGCCACTTATCCGGATTGGTTGAAATATTGGACCATCAGGAGCGTTGTGGGTATGGGCGACTACGATAAGGAGAAAAAAGCTTTTGCTAAAAGACGCGACGATACCGTTAAGCCATTTCCTGACATTAACCGCGAGGCCCTGGCTTATGTTTTAGACGCTGTTTCTCAAAAATATGGCAAACGGCACATAGAGCTGCTGGCTTTAGATCCGCAAGAAAAGCAGGAATTTGAAAAACTGTTGCAGGGCGAGAATTTCGCCAAACTCTATGCCTGGGCGATAGAGAAAACTTCCATTGGCCCGTCCGAATCATTGGAAAAAACCGCCGGCAAATGGGTGAAGTATGAACAGGGCTCGGATGCCACGCCTTTGGTTGAATCTCTCCAAGGACATGGCACCGGCTGGTGCACCGCCGGAGAATCCACTGCCGAAGCCCAGCTTCAAGGCGGCGATTTTTATGTCTATTATTCACTGGATAAAAAAGGCAAACCGACCATTCCCCGGGCGGCTATCCGGATGCAGGGGGATCAGATCGGCGAAGTCCGGGGTATTGCCGAGCAACAAAATTTGGACGCGCATATCGCCCCTGTCGTGCAGGAAAAGATGAAAGAATTTCCCGACGGCGCGAAATATGAAAAGAAAGTCCGGGATATGAAATTCCTGACCCAAATTGAAAAGAAAACGAAGGAAGCAGAGCAGTTGAGTAGTCAGGAATTAAAATTCCTTTACGAGCTGGATTCTCCGATTGAGGGTTTCGGCTATGACCGCGATCCCCGCATCGCCGAGCTTCGCGGGCGCCGAAATTCCGGCGAAGATATGCCGATCCTTTTTGAATGTTCTAATGAGCAAATCGCCCACGATCTTAAAGAAATCAAACCAGACACCAAGGCTTATGTCGGCAAGCTGGAGCCGGGACTTTTTGAAGTTTTGCCGGCATCCGTTGAACATATCTATACAAAGTTTCCGGAAGGAAAAATTCCCAGAGTTCGGGCCGAAATTGATCCGAGCCGCTCAATTGATGAGATGATTAAGGGCGGAAAATATGATTATGTAAATCTCGAAATTAACGGCAAGAACTTCAAGATAGAAAAAGGCGGCGAAACCAACCCAGAAGTTTTTATAATAAATTTTGGAGAATATATTGAATCCACAAAAGAAGTTTTGGCGCGTCTTGATAAGTTAGGCCTTCGTCCGGCCCGCATAGAGGAATTATTGGCCGCAGGAGAACAAGCGCCCAATATCTCAAAGAATTCCTACACAATTGCCCTGGGTTCTAGCTGGCAGAGACCGGGCGGTGGTCGCGATGTTCCGTACCTCTACGACTGGGGCGACGGGCGCGAGCTGTTTCTGGGCTCGTTTGAGGATGGCTGGGGTGAGGACTGTCGTTTCGCTGCCGTTCGCAAGTAGCTCGCCGAAGCCCCGCTTAGCGGGGTGAAGGCGAGAAAGTTGCCCTGCGAAAATTCGCTAGCAAGCGAATTGTAGCGGGGCTGTTTTCTTTTGGTAAATTTAATTAAAATAAATCTTGGATACTAGGCGAGTCAGCTCGGGATCAAGGTTCCTTGCGGCCGAATTCCGGGATTGCGAAAGCCCCAACAGCCTTCGCGAATCTCAAAAAATAAAATCTACTTGGTGCGGCCTGCTATCGTGCGAAATCCTGCCCCCTGTTTTGCTATAAACTCTTGCCGCGTTGTGAGGTAAAATTCTTTATTTCGAGGAGGAGAATAATGAGGCATAGACTCTATGCCCATCGTTCGACGACATAGAAATAAAGAATTTTAACCACAACCCGGAGGGATGCGGGATTTTTTATTCATTACTTCGTTTCTCGGACTGGAAGTAGAGTCTACATCTGCGTCCTCAAAGCCTCGTACTGAAATAAAAAATCTCCGCATCGCGGCAGAGACTTATAGTAAAATAGGGGGCGAGACCAGGCACGGAATTCGATTCAATCCCGAGAGTACTCGAGGGATGGTGGCGTGGGCGGCAGGCCGCATATTTAACTGGCAGAGACCGGGCGGTAATCGCAATGTTCCGTACCTCAACGACTGGGACGACAAGCGCAAGCTGAATCTGAACTCGTTTGAGAATGACTGGAATGAGAACTATCGTTTCGCTGCCGTTCGCAACTGGATTTATTTAACAAAACCACCGCCTAGGCGGTGGTTTTGGCTGTTTCTTTCTTTGGGGCGGCCTCTTTGTCTACGCCGGTGCCCAGCTTCTGGCGGGTTTCCCGCTTGGAGAGGTCGCGGACATAATAGAGCTTGGATCGGCTGACTTTTTTCGGCGAATTTAAAATGTCTACCTTATCGATGCGGGGTGAGTAGATCGGGAAAACTTTTTCTACTCCGATACCGGCAACGGTGGAGCGGACGGTGAAAGTGGCGCCCGGTTCGGAGCCGTGCTTCCGCGCCAAGACCATACCTTCAAAGCGGCTGACGCGGTCTTTGTCACCTTCCTTAACTTTTTCCCAAACCCGAACGGTCGCGCCGGATTTGATCTTGTTCAGTGTTTCTTTAGAAATCATTCTGTCTAATATACAATAATTGGGTATAAGATGCAAATCCTGATCGATGCCCGCCTGCTTTCCCGGGGCGGCAATTCCGGTGTTGAAGAGTACACCCGAGGGCTGCTCGGAGAGCTTTTTAGGCAGGGGAAAACCGACTTTTTCGCCCTTTTTTACAATGGTCTTCATAAAGTTGACCTGAAAACGCAGCTGCCGATCGCCGGCAGAGATAATGTAAAAGTGCTGGATCTTAATATTCCGAACAAGCTTTTTGATCTCTCCTCGCGATTCTTATCTTTTCCGGCGTTGGATCGACTGGCAAAAACCGATCTTATCTTCAGTCCGCACTTTAACCTGCTGGCTTCAGGTGGGTCGCCGCGGGTGCTGACCATTCCCGATCTTTCTTTTTTGCATCATCCGCAATTTTTTTCACTGAAGCATAGATTCTGGCATTGGCTGCAAAATATTCACCGCCAAGCCCATACAGCCGACAAGATCGTAGCAGTTTCAGAATTTACCAAGAGCGATATTGTGAATCTGCTGGACGTGGCGCCGGAGAAGGTGAGCGTGATCTACCCAGGGATTTCCAAGATTTTTTCCCCATCTAATCCGTCTTCTGCCGCCCGCCCGTACATTTTATATCTTGGCACGATCGAGCCCCGGAAAAATGTTAATTTACTGATCCGAGCTTTTAATATTTTGAAGCAAGAGCCGATGTTCCAAGACTGGCAGCTGGTGATCGCCGGTCGGCTTGGTTGGCTTTATGATCAGGTTTTACAAGAGGCAAAGAGCTCGCCCTTTTCCGGTGATATTATCTTCCGTGGCGGAGTCGCCAGCCAGGAGCGGGTTTCATTGTATAATTTAGCTAAGGTGTTTGTTTACCCCTCCTTTTTCGAAGGATTTGGTTTTCCTCCGCTGGAGGCGCAGGCTTCCGGTTGCCCGGTGATCGTATCTGACCGGACTTCTTTACCCGAAGTGCTGGGTAAGACCGCTTTGTATATCAATCCCTGGAAGACGGAGGAGTTAGCGGAGGCAGTCCGCCGGCTGGCTAACGATTCCGGTTTGCGGGATCAGTTGGTCGCGGCGGGTATAGAGAACGCTAAGAAATTTGATTGGCAGAACTCGGCAGCCCAAACTTTGAAACTCTTCCATGCCCGGTAGCTACAAATATGCCTAAATATATTGATATCCGTCCGCCAAAGCCGCGCCGGCGAGCGCCGATGATCTTCAAAGTACCGATCGACGTTCCTTATATTCCGATCGCCAGAAATACTCCGACAAAGCGCCCGAATTTAAGGGTCCCGCTGGTTGGTACGTTGGCAGTATTTTTGTTGTTGATAGTTTTTTTCGGATTTAATGTAGTGAAGTTCAAAGAAAAGGCGGAAAAGACCGGCCCGGTGGTTTACAACAATTTTAAAGCCGGCGCCGCCGCTCTTTTCAATTTTGATCTGGTGAAAGCCAAGGATTCTTTCCAGCAAGCCACTAATGACATCGCCGATCTCAACAGCCAAACTCCATTAAAAACCGTACCTGCCGTTCTGGATAATCTGTTGAAGGTCGGTCAGAGCTCGGTGGCCTTGAGTTCCGACTTGGAAGATCTGAAAAAGAACGGACTCGCTTTCGTGATCAACAAAAAAGGCGCTTTTTTGATACAAAAACTGCACGACATTCAGGGGCTGTTGAATAATATCGGCGATCTTAGCGGTAAGTTGAAAAGCCAGGCGGCGCAGGTTGGCTACAGTAGCGATTCTGAATTCATCAACCTTAATTCCAAGTTGGGCGGCGCCGATAAGTTCCTGTCGGCATTCTTGAGCTGGCTGGAAGCTCCTAAAAAGCAGCGGATCGTAGTGATGTTCCAAAATCCGTCCGAGATCCGGCCTTCGGGAGGTTTTATTGGAAGTTATGCCATTGCCACGTTATTCCAAGGAAATCTTTTGGATCTGGAGACCCGAGATATTTATGATCCGGATGGCCAGCTGGACCTGAAGATTGTGCCACCGAAACCGCTGCAGGGTGTTACCGACAAATGGGGCGCTCGGGATGCCAATTGGTTTTTTGATTTTCCAATGTCGGCGAAAAAGGTGCTGGAATTTTTAGAGGCCTCCAAAATTTACAGCGAGCGGGGTATCCATTTCAGCAGCGCGATCGCCGTCAATGTGAATGTGATCAAGGATCTGCTGGAGGTGACCGGCCCGATCGAACTCAAAGACTACAGCCTGACCATCAACAGCGATAATTTTTTGAAAGAGGTACAGCGGGAAGTGGAGGAAGGGACGGATAAAGCCAAAGGCGAACCGAAAAGGATCATTAAGACGCTGGCGCCGCTACTTTTCTCGGAGATCTCAAAATTGAGTGAGTCGCAAAAAGAGGCTTTGCTTGCCAAGATGGCGTTAAGAATAAAAAGTAAAGATCTGTTGATTTATTTCAAAGATCCTATTATCCAAGACTATGCCAAGCAGTTGGGGGTTGGAGGCGATGTCCTTTCTCTGCCCAACGATTTCGTTGGCGAATACTTGGCAGTGGTCAATGCTAATGTGGCCGGGGGAAAAAGTGATGCTTTGATCGACCAGAAGATCCAATTTTCCGGTGTTATTGATGAAAGAGGTGTCGCGCACAACCATCTGACGATCACTCGCGAGCATAATGGCGCCAATGAAACCGACTGGTGGTACCGGGCCACCAACAAGGATTATCTGCAGGCTTATGTGACTCCCGGTTCTACGCTCCAGAAAATATCCGGGGCTACCCCAAGGACGATCGCGCCTTTAGTGAATTACGCCAAAACAGGTTATGCGAAGGATCTGGATCTTGTCGCGCTGGAAAGCGGGGATGCTTTTGGCAAGGAAGTTTTTGCCAGTTGGTTGAACGTGAAAGCCGGCGCCACCGGGAAATTGGTTTTCAGCTATGACCGCGCCGGAGCGGTAGATCTGCAAAAAGTACGGCCATACAAATTTATTTTTGAGAAACAGTCCGGCGTGGGAGGCAGTTTGGAAGTCAGCTTGAAAGCCCCGGCCGGTTATCAGTGGAAACAAAGCGGTTCGGAAGAATTCAAATATTCTAACGAAGACTTGCCGGCGAGAATCGTTTTAGATCTAGATCTGGAGGCAGCGGCGCGTTAAATATCGCGCGCCTACCGTTCGGAAGGGTTAGTTCCAGGGATTCCGCGTGCAAGAATTGTCTTTTCAGGAATTTTGGAGATTTTCTTTTGGTATAAATTTCATCTCCGACGATCGGGTAGCCGATGGAAGCGAGGTGGACGCGGATCTGGTGAGTTCGTCCGGTCTTCGGTTCGGCCTCTATCAGAGTGAAATGTTCCGGTTCTCCGGCGAGTGAGAAATAACCCCTGACCCGATAAATGGTGATAGCGTCTTTGATCAGCTTGGTTCCCTTCGTCCGGGTGGTTCTTTTCAGAGTGCCGGATTTTAAACCCATTGGACGGTCAATGATGCCGGAGGGTTTTTTTATCTCGCCCCAGACCATCGCGACGTAGGTCTTTTTGACTTCGTGGTTTTGGAAAAGCTTTTTCAAATATTCAAAAGTTTTTTGGTTGCGGGCCACCACCATCACTCCGGAAGTATCCTGGTCGAGTCGGTGGACGATGCCGGGACGGTTTTCCGGATCGTCGCCGACTTTGGAGATCTCCGGGTATTTCTTTACCAGCCATCGAACTAAAGAGTTTTCCGATTCAAATTTCTTTATCGGGTGCACCAAAAGCCCCGCCGGCTTGTTTAAGGCGATCAGGTTCTTGTCCTCATAGAGGATCTTTGGTTCGGCGATCATAGAGCTATTAAAGCCGTTTATCTATGAAAAAGAAAGAACCCCCACTTTTCGGTGTGAGGGTTCTAAGTAAGATTTGAGACGATCATATGCGCCGCCGAGACCAGGTCGGGCATGATGAAGTCCGGCAAGACCGAGATATTCAGGTTGTATGGGCGGCTAAGCAGGATCGTTTTACAGGGCGCCGCTTTTCCGGCTCCGATGTCATAATGCGTGTCGCCGATCATGAAAGATTCTTTCAGATCAATATCCCACCGATGAGCCGCTGCCTGGATCATCAAGGGCGACGGTTTTGTCCACGGACAGTTTTCCCAGCGCGGGTGGGTGCACATCCAGTAGTCATCTGGATCAACGCGGCTCATGACCTGCTTGTGGATCTTGTTCCACATTCCCAAGGAAAGATGGCCGGCGGCAACGTTCGGTTGATTAGTGATCACGATCCGCATGAAGCCGGCCTCGCGGAGCAATTCCATCGCCTCGCCAAGACGCGGTTCGAACTTCAACTCCTCCATCGTAAAGGGCGCTGTAACTTTGCCCTCAAATTGGGATCCCGCTCGATTCGCGATCCCTTCGATCACAGTTCCATCTTGGTCCAGGAATACCGCCTTCCGCGAAGCCATCGCGGAGCCCCTAAAAGTTCTAAGGTCAATCTATAAACAAAAGGCCGTCTAGTCAACCATCGGATTTTTGTATTGTGCGCCCTGGAGGGATCGAACCTCCGACCTTTTCAATGTCAATGAAACGCTCTACCACTGAG
>CAZDBT010000029.1:0-7253 GCA_964503795.1 uncultured Candidatus Saccharibacteria bacterium
GATCGCCTAACCCGTGGTTGATTGCCATTGCCACGGAAACCTTGGATTTTCGGGGATCAAATTTCTCATTTGATTTGTGGTTACTTATACCAACATTCTCTCTTCGCAACGCTCCAGAAGTCCTCACGGATCTTCCTTCGCAGCAGTTGCGAATGCTCTCCTACCACTTGCTCGGACTGATCCGAGCAAATCCGCGTCTTCGGTACTTCGCTTAGCCCCGGTACATTTTCGGCGCCACCAACCATCGAATAGTGAGTTGTTACACACTCTTTAAAGGATGGCTACCTCTAAGCCAACCTCCTATCTGTCTACGGTTGATGACTACCTTTAACACTTAGCGAAGATTTAGGGACCTTAGACGGCGATCTGGGCTTTTTCCCTCGCGACCATGGAGCTTTGCCCCCACAGTCTGACTAGCCAGCATCCAATGCGGTATTCGGAGTTTGACTCGAGACTCGATCTTTCGACCTGTAGGCCCGAACCAGTAGCTCTACCCCCGCACTGTTTTTACTGACCGCTATACCAAAATATATTTCGGAGAGAACCAGCAATTACCAAGCTCGATTAGCTTTTCACTTCTTACCCCAAGTCATCCGAGGGTTTTGCACAACCCACCAGTTCGGTCCTCCCCCCGATTTTACTCGGGGTTCAACCTGCTCAGGGCAAGCTCGCCTTGGCTTCGGGTCTTACGAACAACGCTTATCTTGTAAAACAAGAATTTTTTCGCGCTATTAACACTCGCTTTCGCTGCGCCTTCGTCCCGTAGGACTTAGACTTGCGATATCCGTAAACTCGTTGGTTCATTCTTCAATAGGCACCCAGTCAGGCTTGCGCCCTTCTGGTCCTTGTAAGCATATGGTTTCAGGTACTATTTCAACGGCCTTCCGGCCTGCTTTTCACCTTTCCCTCGCGGTACTAGTTCACTATCGATCACAAAATATATTTAGCCTTGCCAGATAGTACTGGCGGATTCGCTCAAGGTTTGTTGGCCTCGAGTTACTCAAGAGCTTCCGACAATACCATCAATCTTGCGATCGATAGCATTGTCGGGAGTCCCGACTTTTACATCGGGATAAAAATAAGAGTTTACTTGCTTTCGCTTACAGGCCTATCACCTACTTTGGGTCCACTTTCCAGTGGATTCAGCTAGCAAATAAATTTTTAACTCTTCCCCGGATTACGCCGGGGTCCCTTAGAAACACGAAACAAGGTACTATATTTAACCCTGTTTCATATCTCTAAAGCATCTCTATCTTACTACCCTCAATAAAATTGAGTTTGGGCTGTTGCCGTTTCGCTCGCCGCTACTAAGGCAATAAATATTTTTCTCTATTCCTCCACTTACTGGGAAGTTTCGCTTCAGTGGGTCTGCTCTCCAACTTGCGTCAGAGTCAATGCGGTTCACGCAAAGGGGTTTCCCCATTCGGAAATCTCCGGATCAAAGGTTGCTACGCACCTCCCCGAAGCTTATCGCAGCTACACTGCGTCCTTCATCGCTATTTTGTGTCAAGGCATCCACCATACGCCCTTAATGCGCCCTCAAAATTGGGCGCCAGAGACACGACGTGCTTAGCGTCGTTCGTGATGATTGAATCACATCACATGTTGGTAACAATTGGTGCTGCGCCACAAGCGCATCACCAAAAAACAATTTCAATTCCATTCATAAATAAACAATTTATGTTTGGAGTGGATTTTCAAACAACCGTCGCGCAAGCGAGGTCTGCCTTTCATTCGTAGGAGTAAGTATATACCTGGCCCTTGATATGCGTCAATACCCCAAATACCAATTAAAAAGCCCCGCTTCGGGCGGGGTTTCTGTATAAAAAAATTAAGGACTCTTGGGCTTTTCCTTCAGAAGCGTGACCTTAACGGTCAATTCCTGGACGGCTCCCTTGTCGATCCGCAGGAGTTTAACTTCGATCTCTTTACCGGTTTCCGTATCAAGCATCAGCAGGCGCACATCGCGGCCGCTCTTCACGGCATGACCGTTGAAGGAAGTGACCAGATCACCGCGCTTCAACTTGGCAGTTTCGGCGGGAGATTTCGCATCCACGCCCAACACGATCGCCCGGTTCTCCAGATCGTCGCCCATCGGGTAGGTCATGTTAGCAAGCAAGATGATCGATTCCACGTCGTCAATTCCAGTCAACTGGTTCAGGTGGAAAAGATCCCTCATGCCGGGATGGCCGGGAGCGCCGGTGCGGGCGAAGTTGTCGGGCATGATATCCGCGCCCAGGTAACCCATCTGCACCACTCCACTGGTCATCAACTTGGGAAAGTTGGCGAAATTAATAGAGATCGCCAGGTGCAAACCGTCGTAACCCGGATAAGTGCCGGCATTGATGCCGACCACTTCACCGTGGGAGTTGAACAACGGACCGCCGGAATTACCCGGATTGATCGGCGCCGTAGTCTGGATGAAATCCTGAACGGACCAGATGTCATCGGTCGGATCAGTTTCCACGTGCCGGTGCACCGCGCTAACATTGCCCTCGGTAAAGCTGTTGTCCAGATCCAGCGGGTTGCCAAACGCGTAAACATCTTCGCCCTGTTTGGTCTTGTCGGAATCTCCGAGCGTGACGCAATCGTAAACGTCCGGATCAATGTCCAGAACTTTCAAAACAGCGACGTCTTTGTACTTGTTGACCGAAACCAGTTCGGCTTTGTATTTACGGGCGCCGAGAGTGACCCAATATTCATAACGAGTGACGCGCGGAACCTTCATAACGCCGAAATTCGTATGCTCTTCGGTGGCATCGTCCCAAACAACGTGACCGCAAGTGCCAACATGGGCCTGTTTGTCGATGAAAAATCCGGTGCCGCCGTAAGTGGCTTCGCTACCATCTTCACGAGTGAGATGGTTTTCGATCGCCACCACGGAACGTTTGCAATGTTCCGCGATCACAGTCGGATCCAGTTTGTCTTTGCATTCCGGACAGGGGCTGCTCTCCACCGGAGGACTGGGAGCCGCAGGCTTTGCCGGTTTCGAATCATCGGAACAGGCGGTGCCAAAGGCCAGCGGGAAAACGAGCAAAACAGCGAAAAGGATGCGATATTTCACGGGAAAACCCTTTCAAAGAATCTACTATATATAGTACGCCAATACTTTATACGGTCAACGGCTCGCCTAACCCGATCCGATATTAAATATTAGGGTTTCCCTATTGGCTGAATTAAATAGTTTTGATTCTATAACTAAATGCTTCAGCTAAATGGTCGGCGGAAACTTTGGCGGAACCCTCAAGGTCGGCGATGGTACGAGCAACTTTCAAAACCCGATAGTAACCACGGGTGGAGAGCATGGATTTATCAAAAACTTCTTTTATAAAATCTTCCGCGCTCTTATCCAAGTCCACCAGCTTCTCGGTCAGCTTGGAACTCATCTCGGAATTGGTGATCAGGCCTTCGTCGGTAAGCCGCTTGGCCTGGATCGCGCGGGTGGCGGTAATTCTGGCTTTTACCTCTTTCGACTCCCCTCCTTTGGCGGAACGCAGCTCGGCAATTTTCATTCGCGGCACATTGATCTGAATATCAATACGATCCAACAGCGGACCGGAAACTTTTTTCTGATAACGAAACACTTCAAAGGCCGAGCATTGGCAGGCCTTTTCCGGATCGCCGTGGTATCCGCATGGGCAAGGGTTCATCGCCGCCACCAGAATAAATTTACTTGGAAAGGTCAGACTGCTTTTTACCCTCGCTACCGCCACCTTCCCGGCTTCCAACGGTTGGCGCAAAGATTCCAACAGGTCACGCCGGAATTCCGGCAGCTCATCCAAAAATAGAACGCCACGATGCGCCAAGCTGATCTCCCCAGGCTTCGGGTTGGTGCCGCCACCGACTACCGCCACCGGTGAAGCGGTGTGATGCGGCGCGCGGAACGGGCGGAAATTCACATAGGAGATCCCGGCTAACGCTCCGGCGGAGCTGTAGATCTGGGTCATTTCTATCACCTCTTCTAAAGTCGGCTCCGGCAAAATTGAATTGAGCGCCTGGGCAAGCAAAGTCTTTCCGGTACCGGGCGGACCGACCATGATTAAGTTGTGGCCGCCGGCTGCGGCGATCGTTAGTGCCCGCTTGGCATGCTCCTGGCCTTTTACTTCGGAAAAGTCCGGGAAATTTCCGGAAGCTTTAAAATCAATTTTCGTTTCGGGATGCGCTTTGATGCTGGCGCGCTCCTCAAGATGATCAATGAGATTGGAAAGGTTTCCTACCGGAATTATTTTCACTCCCTGCACCATCGCCGCCTCCGCCGCGTTTTCTTTCGGCAGAAACACGGAACTGTAACCAAGTTTCTTGGCGAGCCGGGCGATACTCAAAGCTCCGTTAAGCGGGCGCAGATCCCCCGCCAGCGAAAGTTCGCCAACAAAAATTTTGTCGCTGGAATCAAATGGTTTGATCTGCTGGGTCGCCAGCAAATAACCGATCGCAATGGATAGATCATATTGCGAACCGTTCTTTTTGATATCCGCAGGCGCCAGATTCACCACGATCTTCCGGTTCTCGCGATTCGGCGCTTTCACGCCGATATTTTTCAGCGCCGAGTTCACTCTCTCCTTTGCTTCCGACAAAGCTTTGTCGGCCAAACCGACAATATTGAAAGCATGGAGACCGACATTAATGTCGGTCTCAACCTCAATAAGCTTCGCGTCTATGCCATCCAACTCCGCCGCAAATACTTTTGAGATATTCGCCATGTTGGCAACAATTCTAGACTAGAAAATATGACGACGCAATACCTCCCACCCGGACATTCCTCCAAAGCAACTTACACTAGCTTTCGGTACCCTCGGGCAATCACTTCTCGGAAACGGTGTCGTTTCGTTCTAGCTACGAAACGCACCTCGCTCTCGGCGGCTTGCCTACTGGAACGAGCCAAGCCGCCTCCGAGATGTTCCTTAAAGTAATTGCCCTACGACCAAAAGCTATTTATTTAAAGAAGTCCTCCGCCATTCTTCTGTAGGGAAAGTCGCGGAGGAAAATTTGCTCGGTTTGCGTAAGCAAAAATTTTCCGAGCGGCTAGTGGCGCCGTTTTTCGTCCCGCCACTATGAATAAAATAAAGCAGGCGGGATCCCGCCGTAGGCGGTGACAGGAAAAAACGAACGCCCGGTTCCCGGGAAGAAGGGCGGAGGGGTTGGCTATTTCTTGCACATCTTGCACCAGCGGGATTCCGGATCCACTTCCAACACTGCCGCTTCGATTTCCATTCCGCATTCTTCGCATTTGCCGTAAGTGCCGGCGGCGATCTTGTCTAAAGCGTTCTTCACGTCTATCAATCGCCCCTTCAGCTCCTGCTCGATCCCTTTATTTTTCGTGAACTCTTCGGCCTCATCGGCTTCTTCTTCGGCAATCTCCCCTTCGGTGTCGCTACCGAAATCCACCACGCCGAGGTTTTTCATTTCTTTTACAATTTCGTCCTGTTCTTCAAGAAGTTTCTTTTTTTGTTCGTCCCAGCTTTTATTCATATAAATAATTATAACTAAACAACAAATGACTGACAACTAACGACAAGAACCCCGACTTCGTCGTGCGTCGTTGGTCATAAGTTCTTAGCCTTACGTCGTTAGTCTATAACCCAAGCAGCGGTATCGCCGCTTTCAGGCCGTTGAAAGACGTGGAAATAATGAAGTCGTTACCCAAAAGACCGTAGTTAAATGATGCCCCCGACTGACTGCCCACGGCATAACGGGTCTGATAATTACCGATCTTTCCGTCTTTGAACACGGCAAAAGTTCCCGGAGAAGCGAGGTAGAAGTTGTTCAACTCCAACACGCCTTCCATACTCTTCATGCTGTTAATCAGATCCGCTCCGCTTACACCTCCTTTCAGTCTGACAACATAAACCGGCCATACTCCATTGGCATCATAGTAAAGCATGGCGGTGAAATCCTGCTCAAAATACCCGGCGTCAGCCAACGCGGAAGTTACCGGGGAAATGGAAGTAAGCAAAGTAGAGAAAGGCATTTGCTGGCTGTTCTCGGAAATTATCACCTCCTTGCTCTGGCCCTCGAGCAGCTGATTGAAGGATTCGCTCTGCAGGGCGGTGGCGATGGTCAGATATTTATGATCGTTCAATTTCAAAGCTACGGTAGCGGCCGGCTTCTGCGCTAAAAGACTTTGGTGCGCCAAAGAAGCCGGGACCGGCGATGGGATCACGGCAACTCCGCCCTTCGGCGGAAAGAGCAATGGGAAAACCACGAAATAAGAAAGTGTGCCGACACCGCCGACAAAAATAATGGCGACAACCACCAGCATAATATTTTTCACAATACCCGTATTGGCTTTGACTCCCGGCGGGATCGGGGTGGGCTCAAAAGTTTCGGGCGAGAAGAAATCCGGCTTGCCGGTCGGCGGAACTACCTGGCCGGTGGCGATCTTCACTTCGGGCCGCGGGAATCCGCCAGCTGGCGGAGGCGGAGTTGCCGGCCTGATGGGAGGCGGGATGGGAGATGGCCTACTGGGAATGCTTGGGGAAGCCATCGGCGGATTCTTCGCCGGAGACTCATCGCCGGTCGGCAACTCAAACGGGAACTTATTTTGATCGTCCATATACCTATTAGTCTATCAGCGCTGGCTTATCCTACAACCCGAATAATATCCCCACCCACCCCACCAAGGGACGCTCCTATTATTTCCCACAACCCGCTCCGGTTAGATAAAGCCAATTCACTCCGGTCTATTTTTGGGATGAAATTAACAATGAGAAGTTAATTTCTTAACCAAAAATCATCCTTTCGTTTATTGTTTTATTCACTAACCTCCGCTTATGGTTGCTACAGAAATAATACTCTCGTCTTTTAAGGGATGCAGAGAAATCGCTTTAAGGAACGTGACGGAGGAGGTTTGGCTTGGTTCGTTCGTTAATTCGAACGACAAACCTCCGAGTCTGAAGAAAAACAGCCCGCTGGGGCTGTTTATTCTGTGTCCGCAAAGTGATTACTCTGCAGATCCTACTTCGGCATTCCCTTCAGAGATAATCCGATTTTCCCCATCTCGGATTTGATGATCTTGGCCTTCACAACCTGCCCAAGCTTCACCACATCTTCAACTTTTTTCACAAAACCGTCTTTTAATTCAGAGACGTGGATCATGCCATCGCGGCCGGGAGAAAATTCCACGATCGCGCCGAATTCCAATATCTTCACAACCGGGCCTTCCACAATATCCCCTACCAAATAATCTTTGGTGATCGCTTCCACTTCGCGGAAAGCGGCCTGGGCGGTTTCTTTATTCGGGCCGGCGATCAACA
>CAZDBT010000030.1:0-6728 GCA_964503795.1 uncultured Candidatus Saccharibacteria bacterium
GATGGTCGGGAAAGTAGGGTACGCCGGCATATGAAAGATTTGGTGCAATAAAAACCCCCGATTCATTTCGGGGAGTTTTTTGTTTTCTCGTCGTACTCTTTCAGTTTTTGTTCCGTCGACTCATTAAGTTTTTCTGCCGAAGCCGCTAAATAGCGGTAAACGCTGAGATTGTCTAGGTAGGTGGAGGAGTCGGGATTATAGGGGTTCATTTTCTTTCTGATGGCGCGCGCTGCATCGATGTTCCGGATTGTTTGCAAAATATTCATCTTAATCGCGCTTAATGCACTCAAATCTTCCTGATAGTTTTCGACGCGTTGATTGTATTCCTTGACCAGATATTCTGCTTTTTCATCCGCCGACTTCAACTGCACCCCGATCTTTTCTAGCTCGCCGACGCGCCGTTTCACTCCGGAGTTGTATGCCCAATAGCCTAATGTGCACAACAGTCCGCTAAGGACGAGCCAGAGCATTACGAATTTCATGATATGCATTCGCACTCCTTTCTCAATGAACCGAGTTATCTTATAATAATAGTTAACAGATGTCTAGAACCATAAAGCAGATCATTTACGGGTTTTTCTACTTAGCCGTGCTCGCCGCCATAGTTTATGGCGTTTCTTTCGCCATCAAAGAAACCGCCCCGACCTGCGTAGATAACCGGCAGAACCAAGGAGAGACCGAAGTGGATTGCGGTGGGCCGAACTGTCAGCCCTGCGCCATCAAGCATCTTTTGCCGATCGCTCCTAAATTGGAATATTTTGGAGTAGGCGGAAATACAACGGTTATTCTGACCCTTTCTAATCCAAATCTGGAATACGGCGCCCAATCATTTATTTATACGATCAATTTTTATGGGACCAATCATAATCTACTATTCTCTCTGACCAAAGATTCGTTCATTTATCCGGCCGAGGCGCAGAAAACTATCGTGGAACCGAATCTCGCCTTCAACTACCGTTCAATGGTTGGTCAGCCGGAAATTGTCATCTCCAGCGTAAATTGGAAGTCGGTGGCGGACTTCGCCGAGCCGAAGTTCCAGACCCGCCAGATCCGCACCGAAGTTGCCGGAGCCCGGGTGACGGTTTCCGGAATATTGGTAAATCGCGAGGCGATCAGCTTCCCAAAGGCGACCGTTGGTCTGCTGGTCTATCAGCAATTAACCGACAACAATAAGCTGGTCGGCGCCTCCAAAACCGTTCTGCAGAACATCAAACCCTTTGAAGAGCGCGCTTTCAAGATCATTGTTCCGTTGGATGTCGCGTTGAAATTGCCCGAGATAGACACCTTGATTACAGTGGAGGTTCAGCGTTAAGGTTGAGAGTATGCTTTCGTTTTTTCGCCGGCAAGACTGGGTTTTGAATTGTTCGCTTTTATTTTTGGCGACCTGCAGCCTGCTGATCTTATCCAGCATTGGCAAGGCGCTTTTTGTTCAGCAATTCATCTGGTTTTTTGTCGCTTTTGCGATGATGCAATTCGTCGCTCTTATTGATTGGCGGCCATTTTTTAATTACCGTTGGATCGTTTTTGGCGTTTACGTTTTTTCCGTGCTCTTGCTCGTGACGACTTTCTTTTTTGCCCCAACTATCCGGGAAACCCGCAGCTGGCTGGTACTGGGGCCGGTGCAGTTCCAGACCTCCGAGTTTGCCAAGTTAGCGTTGATCATTCTTTTCTCTTATTTTTTCGCTAAAAGCCACGTGGGCATAGCGCGGGTCGGCGTGTTGGCCAAATCTTTCTTGTATTTCCTTATCCCGGCCGCCTTTGTTTTAAAACAACCCGATCTGGGTTCTACTATTATCCTTTTCGCTATCTGGGCCGGATTTCTGCTGGTCAGCGGCATTCAGTGGAAGCATTTGTTGATCGGGCTTCTTTTGCTTTCGGTAGTGGGAGTTTTCGGTTGGACCTCTTTCCTGAAACCCTACCAAAAAGAACGTATCGTCGCTTTTCTGAATCCCAGCTATTCGCCGTTGAAAATTAATTATGGCGTGATCCAATCCAAGATCGCCATCGGTTCGGCAGGATTCTTAGGCAAAGGATATGGGCAGGGGACGCAAGTACAACTGGGTTTTCTTCCTGCCGCTTCCACCGACTTTATTTTTTCCGCTTTCGTTGAAGAGTGGGGCGGGCTGGGCGGGGCGCTGGTGCTGGCGGCGTTTGTGACTTTATTGCTTAGGATCGTAAAGATCGGTCTTGATTCGCAAACCAATTTTGCCAAGCTGATCTGCCTCGGGGCGGTAATTATGTTTCTTACTCAATTCGCCATCAATATAGGTTCGGCGCTGGGTTTAGCGCCGGTGGTTGGTGTCACTTTCCCATTCCTAAGTTATGGTGGATCCAGTATTTTAATTAACGCCATGCTTATTGGTATTATTCAAAGCATGGTTATCCGTTCGTCATTCTTGAGAAGTTCCTATGAATAATCAAAAATGGTTAATCACGATCGTTGCGGCGGTTGTAGTGTTGCTGACGCCGCCGCTGGCCTACTTTGTGTTCGCTCCAGATAAGAGCGGCGAGGTTAAAGATTTTGTTGTGCAAAAAGGCGATGGCTTTCGCGATATTGCGGCTAATTTGGAGAAGGCTGGTTTGGTGCGTTCTCCGGCGATTTTTGTTTTGTATAGCGCCGTCTCCGGAGCGGCTCATCAACTGAAGGCCGGAAGTTATAAGTTGAGTCCCGGGCTGAATGTCTTTAAGATCGTGGATGTTTTGAAGGCCGGACCGGCCGAGGATGTGGCGGTGCGGGTAAGAGAAGGGGAGTCGCTGGCCGAAGTTGAGGCCAGCTTGGTTAAGGCCGGAATTCTGAAGCCGAAGGCGCTCTCTAAGTTCCCCGGCAAATCACTGGAGGGATTTTTATTCCCCGATACCTATCGCTTCTTCCCGAATTCCACTGCCGATTCGGTAGTGAAAAAGTTCTTTACAAATTTTTATAAGCAGGCCGTTCCGGTGCTTACGCAGAAGCAAGAATCAGGAAGCATGAATCAAGAATTAAGTGTTTATGAAAAATTGATCGTGGCTTCGATTTTGGAAAAAGAAGCTCCCTCCTATGATGATCGTCGTTTGATCGCCGGGGTTATCTATAGGCGTTTGAGGATCGGTATGGCTCTGCAAGTAGATTCCGCGCCAGAAACCTATGACCACCCGGGTTTGCCAAAAAAGCCGATCGGCAATCCCGGCCTAGACGCGATCCGCGCCGCCGCCGACCCGCTCGCCTCGGAATATCTCTATTACCTTTCTGACCCAATCACCAAAAAAACTATTTTCGCCAAAGACTTTGAGGAACATAAAGCTAATAAGTGGAAGTATCTGCGCAAATAGTTGGAAACGGTGACCCGAGTCAATACCATAGTTATCCCCACTTGACAGAAAATTGGCTCGGGTATACACTATTAACTAATTAAAAGACCCTATTAAATCTCGCTCAAATTGGCAAAAAGCGTGGTTTGGGTTTTCGTGTTTTTCTGAGTTTGACGTGAAGTCAAATTCGTGCTGAAGAAAAACGAAATTTTAATAACAAGTTAATAAAAATGGTTAGATGGGGTCGCCATTAATATAAACGTCACCCTAAAAATAATTAACCACCTAATGTCGAATAAACTTCCCACGAAAGTTTTCTCTTCGCATCCCGGTTCGTTCGTCGCGCAGCCAAATTTGGTCGAGGTTCAAACCCAGTCTTATGACTGGCTCGTCAAGACCGGCTTGAAAGAACTTTTTGACGAGACCTTCCCGATGAAGGACTATGCCGACAAGAACATTGAGTTAAAATTCTCCGGTTACTATTTTGACGAGCCGAAATATGATGAGACCTACGCGAAATACAAAGATCTCACCTACGAAGCTCCGTTGCGCGTCAAGCTAAAACTGATCAACCATCAGGAAAAAGATACCAAAGAACAGGAAGTTTATTTCGGCGATTTCCCCGTAATGACCCCGCGGGGTACTTTTATTATCAACGGCGTCGAGCGCGTGGTGGTCCCGCAGCTGATCCGTTCTTCCGGTGTTTATTTCACCGCCAATCTTTACCGTGGAAAGAAATTCTTCGGCGCGAAAGTAATTCCGAACCGCGGCGCTTGGCTGGAAATTGAGACGGACGCTGACGGCGTGATGACCGTGAAGATCGACCGCCGCCGTAAGGCCGCCGTGACCGAACTGCTCCGCATCTTTGGTTTGTCTGAAAGCGAAGATATTTTAGCTACCTTTGCAGATGTGGATATCGGCCCGATCAAATATCTGGAAGCAACTCTCAAGAAAGATCCGGCGAAAAATAAAGATGAATCTTATTTGGAGATCTATAAGCGTATCCGTCCGGGCGATCTGGCGACCGTGGAAAATGCTTCCAGCTTGATCGACGCGATGTTTCAGCGCTTGGATCGCTATGACCTTTCCGCCGTCGGCCGGTTCCAGCTGAACCAGCGCCTGCGCCGTAAGTCCGAATCCCGACTTTTGGAGTTGGATGACCTGGTGCTGATGATCAAGGAGGTGATCCGTCTTAACAATGAGCAGACCGCCGAGCCGGATGATATCGATCACTTGGGTAACCGCCGCGTCCGCGCGGTCGGCGAACTTTTGCAAAATAAATTCCGCTTGGGCTTGGCCCGCATGCGCCGCATTGTGCAGGATCGGATGTCCACCTTTGAAGCGAAGGCTTTGACCCCGGTGCAGCTGGTCAATGCCCGTCCGTTGATGTCCGCTATCAAAGAATTCTTTTCGTCCTCCCAGTTGTCTCAATTTATGGACCAGGTCAATCCGCTGGCCGAATTGGAGCACAAGCGCCGTTTGTCGGCGATGGGTCCCGGCGGTTTAACCCGCGAGCGCGCCGGTTTTGAAGTCCGCGACGTGCATCGTTCTCACTACGGCCGTATTTGTCCGATCGAAACCCCTGAAGGCGCCAACATCGGTTTGGTGAACCACCTGGCTAACTATGCCCGTATCAATGAGCTGGGTTTCATCGAAACCCCCTATATGGTTGTGAAGAAAGGAAAGATCACGGATGAAGTGGTCTGGATGAACGCCTTGGAAGAAGAGCGTCACAAGATCGCCCACGCCGGCGTGCCCTTTGATGAAAAACTGAATCTGATCGGCGATATTATAGAAGCCCGTATCAACGGAGAGCCGGGAACTTGCCTAAAGGCAGAAGTGCAGTTGATGGATGTGGCCCCGAATCAGGCGGTCAGCGTGGCGACTTCTATGATCCCGTTCTTGGAACATGATGACGCTAACCGCGCTCTGATGGGTTCCAACATGCAACGGCAGGCTGTGGTTTCCGTAAAAGCCGCCGCTCCGTTCGTCGGCACCGGCATTGAAGACAAGGCTGCTTACGATTCCGGTCACCTGGTGATCGCTCCACAGGACGGCACCATTGAAGCGGTTGATGCCAAACAGATCGTCTTTAAGAGCAAGACCGGCAACAAAACCACCTACGTATTAAACAAATTCAAGCGATCCAACCAGTTCACCTGCATTTCCCAGCGTCCGTTGGTGGATAAGGGTCAGAAAGTGAAAAAAGGAGAAGTATTAGCTGACGGTCCGTCGACCGACAACGGCGTTTTGGCTTTGGGTCAGAACCTGGTGGTGGCCTTCCTTTCCTACGAAGGCGCCAACTTTGAAGACGCTATTGTTTTGTCCGAACGAGTTGCTCGGGATGATTTTTTCACTTCCATTCACATCGAAGATTTCTATTGCGATGTTCGCGATACCAAGCTTGGTCCGGAATTGACCACCCCTGATATCCCGAACGTTTCCGAGGAAAAACTGAAGAACTTGGACGAAGAGGGAATTGTGCGCATCGGCGCGGAGGTTCACTCCAACGACATTATGGTTGGTAAAATTTCTCCGAAAGGCGAGAGCGAGCTGACCTCGGAGGAGCGTTTGCTGCGCGCCATTTTCGGTGAGAAAGCCCGCGACGTTAAAGATACTTCTCTGACCGTTCCGCATGGAAAATATGGCCGCGTAGTAGGTGTGAAAATTTTCAGCCGGGAGCGTGGCGACAAACTGGAGCCGGGTATTATCAAGCGCATTCAGGTTGAAGTTGCCCAGTTGCGTAAAGTCCGCGCCGGCGACAAGTTGGCCGGTCGTCACGGGAACAAGGGTGTTATTTCCCAGGTTCGCCCGGTGGAAGATATGCCTTATTTGGAGGATGGCACTCCGGTAGACGTGGTTTTGAACCCGTTGGGTGTGGCTTCTCGTATGAACCTCGGTCAAATTCTGGAAGTTCATTTGGGCTGGGCCGCTAAGAAACTCGGTTATCGCGCGATCACTCCGGTATTGTCCGGCGCGACTGAAGCTCAGATCCGCGAGGAATTAAAGGCTGCCGGAATTCCGGAAACCGGAAAAGTTATTCTGCATGACGGCCGCACCGGCAAGACCTTTGCCCAGCCGGTAACCGTTGGCGTGATGTATATGTTGAAACTGAACCACTTAGTGGAAGACAAGATCCATATGCGGTCCACCGGTCCTTACTCCTTGATCACCCAGCAGCCGTTGGGAGGCAAGGCGCAATTCGGCGGACAGCGTTTCGGTGAAATGGAAGTCTGGGCGTTGGAAGGCTATGGCGCCGCCAATACTTTGCAGGAAATGTTGACGATCAAATCCGACGACGTCGTGGGACGTTCGGCGGTGTACGAGTCCATCATCCGCGGAGGCGAAATTAAAGCTCCGAACATCCCGGCTTCCTTCAACGTGCTGGTCAGCGAGTTAAAAGCTCTCGGCTTGAACGTTGATCTGATGGAGAAATCCGG
>CAZDBT010000031.1:0-6479 GCA_964503795.1 uncultured Candidatus Saccharibacteria bacterium
TGGTCAGCGAGTTAAAAGCTCTCGGCTTGAACGTTGATCTGATGGAGAAATCCGGAGAGCCGGAAAAAGGCGCAAAGGTCAGCAAGACTCAAGCCGCCAAAAGCGAGTAAAAATAAAAAATATGAATTTCCAAGCCATTAAATTAAAACTCGCTTCTGCTGAAGACATCCTGAAATGGTCTTTCGGCGAGGTTATCAAGCCGGAAACCATCAACTACCGCACCCAGCGTCCGGAGAAAGACGGTCTTTTCTCCGAGCGAATCTTTGGTCCGACCAAGGATTGGGAATGCTACTGTGGTAAATACCGCCGCATTCGCTATAAGAATGTGGTTTGCGATAAGTGCGGCGTAGAAGTTACCCGCTCGATCGTCCGTCGCGAACGGATGGCCCACATCAAGTTGGCCGCTCCGGTAGCGCATATCTGGTTCTTCAAGAATGTTCCGTCCAAGATCGGCGTGCTTTTGGACACCCCGATCATGAAATTGGAGAAAGTTATTTACTACGCTTCCTACATCATTACCGCGGTTAAAGAGGACGCGAAGAAGCGGGTAATGGAAGATCTGGAAAAAGAATTCTCAACCCGTAAAAAGACCGCCCGCAAAGAAGGCGTGAAGACCGAAGAGTTGCGCTCCGGCATGTCGGCTGCGAAAAAGGAGATCGCTTCGTTGTATGTCGGTAAGATCCTGACCGAAGCCGAATACTTCAATTTATCCAAGCGCTTCGGGGATATCTTCCAAGCCGGTAGCGGCGCGGAAGCTTTGCAAAAGATCTTATCCAGCCTGGACTTGAAAGCTTTGGTCAGTGAATTAAAGAAAGAAGCCGAGACCGTCAAAGATCCGTTGAAGGAACGGCTGGTTTTGCGCCGCTTGAAATTAGCCACTTCTCTTTATAAGACCAATATTGACCCGGCTTCTATGATCCTGACGGTCTTGCCGGTATTACCTCCGGATCTGCGTCCGATGGTCGCTTTGGATGGTGGCCGTTACGCGACCTCCGATCTGAACGATCTTTATCGCCGCGTTATCAACCGCAATAATCGCTTGAAGAAACTTTTGGAATTGAAAGCTCCGGACGTGATCGTGGTCAATGAAAAGCGCATGTTGCAGGAATCGGTGGACGCTTTGATCGACAACTCCGCCCGTTTCGGCACTCAACAGCTTTCCAGCCAGCGCCGCCCGTTGCGTTCTTTGGCGGATATGTTGAAGGGCAAGCAAGGCCGTTTCCGTCAGAACCTTTTGGGTAAGCGCGTGGATTATTCCGGCCGTTCCGTTATCGTCATCGGCGCTAATTTGAAACTCAACGAATGCGGCTTGCCGAAGAAAATGGCTTTGGAATTGTTCAAGCCGTTTGTGATCAATAAAGTTATTGAAAGGGGATTGGCCTACAACATCCGCAATGCCAATCGCCTGATCGAGCAGGCTCCATCCGAAATTTGGGCGATCTTGGAAGAGGTTATCGCCGGACGAAAGGTGCTGCTGAACCGCGCTCCGACCCTGCACCGCTTAGGTGTCCAGGCTTTCCAGCCTGTCTTAACCGAAGACCTGGCGATCCGCATTCCTCCTCTGGTCTGCTCCGCTTTCAACGCCGACTTTGATGGTGACCAAATGGCCGTTCACTTGCCGCTTGGCGAAATGGCGCAAAAAGAAGCCCGCGAGATCATGCTTTCCAGCGTCAATTTGCTGAAGCCGGCAACCGGTGATCCGATCACCGTTCCGACACAGGATATCGTTCTAGGTTGCTACTACCTTACCAACATCAAAGATGACGCTATCGGCGCGGGCAAGATCTTTTCCAGCAAGGAAGAGGCGGTTACCGCTAATCATCACGACCTGCTGGCGATCAACGCGCCGATCAAGATCGGTTCGCCGCACGCCGAGACTACTTCTTTGGGCCGAGCGATCTTCAACGAGATCTTCCCGGCGGATTTTGGATTTGTGAACAAGAAGATGAGCAAGAAAGAGCTTTCCAAGATCATCGCCGCTACCATCCATCGCTATGGCATTGAAACCGCCGCGGAAGTTTTGGACGGCATCAAACGCCTGGGTTTTGAGTACGCGACCTTGTCCGGCATCAGCTGGGGTATGGCTGACCTGGTCATTCCTCCGCAGAAACCGGAGTTGATGAAGAAAGCCGAAGCCGCTGTCGCCGAGGTTCGCGACCAGTATCAGCAAGGTTTGCTGACCGATTCGGAGCGCCGGGCGCGGGTTATCGGTGTTTGGGAAAAAACCAAAGCCGAGATCGCTAAGCTGGTTCCGGAAACTTTGAATCCCCAGAGCTCCGTTTATCAGATCATCGACTCCGGAGCCCGTGGCACCTGGTCTCAGCCGGTACAGATGGCCGGTATGAAAGGTTTGGTGCAAAACCCGAAGGGTGAAGCGATCGAGTTGCCGATCCGTTCTTCCTATAAGGAAGGTTTGGGTGTGTTGGAATATTTCATTTCCACGCACGGCGCCCGTAAGGGTTCCACCGATACCGCCTTGAAGACCGCCTCCGCCGGTTACCTGACCCGCCGTCTGGTGGATGTTTCCCAGGATCTGGTCATCCGTGAAGAGAATTGCAACACCAAAGAGGGAATTACGATCAATCGCGCCGATGGCATGGAATTCGGCAGTACTCTTGGTAGTCGCTTATTCTCCCGCACTCCTTTGGAAGACATTAAAGTTGACGGTAAGATCGTTGTAAAAGCCGGTGAGATGATCGATCGTGAGCAGTCCGAATTGATCAACGGCTCCAAGTTGGAAACCGTGAAATTGCGTTCGCCGATCACCTGCAAGACCTTGTACGGTGTCTGTTCCACTTGCTACGGATACGATCTTGGTAACAATCGGGCGATCAAACTTGGTGAAGCGGTTGGCGTAGTTGCCGCGCAGTCCATTGGTGAACCGGGAACCCAGCTGACGATGA
This sequence comes from uncultured Candidatus Saccharibacteria bacterium, assembly GCA_964503795.1. Classification (GTDB taxonomy): domain Bacteria; phylum Patescibacteriota; class Minisyncoccia; order UBA6257; family WO2-44-18; genus JAUSKF01. Next base: position 2,904 of record CAZDBT010000031.1, read on the forward strand.
GAACTTTCCATATCGGTGGCGTCGCGGGTTCCGATATTACGCATGGCTTGCCTCGTATTGAAGAGGTGTTTGAAGCCCGTCCGCCGAAGGGCCGCGCTTTCTTGGCCGAAGAGGACGGTATCGTTGATTCTATTGAAGACCGCGGTTTGTCCAAGGTCATTAAAGTGAACGTCAAAAAAGAGACCAAAGAGTATGTCGTTTCCCGAATGGTGGATGTTTTCGTGAAGCCCGGCGACGAGGTCAAGAAAGGCGATCAGCTTTGCGAAGGAAACCTGGATCTGAAAGAGATCTTCTCGTTGAAGGGTTCCGAAGCCGCCCAGAAATACATCATCAACGAAGTTCAGAGGATCTACCTGTCGGAAGGCGCCAGCATCAACAACAAACACATCGAGGTGATCGTTCGCCAGATGTTCTCCCGCGTGAAGATCAAAGAAGCCGGCGATACGGAATTCGTTCCGGGTGATGTGCTGGAGAAATCCCGCTTCCTGGAAGTGAACCGAGCCATCAAGAAAGCCGGCAAGGATCCCGCCAAGGCGGTCCAGCTCCTGATGGGTATTACCAAGGTGGCTTTGTCTACCGAAAGCTTCTTGTCCGCCGCTTCTTTCCAGGAAACCGCTCGTGTGTTGATCACCGCCGCTCTGGAGGGAAAGATGGACCTCTTGCGTGGCTTGAAAGAAAATGTAATTATCGGTCGCCTCATTCCGGTCGGCACCGGCTTCAATGCGGTGCTGTCCGATGATAAGTCCGCCGAGGAAGAGGCGGTGTCCTAGTTGAATAATTATTTTCTTAGTGCTAAAATCTACTAACTAGAAAAATGAAAGAGGAAACAAAAAAGGAATACGAGATCTCTTATCTGGTGACCGCTCCGGAAACCGAGCAGGAAGTTCTTTCGGTTTTGAAAAAGAACGGCGCGGAGATTACCCACCAAAAAGCGGCCACCTCCATCGTTCTGGCCTATCCGATCAAAAAGCACACCAGCGCCTACTTTGGCTTCTGCCATTTCAATGTGGATGCCGCCGCCGTTGAGCCGATCGACGCCACTCTGCGCTTGCATAAGGGCCTGATCCGATTCCTGATCATCACCCCGCCGGTAAAAATGGCGGCTTCGGGATTGTTCGGTGGTAACGGCCGGCCGGAGCGACCAGAAAAGAAAGTTACCGCTCCTGGCGCTTTAAGCAACGAAGCCCTATCGGAGAAATTGGAAGAGATCCTAAAATAGCCCACCCGGGCTATTTTAGTAGTATTGGGTATTTTGTATACGGTATAAGGTATCCGGATATACTTGATACTTAATACCAAATACTTAATACTAATTTGTATGAACCTCAATAAAGTATTTATTCTCGGGCGTCTGACCGCTGATCCGATCCTGCGCAGCACTCCCGGTGGCCAGCAGGTAGCGAGTTTCAGCTTGGCAACCAATCGCAACTGGACCGATAAGGCCGGCCAGAAAAAAGAAGAAGTAGAGTTCCATAGCATCATCGTTTGGGGACGCTTGGCGGAAATTGCCGGAAAATTCTTGAAGAAAGGCGGCTTAGCTTTGGCGGAGGGCAGACTGCAGACCAGGAGTTGGCAGGACAAACAGGGCCAGAGCCGGAAAACTACGGAAATTATCGCCGATAATATCCAATTGGGCCCTCGCCCGGGTGGTGGAGGCGGCTTCAATAAACCGATGGACAATGTTGATGCTCCGGCTGTTGAGCCGATACCGACAATCCAGATAGACGAGGAGATCAAGCCGGAAGATTTGCCATTTTAATCCGAATCGTCTATAATAGATTTACTTTATGACGCAGTGCATATTTTGTTCCCAGAATATGGAAAATGTCGACTATAAGGACGTCGTCTTTTTAAAGCGATTTACTTCCGGTCAGGCAAAGATAATTGACCCCCGTTACACGGGTTCTTGCGCGTTGCATCAGCGAAAATTGGCCCAGGCCATCAAGCGAGCCCGCTATATGGGCTTACTCGCTTTTGTCCGCCGCTAGATCCTTTTTGTAAGTTATTCTAAAGCCCCCGATCTGCGGGCTTTAGACTTTTTCGCTCCGAATGCGTTAAAATTAAACAATGCAAAGTTACGATGAACTGATATTTCGGGCGCTGTATGGTTTAACCGGTCAGTCCAAACTCATGGAATGGCTCGTCGTTTTTTTCGGCTCCTACGTCCCATACCTGATGGTACTGGGAGTGATAGTTATTTTATTTTTTGAAAATGGTTGGCGGAAGCGTTTGCGGGATACAGCCATGCTAGCCCTTTCGGTCATTCTGTCCTGGGGCATAATTACCCAGATAATCCATTTCTTTTATTTCCGCCCGCGGCCCTTCATCGCTTTGGGTATTACTTCACTCATTCACCACGACAACAGCCCGGCGCTTCCCTCCGGTCATGCCGCTTTTTTCTTTGCCCTGGCCTTCGCGCTTTTTCTGGCCAACCGAAAGTGGGGCTGGTTGTTTATCGGTCTGACCGTATTGATGAGTATTGCCAGAGTAATGGCCGGCGTTCATTGGCCGCTGGATATTGTCGCGGGAATTCTAGTTTCGTTTTTAGCCGTCGCGGTGGTAAAGTGGGCGTTAGATAGAAGTCCTTTGAAATAGGCGTTCCCTTAAGGAGAAGATCGTGTTCAAGAAGATCCGGTCGTCTTTTTTTGCCGGCCTAATGATGGCGATCGCGCTGGGTGTCCCATTGTTCGTGCTTTCCGAGGCTTGGAGTTTAGTGGCGAGATTAGCCGAGGCGATCGGCTTTCAATTCTTGGCGAATCCGAATTTCAACATCTGCGTTTATTTGGTGATTGTTCTAGCGCTCATTTGTTTGGCCGGACGTATTTTTAAGTTTAAATTTTTCCGGATGTGCTTTGACTGGCTAATGGCTAAGATCCCGCTGGCTTCTACGATCGCCAAATTTATTCCGAAAAATGAGGAGTTGGAAATCCTGTCGGACGGCAATCTGAAAGAAGCGAGAGTGGAGATATATCCGGGAGCCTGGGTTACCGGCCTGGTGACTAATAAGTTCCGGTATCTGGGCCGAAACTACATCCGGATCGTTTCTTTGCATTCGCCCTTGCCGTTTACCGGAGCGATCTTGGATATTGATCCCGAGAAATGCGACGTGGTCTATACCGGTCGGGGCGTGGCCGAATATTTTGCCATGGTTGTTTCGTTCGGAGCCCGTTCCAGCTTGGATGTTCCCAACCCCAAAGAAAACAGCCCCGCTTAAGCGGGGATTTTTTGTCTTTGACAGGAAATGGGAAATCGATTATCATAGTATTCACTATGAGACAGTGTGCGATCTGCGCGAAAGGTTCAATTATGGCGGGCACCCGCGTTCTTTTGCGTGGGCACTACAATCCGACCAACTGGACCCGCAAATATCCTAATCTGCAGAAAACCCGCCTCGCCTCCGGCGTGAGAGCTTTAGTTTGCACTCAATGCTTGAAGGGCTTGCATAAGACCACCGCGAATCCTTCTAAACCAGCCGCAGCCGCTAAGGCTTAAAAAATCACCCGATTCGGGTGATTTTTTATTTTGTCGGGCCGCCGGGAATCGAACCCGGCCTATACGCACCCCATGCGTACGTAC
>CAZDBT010000032.1:0-6002 GCA_964503795.1 uncultured Candidatus Saccharibacteria bacterium
TGGTTTCCAACTGGCTGGACGCTGCGCCGAAATTTCCGGCGATCGGATTAGTTGTCAGCGGCGGACACACGATGGTGGTGAAAATGGATTCGCTGAAAAAATGGAAAAATCTTGGCGAGACTCGCGACGACGCTGCCGGCGAAGCTTTTGATAAAGTTGCCCGTCTGCTCGGACTTCCCTACCCCGGCGGACCGGAAGTTGAGAAGTTGGCCAAGAATGGAAATCCGAAAGCGGTGAATTTCCCACGCCCGATGTTACGGGACAAAAATTATGAATTTAGTTTTTCCGGATTGAAAACTTCGGTTCTATATTTCCATCGCGACAATCCGAAGGTCTCCAAAGAAGATCTCTGCGCGTCTTTCCAGCAAGCAGTCATTGATAGCTTAGTTGGGAAAGCGATGAGAGCGGCGGAAGAGTTCGGCGCTAAATCAGTTCTACTTTCCGGTGGGGTCGCGGCGAATAAAACTTTGCGCGCGGCGCTTCAGAAAAAAGTTGAGGAGTCGGGCAGAGAATTTTTCGTTCCTGATTTTAAATATAATACCGACAACGCCGTTATGATCGCGGCAGCCGCTTACGTTGCCAAACTTCGGGGTAAAAAATATCCGATGCGGGCCAATTCTAACTTAAGCTTGTAATTTCCCGAGCTTAGTGTTAAAAAATCCAAAGCTCTTAAGGAGGCTGAAGATGATCAATTTCGCCGATCCGGCGCCGGCCAAAAATGTCCTGAAAAACTTCACTTTTCTTTTGCGTTATTCGGTCAAAGTCCTTGACAGCTCAAAGGGAGATCACATCTCGGTGCGAGAAAGAAAGTACGAGGCCTATCATTTCGACAAAGAATCGGCGCTCAAGGCGCTCTGCCCGATCTCGCCACATTTTGCCGAATCAGTCGCCGCCTATCCCGAAAGATTGAAATGCGAGGTCGGAGAGCTGACCCAAGAGGAACGTTACGGAACCGCGAATGGATCCGGCAGGCGTCCTCCGGTGATGGCGGGAGCTACTCTTTGCTTTCCCCGGCGCGCAATCGGCTCTTGGCCGGATAACGAGCAGGGAGTGATGCAGACGAACGCTCAACTGGCCTTTCTTGGCGAAAAATAGTGGTGGGGATAACTTCGCTTGCGCGTCGCCGCAGATACTGTAAATTAGTAAATAGCTCATCGATAACAAAACTTTAATCGCCGAGATTAAATTCTCGGACAACATGTGAACGACTCGTTCACATAAGAGTTCTTTTCTCTCTATCCTATTAACCCCGACAACCCGTCGGGGTTATCTTTTTTTATTCCAGGTGGATCTGCTGTTGGAACTTAGCAAGCTCTGCCTTAAGCGGCGGATGAGCGGAAAGGGTATAGTCTTTTTTAACTAAGGCTTCTGCGGCGGCGCGAGCGAGTTTAATGATCGCAATATTATTAAGTGAGCGCATTGCCAGATCGGGAATGCCGGTCTGTTTATCGCCGATGAACTCGCCCGGGCCGCGGATCGCCAAGTCCTGTTCGGCCAGCTCAAAACCGTTCTTCGCCTTGATCAAAGCATCCAAACGCTGCGCCGTGGATGCCGATTCAGAATCGGTAAACAACAAACAGTAGGATTGATGCTCTGCCCGACCGACACGGCCACGGAACTGATATAGCTGGGCCAGACCGAAGCGGTCAGCGCCTTCGATCATCATTATGGAAGCGTTCGGAACATCTACTCCGACTTCAATAACGGAAGTAGAGACCAGAATGTTGGTCTGCCCGCCGGCAAAATCCGCCATTATTTGCGCCTTCTCCGCGCCCTTCATGCGCCCATGCAACATGCCTACTTTCAGATCCGGGAAGACGGTTTTGGATAATCGCGCATGCTCCTCGGTAACATTCTTCACGTCCGCCCAAAGATTTATCTTTTTTTTGTCTCCAGCCTTCGCCACCTCCGGCTTTTCTGCCTCTTCAATACGCGGACAGATCACAAAAGCCTGACGACCCCTCTTAATCTCTTCGCGGATAAAATCATAAGCTTTTTTGCGATTTAGCGGCGGAACAACTTTAGTAATTATCTCTTTGCGTCCTTTTGGCATCTCATCAATAATAGAAAGATCCAAGTCTCCGAAAAGAGTCAGGGACAAAGTTCGTGGGATCGGGGTCGCGCTCATAGAAAGAAAATGAACGGTGGTTTCCTCTCCGGACTTTTTTTCTTTCTTCACTAAGGCCGCGCGCTGATCCACGCCGAAGCGGTGCTGTTCGTCCACGATCGCCAAAGCCAGATCGTGGAAAAGTAGCGGGGTTTTACCTTCGCGGCCGGAGATCAAAGCATGCGTGCCCAAAATTATTTTTATCTTGTCCTGCGCGACTTCCTCCAGAAATTTGGCGCGAGTTAATTTACTTTCCAAACCTTCTCCATAAAACGCGCGGGCTTCGCTACCGGTCATAATGCCGATACCGAGATTGTGAACTTTGAAAATTGAACAGAGAGTTTTGTAGTGCTGACGGGCCAAAACTTCGGTCGGCGCCATGAAGGCGGCCTGCTTACCATTTTGCGCGGCAACCAGAGCGGCCACCGCGGCCACCACCGTTTTGCCCGAACCGACATCACCCTGCAATAAACGATTCATCGGGTTGGGTTTTGCCAGGTCATGAACGATCTCATCTACACTCCGATGTTGGGCGCTGGTCAGCTCGAAAGGAAGTTTGGCGATGAAATCGGTAATAGCCGATTTATCTATTTGTAGCGGCGGAGCCTTCTCTTTGGCGAGCAGCTTCCGGTTGCGCAGATTCATCAGCTGGATCAGAAAGATATCTCCGAAGGCAAAACGCTCCCGGGCTTTTTCGGCATGCTCTAGTTTTTTTGGAAAATGAATGTTTTTCAACGCCGAAGCAACGCTCGGCATTTCTATCGCCGACAAAACTTCCTCCGGAATAAAATCAGGGATCGCTTCCATGTTCTTTAAAAGCGCGCCCGTTAAAAAACGGATGCCCTTAGAAGTCAGACCGCGGGTTTCCGGATAAACAGGAATAAGGCCGGCTGTATGCATAGTCTCGGTAGTATTCTGGAAAAGTTCGTAGGTCGGACTTTGCAGGAACATCTCATCATTGGAAACCGCAACCTTGCCGGCAAAATTCACCCTTCGTCCAGGGATCAGAGCTTTAGCGATGAATGGCTGATTGAACCAGATGGCCTTAATGCCGCCGGTCTCATCCGCCACCACCGCCTCCACGATCACTATTTTTTTCTTCCAAGAGCGGCGAGTGGATATTTTTTTGACTACCGCCCGCACGGTCGCAGCCTGATTCACCTTCAAATCGGCAATTTTGGCGACCGTAGAAAAGTCGTCATATCGGAAAGGAAAATGCCACAAAAGATCCTTAACGGTCTTAATTTTTAGCTTATCCAGCTTATCTATGAATTTCTGTCCAATCCCGTTGATCTTGGCGAGTTCGGTTTCCAGGCGGATCATATGAAAGTTTGCCTATATTATAACATACGCTGGAAAAATTCAACTATAAGAAAGCCCCACCATTTCTGGTGGGGACTTTGTATTTCGTTGCCTGTCATGACTGCCCCGGTCATCCTTGGCGTTCTGGACACTGACCGGGGCGTTGTTCAGCCGTATGGACACCGGCCCATGCCGCCTCCTTTGGCTCCAGTTTCACTGGTTCCGAGTTGTGAGGTTAGGAAAAGGACGGCGCCTAAGGAGTATCTCCGATGAGACCCCCTCGGCGCCAGCCGCCAGTCTCGGGTCGCATTGAGATGAGGCCTTTGACTACCCTTCTGTGGCCTGGCGGGCCACGATGGCCGCCTATTCTAGCCTTTCTCCCACGCGGGGCCGTCTTGTCTTCAACCGCAAGCTTTTCTCACTGCGGCGTTGCGGTTTGGCCGCTGGTCGACACTTCACACAAATTACTTGCTGGCGATGAACCGCATTCGACGATCTCCTGAAGGGAGAAACGAAAGGAGGGTTATGCTCGCCAGCCGCCGCCGGCGAGCCCGAAGGTGTCATCTCAAAGTGCTTGACGATAATAGCACGGTGGCACCAATCTTGTCAAGGGGGCTATTTATAGTGGGTGCGCATGGATTCGAACCATGAACCGGTCGTGTATAAGACGACTGCTCTGCCGTTGAGCTACGCACCCTATTATGCCGCTATTATATCGCCAGCGGCTTCAAATTGAAAGGCTTCAGAAGGGCGTAGAACTCATCCTGCTCCAGCATCTCCTTTTCAATAAGAGCATTGGCAATGGCATCTAAAGCCTTCTTGCGAGTACTAACTATCTTCTTGGCCAATTCATGAGCTTTACCGATAAAACCGCTGACTTCTTCATCAATTTCAGAAGCGATCTTCTCGGAATAATTCTTTTCATGACTGATCTCTCGTCCTAAAAAGATCAGTTCCTCGGTCTTACCGAAAGTGATCGGCCCAAGCTTATCGCTCATACCATATTTGGAGACCATGCGGCGGGCCAGCTCGGAGGCCTCTTTCAGATCATTGGAGGCGCCGGTGCTGATGTCGTCAAAAATGAATTTCTCCGCTACCTGCCCACCCAGCATCATCGCCAAGTCAGCCACGAACTGCTTCTTTGTTTTCAGATGAGATTCCTCAAGCGGTAATTTCAAAGTGTACCCGCCGGCAGAGCCACGGCTAATGATGGTCACTTTGTGGATCGGATCGGCATCCTTCAAGCTAGCGGCAACCAGAGCATGACCGGCTTCGTGATAGGCGGTAACTTTTTTATCTTTTTCGGAAATCACCCGACCCTTCCGCTCCGGGCCAAGAATAACTTTTTCGATAGAACCAAGGATATCCTGTTCACTGATCAAGCGCCGATTGCGGCGGGCGGCATAGATGGCGGATTCATTAAGCAAATTGGCGAGGTCAGCGCCGGAAAATCCCGGTGTCCGCACGGCGATCTTTCGCAGATCCACGCCTTTATCCAAAGACTTACCACGAGCATGAATTTTCAGAATCTCTTCCCGGTCATTGATGTCGGGCATATCCAAAACCACGCGGCGGTCAAAGCGGCCCGGGCGAAGAAGGGCTCTATCCAAAACATCCGGACGATTAGTGGCGGCTAAGACGATCAACCGGGTATTGCGCTCAAAGCCATCCATTTCCACCAGGATCTGATTCAAAGTCTGCTCACGTTCATCGTGGCCTCCGCCCACACCCGCTCCCCGCTCGCGGCCGATGGCGTCAATTTCATCAATAAATAAAATAGCCGGAGCGGCCTTCTTGGCCACCGCGAAAGCATCGCGGGTGCGCGAAGCGCCCACGCCAACGAACATCTCCACGAATTCGGAAGCGGAAATATGGAAAAACGGCACATTCGCCTCGCCGGCCACCGCGCGAGCAAGCAAGGTTTTACCGGTGCCGGGCTGGCCCATCAGAAGAACGCCGCGAGGAATACGAGCGCCGATCTCCAGATATTTTTTCGGATTTTTCAAAAAATCCACTACTTCCTCCAATTCCTGCTTGGATTCTTTCAGACCGGCAACATCTTTGAAAGTTACGCGATCTTTAAATGGAGTGGAGAGGCGGATGTTGGCCCGGCCAAAGGTGAAGGCTTGGGAAGCCCCAGATTTGGCCTGACGGAAGATGAACCAAAACATCACCGCTATGATGATCAGCGGCAGGATGGTGGGAATTAAAATGCCTAACCAAAATTTAAGTCCGGATTCGTCTTTTACTTCCAGAGCCACCGCCTGCAAAGCTTTCTGGTCCACGCCGACATTCCGCAAAGTTTCCGAAATTCCGGCCTCGCTTTCTTTCTGACTGGTCAGCTTCTCGCCTGTCTTCAATTCAATATCCAAAGAATTACCGGAAACAGTAAGCTTTGATACCTCTCCCTTGTTGATCCGGTTGGTCAGATCGTTGATGGTGATGCGGGCCGGTTCGGGAAGCGGATTGATCAAGGCGGAAAAGCCGATCGAAAGCACGATCAGAATTACGATGGCCCAAAAGATTGTAGAAGCGATCTTTTTCATATATTATTGAAACTGTCCTGAATCCGCTGTATTATATTACATTATAC
>CAZDBT010000033.1:0-4882 GCA_964503795.1 uncultured Candidatus Saccharibacteria bacterium
GGGGAGGGAGGGGCGGGAGAGGAGGGAGAGGAGGGAGGCTGAGGGGAGGGGCAAGGAGGAGATGGAGGCCGCGCTGGCAAGTAGGCAGCAGGACCGACGGGTGAATCAGGAGAAGGAGGGGGAGTAGGAAGGGTGGGAAAAGGTGCCGGGGCCTGAGCTGGCAGCGCGGCTGGGGGAGGGTTAGCCGGGGAAGCGGGCCGGAAAAGCGACGTGAAGTGAGAATAAATAGATGAGATTGAAGAGAGGAAACTGTTGGGTGTGGGGGGTGGGGCTGCGCTTTCTTCAGGAGTCTGATTTGGAGTGGAGGAGGCGGAGGTGGAGGAGGAAGAAGAAGGAGAAGGGGCAGTTGGAGGAAGCGAGAATGAGTAGGAAGCAGCCGGCCGTGCAGAGGAGGAGGACGAGGACGAGGACGAGGACGAGGAGGAGGGGAAATAGGAACGGTAGTCGGACGCCGGCTCGTCGTAGTCCCTGGCTAGCTCGGATAGATCGGGCAAAGCTGGGGGGGCCTCGTCTTCCATCATATCCGGGCAGGCGAGGCTGCCGACATCCTCGTGACTGTCGTCGAGAGGGGCGCCGACTGGAACGCCCACCGGCGAGTTGACTCCGCCAGTTGACCGTCGCTTCACCGGGGTCTGGCCAGGCGTTGACTCGGCGCTTGGTCTGGCTGGCTGTCGGCTCGCTGCCGGAGCTGGTCTGTTAGAGCTGAGAGGGGGTACCGGGTGTCGGTCTGGGCCACACAAAGGGAGGCAGAACAGCCCCGTCCTCACGCTTCGCCCTCGAGACAATCCGCTTCCAAGCCCTCTCTCCACCAGAGCAGCGCACAAAGTCAGCGCCTCGAACTTCATGCAGTTCCGCCGGCCTGCTCAGGGGAGAATAGCTGAGAAAGGTCAGAGAGGGTCCACGTCCAAAACAGACCAAAGCATGATGATGATCCCCTAACAAGTGCCCATGTGAAGCAGGGGCCCTGCCCCACTGGCCAGTCCTCAAGCGGCCTTTGCAACTTTGACTAGGCCTGACAACGAGTTCCCTTCGAGTTGGGGAAAAATCTCAAGTCACGACCCTAGCGGCCAGCTCAACTCCAAGCGACCAGGGCGCGGCACGCCGGCACCGAGTCATAACCAGGGCAGACATCAAGGCCAACCATGTTCCGAGTACCAACCGGTCATAAATCTATTGGGCCAAAGATCACCGGTCGCTCAGCCGTGATGGCCCTGTGGACACCACTAGACCTCGACCCAACTCCGGTTCCCTACTCAGCGTGGCAAGTAGCCAAGCCAACCGCCCATCTGGCCCCAACAAGCAGGTGCCTAATAGATATAGCTGCAAAAAAAATTCCCCTTTCCTCTCTGCATAACGCCTGCCGACGGGGCCGACGGCCAAGCCAAGTCAAGGGAAAATCCAGCCCGACGGGTGCCGACCATGTCTGGCTCTAGGGCTTTGCCACCGGACCAATAGCCTACCCCACCAGAGGGCCAGGCCCAGGCCTACCAATTTTCGGGCCAATCACCCTTCGAGCCCCCCCCGACAGCCAGGAGCAACCGCGGCGCCGCTGCAGCATCACCCAAAGGTCTTAGATAGATATGACCAGAGCACACTCCACGAGACCGTTGTGGCACCTACATGACGCCGTCTTGATGCCCGACTGGCTGGGAAAGAAAAAAGTCAAATGCCTTGGTCCGAGTCCGACCCAAGCTGGTCGCCCGGCCACGCAGGGCAGGAGTCCGAACTCTAACTAGCTCAAAGCAATTATGGCCTGACCTAAGCTCCAATCCAGACCCCTGGCTTTGATAGATAGTCCACGCTGGTATGATCAATCGCCACCGCTGACTCAGCGTTGGTCAGTTGATCAACCTGCTCATCTTTGTATCTCAAACAACAAAGAGCCCCAGAAATGAGGAGAGTATGTCTAACGAATCCTTTTTAGATAGAGACTCTAAAATAATCAAACTTTTCTACCTAGGATGTCTTGTTGTGAAAGTGAAGCAATGAGTTGCCTCATCTCAATGAGAGTGACTAAAGGGGGAAGAAAAGCATACCGAGCGTATTTCAACTTGCGAAGCCCTTCGGTTACTTGGACAAGCGTCAAGTCAGCGTTCCAGTTGATGTCAGCAACGATGCTGGCACAGAATGCGTATCCCTCAGCTCGACAAGTACACCGAAGCTTTTCCTTTGACATTAGTTCAACATAGTGAGTAATTAGCTGCTTTGTATCCTGATCGGACAGGTTCTTTCGCAGTTCGGCCTGGAGGCCGGAGCAATGCCGAAGATGCCGATGCTTCTTTGTTTGTTGACTGAATTTGTTATTGCAAGCTGCACAGGTCCATGTTTGAAGCCTGTTGGAGGCTCGTCGAGAAACGTTCAATTCCATTGGTGAATTTTCGTTTGAAGCGATTTTGAACCCTGCCGGTCCACCGGAATTATATCTACGCCTCTGGCTGGCTGTCTTCCGATTTTTTTACAATTTTTCTTTCACTTTCCTTGATACCAAGGTAATTCAAGCTTTCTGAGAGAAATTCAATTTTGCAAACCCGTTATCGACTGAGTTATTTCGCCCCGGATTTTCAACTTTCATTCCGGTATTGCTCTATGGATTTACTTTATCAGAGGCCAATTTTCTAGGTTTAGGCTCTCATCATAGTCTAATATCCTCGAGCATTCTTATCTTTTGATTTTAACTCTTCACTGACCTTGATTTCAGTCAAGGGTGTCAAATCAACAGCTTGAAATCGAAAGTCTCATAACTCATGATCTTACCGGTTTCAAAAGCTGAAACTTGGCTCAACTATTTGCATGTAGTTGGAATACATTAACCTGCAATATCTCTGTAAGAAATCAGTTGGAGGACGAGATAGAACAATGAACTTTTCAAAACGTCCAGCGGAAAGGGACTGATAAATTCGTCCCAGTCTAACCGAATTTTTTCATTTTTCTTTACATATCCGTTAATTCCATTTCAATTAGAGAGGGTTTGGCTAAGTCTCAGCTTGATCGAGTTCAGTGAGAGTGAGATATGACCAAATCAATTTGAAATTTTCAAACGCAGTCCCACAATAACTTCGCTTTTTTGGAAACTGATTCTTTGACTGAGACCTCTCATCAGGATGGCCTCTTACGTGGTCTAATTGATTTTGAAAAATACTGGTTCTATAAGACCGAATTTTCATGTTTTTGTTGTAAGCTTTGAGTACAGTCCACCGGACCGTGGGTCTGAAAATCGTCCCTGTCCAGTCGATTTTTTTCGGTTTTTTTTTCATTTCCTACAATTACATCCCAATTCAGGAGGCTTTGCAAAGCTTCAGCTCAATTAAATTTCACAAGAGTCGGATATTGCTGAATTAATTTTCGATTTTCCTATCGCAGTTCTGCAACTGCTTGTCTTTCCCATAAACTTATTTTTCAATCCCAGCCTCTCATTAGTATCGGCTATGCTGCGGTAGAATTTATTTTGAAAAATAATTCTTCTGGCTGTCCGAATTGGTCCGAGTTTGAACGAGGCCCGGATGCAGATGGATCTCGATGTAAATAGTTACCAGATCGCTTTTTCGGATCAATCTTAGGATGGCTATCATTACTAAGCAGTTTGTACCTACTGTTGAAATTTCTTCAAAATCAAACATCTTTTCAGACCAGAACAGGCGGCAAGGTCGAATCGACCCAAGCGGTCCATCGGAAAGCTTGACCAAGCCCTTTTTCCAAAATTTTCGACTGACATGGCTTCACTGGATTGCCCTCTGCAGTCTGAGATAATTTTCCTCCTGGTTCGATGACTATTCTGGCACGATCCATTTCGAAACTTTGTTTTCGGCTGGCGCGCGCAGAGATCTGCTATTACTGAATGCCAGATCGATTATGGGACCAGATATTTTTATCACCACCTTCCCTCACTAGGGGCTCAATGCTGACCAAATTTCGTAATATTCTGATTCCGATATCCCAACGAACTCGACTCTCCTCCCTTCGGGGTCCTCGGGGTTCAGGTGCCGGCGCCAGACCGACCCGCCAACGGTCAAATCGGCCACCCTGCAATCCTAGCCTCTTCCTCTAGCCTCCCAGTTGCTAGGACAGCCTGGAAACGTAAGCCAGTGAGCCAACTCCAACTGAACGACAAACTGGACGAAGCTCGGAACGAAGCCCAGAACGAAATTCAGAACCCATTTTTTCAGGAGATTTTTCATTTTTTGAATAACTCTGTAATGCCTAGGCCTAGAGCGCTCAAACTTGCACCATTGGAATCTCCTAATTGTCTAGAATCTGGCGCACTAGTTTTTTCGCCCTGGAGCCTTCCTAATAAGGAAATTTTTGGTTGTCGATTTATGGGGGACAGATCCTAACCCTAACCCTTCTCTACGACCTTCATGTGGTATGAGTGAAAATCTTTCCCTCTCCAAAACAGTAAACTCCCCTTTATTTTTCTATTCTTTCTTCATTTCCAGATCCATTATTTCTCCCCGCTTCACCTCAAAAGTCAATCAACTTGACTAACCCCATCTTATTAAACTCCAGTTTTTCAACTCACTTTCATTCAAGTCCAATAATGTCCATTAATTTATTAATAAAGTACTCATCTATACAAAGAATAAAAAGTGACCTTCCTCACTTCCGTGCTTTGTGAAAAGGTCAAAAAGCAATCGAGGTCAAAGTTGATCTGCCCCTTTTCCCCTCACTTTTCTGCTTTTTCAAACCAATCTTACCTTGCGCATACCTCCCTAATCATCATCAAACATGTCTATCCCAAATCTCAGTCCTTATTTCCTGTTACTTCGACTCATCACCATTGACCATCCCCGTTTCCTTTACAACCCTGGTGAAAAGAATTAACTTCACCAACTATCCTACACTAGCTAGGTGATCAATATAATGTCCAAGGCAAAGTTAACACCCT
>CAZDBT010000034.1:0-4491 GCA_964503795.1 uncultured Candidatus Saccharibacteria bacterium
TGAAATTATTGGGCGCTACCGTTCCATTCTGCAAGTTTTCTCTGAAAAAATTCGTGGCATACATAGAAGAATAAGAATTATTGTCCGCCGTGCAAAATTGCGTAGTGTTGTCGTAACTAGCGGTAAAGTGATACATCGGTTCGCTCGAAAGAGAAAACATCAAATTATTATTGATCTGGTTGTCATGCACGGCGGTGCTTGACACATTTGTGTATCCGTAATTACTAAAATCAATTTGACTTCCTCTTGCCCCAAAAAAAGTATTATTGTTTATGACGTTGTTTAATGGGCTGTTGGCATGAACGCCATTAGTCGCATTGGTAATGGTGTTGTAGGTTGCTGTTACTCCATTTGTATAACCATCTAGATATATGCCTACAGCAGAATCTACGTTTGGACTGCCATCGTTTCCGCCAATCACATCGGTCACGATATTGTTAAACACTTGGCTATTGATGACGGGTATGGGTGTTCCCGTCGGAGTGCCATCAGGATTGTAGTAAAGTGCCCCACCGTTATAGGTATAAATTGCGCCGCAATCGGACAACACCAAGCAAGATTGCTCGACGACATTGTTTTGAACCACAGTGTTTTTGTTATAGCGAATACCAATGTATCCGGAATTCGTGACAAGGTTGTCACTGATCTGGAGAGAATCTGCCTGATACGCTGCCAATATCGCTGCGAGACTATTCACCGGATTGCCCACGGTGCCAGTATTGGCGATAGAGTTTCCGGCAACTGTTACGTTCGTTATGGCCCGCAGATGAATACCCTGTCTCACACTGTTACTGACCGCGGAATTCTCGATGCGTCGAACCGCTGTAGAGTTAGGTATGCCGTCGCCATCGACTTTGACACCATTTTCACCTGAATTTTGGATAACGAGATTCCGCAAGGTAAAATTCAGCGGCTTATTAAATTCTATAGTGTTTTTTGCGGCGTCTTTAAACTTCAGTCCGTCTACGACGACATCCGTTCTCGATGACGCATACAAAGCCTGATCACGCGTCGAAACTTCTATAGTATGTGTGTTAGGGTTACTATCGTCAGGCAAACGAAGATATAGTTTTTGATAATCTGGCTTCAGTGGATCGCTTTCGTAATACCATTCTCCCGCTTCATCCAGCATCCATAACTTATTGTCCAAGTAATAGCCCCAGTCTTTGCGAATGGCGTATTCGGTTTGGTTCGATAAATTAATTTTCTTCGAGGCCGAATCATAAGAAGTCACTAACCGATCTTCGATGCGCCAATTTACTGTGCGCATATGGATACCAGCACCCACGATGTCTTGGCTGGGATCCAAATTCAGATCGTCACCCGCATAAAGATAATTCTCCCCAGGCGTCGCGCCATAACCGGAATTTAAAGTAGAACTTGTAGCAACGCTGAGAAAAACACTAGTGGGTTTAGCGGGTAAATAGCCCTTATTCGGATAATGCGCTAACTTGATGGGTTGGCCATCGACAAATACCTGTTGCACAGAGGCGATCGATGAACTCGTTCGCGTAACGCTCACGTCATCCACATAAATTGTTACTTGTCCCTGAGCTTGTGCTTGCCCCGAAGGTATGTAGTCGGGGTATAGATAGATATAGAAACGTGCATTTGTTGGCGCTGTTCCAGTGCTGGGGACATTACAAATATTTTCATAGATGCGCCACGTATCGTCTGCTGTTATTTGTTGAGAACTGCAGGCCCAGGTCCAGGATTCGTCCGCCATCCTGGCAATTACTTTGCCTACGGTTTTGCCTTGGTCGGCGCGGATCTTAAAGCGCAGCTTGTAGGCCTTACCTCTTTCAAATGAAAAGACATTACTGCTCAGATGATGATCACCCGCTGCGACTCCGCTAGTAAACTTCAGACTACCGCCCACATTGTTAAAACCGGGTTCGAATCGCGCCAAGCTGCCCTGCGTATCAGACGTGTAGAAGCCCCAGGGAGCTAATTCAAAATCCAAACCGCTGTTAGTAATTAGATTGATGGACGGCTTTTCAAGAGCGGCCGTGGCAACATAAATATTATTGCCGTATGACGTCCATCCGGTCACCGGCTGTGACGCTGTAATCAGCGGTTTATTGGCGTCGGAGCAACCTGCAGGGTAACTGCCAAAGGTAATCGGATTGCCTGGCGTGCCTGAATTAGGAATGGCCAGTGTTTCGCGCCAAGTTTCGCCGCATTTAAATAAAATAAAATCGCCCGGCGAAAAATCGGTCGAGTTAACCTTGGCAATCGTTTGCCAAGCGTTAGCCTCGCTCTTGCCATCGTGTGTAGCATCGTTACCGAGAGTGGCGTCAACATAATAAGTCTGGGCGGCTAAAGCGTTGGCGAAAAATAACAACGACAACAAGATCACAGCGATTATTTTTTTCATGGCTCTCCTCCAACTAAAATTTATTTTCTTGCACGCAAGAAGGAATAATTATTTTTAAGACGCGGAAGTTTCGCGTTATTTTTATTAATATTTTTGCTTCAGTAGCCTGCCATTATTTTTTATACATGTACAAATGAAATACAAATCCCTGTATCGATTAAATAAAAATCCCGTGGCAAGGGTTTTGCGACAGTCTAATTGTCGGTTGCCTCACGGACTCGTCCGCGCCGACACCGTATTGCTATAGGCCGAGTTGCCGCGGCTGTTGTAAGCGCGCACTCGATAGTAGTACAGCGTGTTGCGGCTCAGTCCTGAATTGGCATAGCTCTTCACATTAATGCCAACAGTATCGATTTGATTGAAGTTCATGCCATCCGTTGATCTTTCGATTCTAAAACCGGATTCATCGATAGCATTGTCTATCCAGTTAAGCGTAATCTTGCTTCTGGAGTTCACCGTGGCACTGAGATTGCTGGGGGCTTTCGGTACGCCGTTAATCTGAATGGTGTTGCCGGTCTTGGCGTTGTTGGTCTCGTTGCTCTCTGTCACCAACAGGGTGTCGTCAGCAAGGGCGCCGAGGTAATAGAGTCCTGTTACCAAACCGGTGGGTAAGGTGACACTGGTCGATCCACTGCTGGTAGCTGCCGCGGTGAGGCTGGGGATCGAACGACTGCCGAGGCGCGTGTCGGCGTTAGTAATGATGGCGTCGTTAGATAAGTAAAGTCCCACAGCGGAAGCGACGGCGGTAGCGTTTCCTATATTGGAGGCCGTGGTGGTCGTTGTAATACTCGCCCCTGTAGTCCCGCTGCTCGGACCACTGACTGCAGCTATTGTTAAGTCGGGTGCAACAACAGCGGTCATGGCGGTAGCGGTGTTATTTGCAGTGTTAGGATCAAATTCATTCCCATTTGCACTCATGCTTTGAGTCGGCAGCGTAAGGCTGTTAGCCGTAACCGTGGCGGTACAGCTTGCGCTTGCGCCACTAGACAACGTACCAATCGTGCAAGTGGGCAAGCTGCCCGTGGCGATTACATTGCTCGTACTCGGTCCATTGTTGGTAACAGTAGTGGTATAGGTCACTGCCTGCCCAAGTAGCACGGGATCGGGAGTATCGACGAGCACAACTGAAAGATCAGCGGCCGGATCCACCGTGGTAGAACTAGAAGCAGCGTTGTTGGCGAAGTTGGGGTCTGACTCCGCAGCCGATACGCTCGCGGAGTTGGTGATGACGCCCAGCGTACGCGGCGTAACGCTTATCGAAGCTGTAGCGGTTGCTGCTTTGGGCAAATTCCCAAAGCTGCAGGTAATTGTGCTGTTGCCAACGCAAGCACCTTGCGTGGGAATTGCCGAATTAAATGTTACCCCTGACGGCAAGGTATCCATCATGACTACACTGGTGGCATCCGAAGGGCCGTTGTTGGTTACGGTGATGGTATAACTTAAAGCTTGGCCAGCGAAGACGGGGTCTGGGCTATCGGTTTTTGTAATGGAGAGATCGGCAGAAGCAATAACACTAGTGGTAGCTGACGTACTGTTATCGTCTGGATTGGAATCGTCTTCATTGGCGGCGACGCTTACTAAATTATAAAAATTACCGGTGCTAGATGTCTGCATCACAATAGATACTGTGGCCTGAGCGCCGTTCGTGAGATTGCCAAGATTACAGCTCACGTTGTCAGACACGCTGCAGGTGCCCGGATTTGCGGTGGCTGATACCACGCTCATGCTGACCGGTTTGAAATCGTTCACTCTCACATTCGAAGCTGTTGAAGGCCCGTTATTGATCACTGTAATGGTATATGTCACCTGCTCTCCCACTCGAACTGACGTCGGATTGCCGATGAGATTGATAGACAAGTCAACGGCAACGACGGTAGTGTCGATCGATGCGGCGTTGTTACTTATCGTGGGATCGAGCTCATTCTCTGTAACACTGGCACTATTAGTTAGCGTACCGACATTGTTAGGCTTTGCCACGATAGTTAAAGTGACACTGGCACCATTCGCGATACTTCCGACTGCACAGTTCACCGATCCGGCACCACTGCAAGCGGTGCTGGAACCCATCGACACAAAGCTTGCGCCACCCAAATTATCAGTTACCGTCACACCCG
>CAZDBT010000035.1:0-4486 GCA_964503795.1 uncultured Candidatus Saccharibacteria bacterium
TGACCCTTCGCCGCCACCATGACCATCGTAAACGGCAAAAAATTTTCCTTCCGCCACCTTTTTCTCCGCCACCCAAGCATCCTCCATTTTTTTCTCAACCGGCTCCGGTCCTTTCGGCCCCTTGATCAACTTTTTTCCTAAATATTGATTGACGCCAAAACTGCCGACAACTTCGTTTTTTTCCGATTCCGCGGCGGGAATTTTTTCCGACATACCAATATTTTAGCTGATTGCCGGCAATAAAAAAACTGCCCAGCCGAGGCTGGGCAGTTAATGTTTCTATCCGATCGAAGCGCTCAACTGCGCTTTTCGCATCAAGACCACGCCCCAAGAGAAAAAAACGACGGCCAGGATCAACGATGCCACCAGATCGATCCAGGTTTTATGCGTAGCCCAGATCAGCAGACCGGAAGCGATTACCACAAAGCTCTGCCAAAAATCCGAGAGGACGTGCCAGGCCAGACCAAGATGGGTGAGATTTTTTTCATGATCCTCGGAATGCGAAAGAATGCGATGCTGCCAAAAATTCCCCAAACACCCCGCCACAGCCACCACGATCATCACTGAAGCAATAATTTTATTATCCCCGGAGAGGAAACGTTCTAATGCTTCGTAAACGATCCAAATAGCGATGATGAGCAATGAACCGCCCTGGATCTCTCCGCCTAAGCTACGCAAACTACGCTCGCTCTTCGGATAACGCCGTACCAATATTGCCACAAAGATCGCAATGATGATCGCAAGCGTATCAATAAAAACATGGAAGGCGTCGGACAGGAGCGCTAGGCTCCCCGACCACCAGCCGCCCGCTAATTCCAAAACAAGGATACCCAGAGCGACTCCGAATACTTTCCAGTACCGCTTTGCTTCGGTACTCACGAGTTTTCCCTTTCAAAGAACGCCTACTTTATAACATTGATAGGAAAATAAAAGAAGCGGCGGTTGCCGCTTATTTTTTTCAACGAAGATCGTAGTAAACCTCACCCGGGGAATCCAAAAGCTTTTTATTGCTGATGGTGACGTATACCCAACCATGCTTGGTTCTCACCTTCAGAAAATCAAATTGATCTAAATATTTGCGGCAATAACGTTTCAGGAAAAACACCATCAACCGGCACTCAAGATTCTGTAGCCAACGATTCATCTCATGACTCCCTTCGAAAAACTGCTGAAAGTATAACAAACTGTGCGCTCATGTGGAACCCAATATGCCCTCGCCAGGAATCGAACCTGGACTTCCTCCTTCGGAGGGAGGCGCTGTAACCATTCAACTACGAGGGCTTCTAGCAGTATTCAAACCCATCACCAACCCAATCGTCAACCAAAGCATTAATCGGCCGGGCTGGAGCGTCCAGAGAAAATGATCGAACAAGCCCAGCGCCAGCAGAGAGCAAAGCATGGTCATTGCCAAGATGTTTTCGCTTAATACTTGATACTTAATACTCGATACTAAAATCGAGGTAATGAAAATCAAAAATGCCGCCAACCCCAAGATACCGATCTCTGCGCCCATTAGCAGATAGATGTTATGAATTGGTTGCCACTGCCAGACCTGGTCCATGCCAGCCTGCTTGTAAATTTCATTTTTTACCGAATACAGCACTTGATTACCTATCCCAACTCCTAAAAAATTATTTTTTATCAAGTTTAGCGCGATATCGTTATAACCGATCCGTTGCGTTACGGCCGGTTCGCTGGGGCTGATCTGCGCCCGAGGCAAAATAAAGTTTTTAAATCCGGAAAACAGAATTATCGCGATAGCTAACAATAAAATAGTTAAGCGAACGGCCTGAACCCAATTTTTTCTGGAAATAAATGCATGGAACAAAATTGCTAGAGTCGCCAGATCGGCCACGATCCAGGCGGCGCGCGAGAAGGCGAAAGTAAGCCCTAAAACGATAATGAAAATCCCTACGCCGAAAAATGTATCACTCGCCAAAGTCTGCCATCCGCTGAAAACTTTCCACTCTGATGGGCGGCGGAGCCAGAAATAATACATCGCCAGCAGACCGATCACCAAAAACGCCGCCAAAACATTCGGATGTGGCAAAGTCCCATAGGCGCGCAGCACCTTCCCGCCTTCGGCGATGATCTTTGCCGCTCCGCCGACATTTGGCCCGATCACCGGCTCACCTAATCGCGCCAAACCTAAACTTCCCTGCTTAATGAACTGACCAATTCCTACTAACGACTGAACAGCTGCCGACCCAGCCAACACCGCCAACATCCCATCAAGTTTTACCGCTCCGGTTCTCAAAAGTTTGGCCACTGCGAACGCCATAGCGGCCAGCAGGATCAAACGAAGGAAATTATAGACCGCTATCCAGTGCGATAACGCCAGCAAAACCGAAACTCCGGCCATTGCCAGGAAAGCGCTCAACCATTTATTCTTCCTCCACAACATTCCAACATTCTTGAGAATGTTGGAATGTTGTACTCCAAAGATCAGGAAGAGAAGCAACAAAACATCGCTCAAATAAATGAAAATGGTCTCGTACTCATCAAAACCATTCGTGAATTGGTGCAACAAAACCCTCGCGCCGAACGGGATAGAAATTAAAAAAGCATAGAAAAAATATTTTGTTTTTTTACCCACAAATCAATTATGACATTTTAAAACAAAAAAACTCCTCCGTCCCGCAATGCGGGACGGAGGAGTGGTGATAAGTGAACAAGGGAACTTGCCCCGCTCCGCGGGGTTAGGAGTTGCGGACAGCGAGGAATCGGTAGTTCGAGAACCAGCCGCCCCCGAAGTAGTACAGGTTGAGCCCCCGCCAGCCGCCACCGCCCCAGGCGTAAGGCACGCCGCGGTCGCCGTCCGAGTCCCGCCAGACCGGACCGCCCAGAGCGACCATCCAGTCCTTGCCATTCCACTGCTTCTCCAAGTAAGTGAGAAGTTCGCGGAGGTTGGCGGGGCGGTCGCCCTTCTTCGCCATCTGTTCGATGGCGAATTCGGAGGAGACGTTCTTCTTGAAGTCGTAGACCGTGAAATCGGTCTTCACTCCGACATCGGGGAAATTCGCTTCGGTGATGCTGGGATTGACGTAGCTGAAGTTCAGCTTCTGGATCAGCTTCTGCAGACTGTCGCCACAGACTACGCCAGACTTCGGATCTTCGATCCGAGCGAGCAACTTGTCGATCGTCCCGCACAGTCCTTCCGAAAATTTCTGAACTTCGCTCTTGAAATTCACCAGCTCCGACTTCAACTCCGGACTGGCCAGCCTGCCCTCCGCCGCTTCCAGCTTCTTCTTCAGTTCATCGTTGAGCTGAACCACGGCTTCGATCGTCGGCTGGGTAAGATCCTGACTCATTTCCACTGCCGGCTCCTGCTTTTCCGCGTCGGTCATTTTGTCGCTCACAACTACCTCCTTAAATCGGGTTTTTAGGTTGTTTTGCCCGCTTGATTACGGGCCTAGAACTGGCTTGAATATAGCACACTTTTAGCCAATCTGTCAACCCCGCACCTTTTAAGCACTGCGAAGGCTATTTTTTATACGTCGTTTAAGTTGAGAATAAACCTTACCGAATTGCTTGAGCGTTCTTTCTCGGTCAACGGCATCTTCTCTCAAAAAATAGCCTTCGGTATACGCGATTTTCCATGGAAGATACGGCTTAGTAGATTTATTTTGTCCGTCATTGTGTTCTTTGAGACGACGTACCAAATTGTCCGTACTACCGATGTATAACTTGCCGTAAGGATTACTTTTGATTATATAGATCCAATGCATTTTAAATAATATGGTGCTTAAAAGGTGCGGGGTCAAGCTCGCCATTTACGCGAGCCAGCGGATCGAGTGATCCCTCTATTCTCTTCGTATTTCCATACCTGATCATTCCCAGATAAGACTGCCGACCGGCTTCATCTAGATCATTCCGAAAATTTCTGAACATTCTCCTCTTGGTGGCGCGGCGCAAAACCCGATGATCCGGGAAATGCACCCAACCCAGAAAATCCACGCCGGAGGCGATGGTCTTTAAAAATATTTTGTCCGGGTGCAGATCAAGCTTCAGAAAATCAAATAAAAATTTCCGGATGATCGGTATCAGTTCTTCCAATTCCATTTTTTCTTGCGACAAAAATACGAAATCATCGGCATAGCGGATATAATTTTTAACTCTCAACCGGCGCTTCACAAACTGGTCAAACTCGTTCATATAAATATTAGCGAACAACTGCGAGGTCAGATTCCCCAGCGGCAAGCCGATACCCGGAGCCGAAGAAAAGCTCCCGATAACATTCTCCAGCAATGAAAATATCTTTTTGTCGGCGATGTGCGCCTCCAACAGCTTTAATAAAATTTCGTGGTCAATACTGGCAAAGAATTTTCGGATGTCGCACTTCAAAACCCAGCAAGTCCGGGTATTATTTTCTCCGACTCGATAAACTAGAGCGCGGAAACGATCCAGCGCTCGGTGAGTTCCTTTTTTCGCTTGGCAAGAAAAAGAGTCAGCGGCAAATCTCTTGGCAAAGTAAGGATAAAGGGCC
>CAZDBT010000036.1:0-4478 GCA_964503795.1 uncultured Candidatus Saccharibacteria bacterium
CCTCAAACCCGTGAGCACATTTTGCTTGCCC
Source organism: uncultured Candidatus Saccharibacteria bacterium (assembly GCA_964503795.1). Taxonomy (GTDB): domain Bacteria; phylum Patescibacteriota; class Minisyncoccia; order UBA6257; family WO2-44-18; genus JAUSKF01. The sequence goes on from CAZDBT010000036.1 coordinate 32, forward strand.
GTCAGGTGGGCGTGCCGGCTTTGGTAGTATTCTTGAACAAGTGCGACATGGTGGACGATCCGGAACTGATCGACTTGGTTGAGTCCGAAGTCCGCGAACTTTTGAAGAAATATGATTTTCCGGGCGACACCACTCCGGTTATCCGTGGTTCCGCTACGAAAGCTTTGGAAGCAAAATCCGCTGACGATCCGGCCGCTAAGCCGATCTTAGACTTGATAAAAGCTTTGGATGAATTCATCCCGGATCCGATCCGTGATACTTCCAAGCCGTTCCTGATGCCGGTAGAAGACATCTTCTCTATTGAAGGCCGCGGTACCGTGGTTACCGGCCGAGTAGAGCGTGGCATGGTGAAAGTTAACGAAGAAATCGAAGTGATCGGCTTGAAGCCGACCCAGAAAACCGTAGTTACCGGCATTGAAATGTTCAACAAGCTGTTGGACGAGGGCCAGGCCGGAGACAATGTCGGTATCTTGCTCCGTGGTTTGAAAAAGGAAGACGTAGAGCGCGGTCAGGTATTGGCCAAGCCGGGCAGTGTCAACCCACATAGTGAATTTGAAGCGGAAGTTTATGTGTTGAGCAAGGAGGAAGGCGGCCGCCACACCCCGTTCTTTAAAGGCTACAAGCCCCAATTCTACATCCGCACTACCGATGTAACCGGAGATGTGGCTTTGCCGGAAGGAATGGAAATGGTGATGCCTGGCGACACCGTGAAGATCGGCGTTAAACTGATCGCCCCGGTCGCTCTTGAAGAGAAGCAGAGATTCGCTATCCGCGAAGGCGGCAAAACCGTCGGCGCCGGTGTGGTTCTAAAAATTACCAAATAATTTTAGGACCTGAACCTAGCACTTAGAAATATGGCAAAACAAAAAGAAGAACAGGAAAAATTGCGGCTTAGGATCAAGGCCTACGACAGCAAGCTGATCGACAATTCAGCTCGTCAGATCGTAGATACCGCCAAGCGTTTTGACGCCGAAGTGGTTGGCCCGATCCCGTTGCCGACGGAAATAAAGAAGTACACCGTTAATCGCTCGACCTTTGTTCACAAAAATTCGCGCGAACAATTTGAATTGAGGATCCATAAGCGACTGATAGATATCCTGAATCCCAGTCAGGCGATCATCGGATCGCTCTCTCAATTGAACCTGCCTTCCGGAGTAGACATCGAAATCAAGATGGTCTAGCCAGTGAAACTCTCAAAACCGACCCCTAAAAAGGGTCGGTTTTGTTTAGCGACTTAGGGACTGGACACCAAGATTAAAATAGGATAGAATTCTTCCTATCGCGTCTATTCAATTCATCGCGTTCGAAAATGGAAAAATTCAAAGGCAAAAAACTGAAAATGACTCAGGTTTACTCCGGCGACAAGATCGTGCCGGTTACTCCTGTAAAAATTGAATCCGGCGACCTGAATTTATTGAAAGTCGGCGGTTTTGTTGATGGTAGCGGCACAATGAAAGGCCGTGGTTTCCAAGGTGTGGTCAAAAGGCATGGTTTCCATGGCGGTCCGAAAACTCACGGTCAAAAGAATCGCCAGCGCGCTCCCGGCTCTATCGGAAACACCACTCCGCAGCGTGTTTTGCCGGGAAGAAAGATGGCCGGTCACATGGGTACTACCAGAACCACCGTGAAAAATCTGATGGTTGCGGATATTAGAATAGATGAAAAATTGGTAATGGTCCGCGGCGCTTTGCCGGGCAATAATGGCGACCGGGTAGAACTAAGGGCCAAGAGCTAACGACTTACGACTATGAAAACCCAAGTCTATAACTTGAAAGGGGATGCGATCGGGGAGACAGACCTTCCGGAGAATATTTTCGCGCGCGAATGGAATCCCGACCTGGTTCACCAGGTTCTTTTGGCGCAGGCGGCGAATCGTCGTCTTCCTTGGGCGCACGCCAAGAACCGCGGTGAAGTTCGTGGTGGCGGTGTAAAGCCGTGGAAACAGAAGCACACCGGCCGCGCCCGGCACGGTTCTATCCGTTCTCCTATCTGGAAAGGCGGCGGCGTTACTCATGGCCCGGTAAAAGATCGCAGTTATGTCGTTAAGGTGAACAAAAAAATGGCAAAGGCGGCGGTTTATTCCGTGCTTTCCAAGAAGTTGGCCGACGGCCATCTGAAGGTAGTTGATTCTTTGGAATTGGAAACTGCTAAAACCAAGGCGTTATTCGCTTCCGTAAAGAGCTTCCTGCCGGCTTTATTGATCGCCGCCAAAGAAAATAAGAATATCGCCCGCGCGTCCAATAATATTCCGCGCGCCCGCAGCTTGAGCGGAGCCAATTTGAATATCGAGGACGTGATGAAATACAAAAATATTCTTTTGGATAAGAATGCCGTTGCTGAAATTAAATAAAGATATGACTCAATTCAACAAATTTTTGATAAAGCATCCGATCATCAGCGAGAAAGCCAGCCGACTGGCTGCTTTGAACAAGTATATTTTTGCCGTGGACGGAGAAGCGACCGCTCCGGAGATCAAGAAAGCCGTTGAAGGGATCCATAAAGTTCAGGTGGCGAAGGTTAATATGATCAACGGTAAGGATAAGCCCAGTCATTTCGGCCGCACGATCGGAAAAAAGCCGGGAGAGCGGAAAGCTATCGTTACTCTGAAAGAAGGTCAAAAACTGGACCTGATCCCTCACTAATATGAAAGTTTATAAACCCACATCTCCATCGCGCAGACAGCTGACCGGCATCCACTATGCCTCGCTTTTGACCGCCACCAAACCTCATAAGGCGTTGACCCAGAAACTGAAAACCCAGTCCGGTCGCAACAACCGTGGTGTCATTACGATGCGTCATCAGGGCGGCGGAAATAAGAAAGTCTACCGAATTGTGGATTTCCATATGGATAAAGTGGGAGTTCCCGGAAGAGTGGAAACTATTGAATATGATCCATATCGCAGCGGCTTCATCGCCCTGGTTTCCTATAAGGACGGTAATCGCCGCTATATTTTAGCCCCGAAAGATCTGAAAACAGGGGATATGATCGTGACCGCCGAGAATGCCGCTTTGAAGCCGGGCAACCGCCTGAAGATCAAAAATGTTCCGATCGGCTACTTTGTATACAATGTGGAGATCCGTGCCGGCGGTGGCGCTAAATTAGTTCGCTCGGCCGGCGCCTATGCCGAGGTTTTGGCGCATGAAGGGGGCTTAACCGATCTTCGGATGGGCTCTAAAGAAGTCCGTAAAGTTTCCTCCGAGGGCTGGGCCTCGGTTGGACAAGTTTCGAATATTGACTATAATTTGGTGAACATTGGTAAAGCTGGCCGTTCCCGCTGGTTGGGCATCCGCCCGACCGTCCGTGGATCCGCTATGAACCCGGTCGACCATCCGTATGGTGGTGGTGAAGGCGCGCAGCCTCGCGGCACTCGCCGTCCGAAAACCATTTGGGGTAAGGTTACCGGTGGACACAAGACCCGTGACAAGAAGAAGTGGTCGTCCAAATGGATCGTCCAACGTCGGCCGAAGGTAAGATAAAAATTTCGACATATCGACATTTCGAAAAAATAAAACAATGAGTCGCTCAAGCAAAAAAGGTCCGTTCGTGGATCCAAAATTAATGAAGAAGATCGCCAAGATCAAACCGAATGAAAAAACGGTTATTAAAACTTGGTCGCGAGCTTCCGAGATCGCTCCGGAAATGGTTGGCCACACTTTTGGCGTGCACAACGGAAAGAACTTCATTGAAGTCTTCGTGAAGGAAGAAATGGTCGGTCACCGATTGGGCGAGTTTTCCCTTACCCGTAAATTCGTGAAACATGGCGGTAAGATGCAGCGTGAATTAGAAGCTTCCCAGCAAGCCGCCGAGCTGGCGAAAGCCCAGGCCGCTAAAGCTGGACCGGCTGCCGCTACCGGCGTCGGGAAGAAATAAAATTTCAACATTTAGATATTTCGATAAAAATCCATGGAACAAATCGCAAAAATTAATTATCTGAAGATTACCCCGCGAAAAGTACGGTTAATTGCCAATACCCTCAAAGGTTTATCGGTGCAGGAAGCCGAGGCGCAGCTACTGCTCCGCGTTCAGCGTTCTTCCCAGCCTTTGCTGAAACTTTTACGTTCAGCGGTTAGCAACGCCAGAAACAATAAAATGAACGTATCTAAGTTGATGGTTTCCACGATCCTAGTGAATAAAGGACCGGTATTGAAGCGATCATTACCGCGCGCTATGGGCCGCGCCACTCCGATATTGAAAAGGATGAGCCATGTGGTTTTGGTTTTGAAAGAATCCGACAAAGCGACCGTTAATCGCTTCGTCATTAATCCGCCATCGAAAAAATCCAAGAGTGTGAAAAAGGAACGCGTGAAACCGAAGGCTGAAGAGGCGCCGAAAGAACAGCCCAAAAATAAAACCGGCTTCTTCAAGAAAATGTTCCAAAGAAAATCAATATAATGGGTCAGAAAATACAACCATTTAAATATCGCCTAGGGATCATCAAGAACTGGA
>CAZDBT010000037.1:0-4060 GCA_964503795.1 uncultured Candidatus Saccharibacteria bacterium
GTTTCGGCACTTTCCTTGAACCCAATTACGCCGATAATTTTTAAGATTTATCTGAGGTTTTCGATATTTAGCTTTGAAACTATTAATTAATTTATTAATGCGTTCAGTTTTCTTAGTTGTCTCAAAAATTAAGCGTAAGATTTTTAATGACCTGTCAGGAGTTTTTGCGCGAATCCAGAGCTTCGAACAAAATATATCCCTTATATAAAATATGGATATACTATTTGTCTTCTGACCAGACATAACCCAGGGCATGGTGGAGTGACGCATCAGATTGAAGAAAGCAAAATTATCAACATGCTTAAATTTTACGAATTGATATGATGAGTTAAGGATAAAACATGTGCGTTATATATGTGCAATTAAATATTTTTATATATACATAAATATATTTTATTAATATAAAAAACAATGTAGTTAATTTTTATAGAGTCACATAAAATTAAGTTAATGATTATAAATTTAAAATACTCTGTTTGGCCATTATTGCTAGCGTTGGTATTACAAGCGCTATTGATGCATCATTTTTGGCAAAATGATAAGAGAAAGTTTTCAGAATGGGACAATCCACTCAGACTTGGAAGGCTTGCATTTGCTCTGCAGGGTATTTGGTTTGGTAATACAGTCTGCGCAATATTGCTGGTAGCTATTGGTGAAAGCGAGGCATTTTATTTTGTTTATCAGTGGCTTTGCCTGGGTTTAATCCAAATTAATCTGCTTTTTGCCATTGTAATGGCTGGGGAATGGCATCTTAAAAAATATCGTTTAATGCTTACTTTTATCATTTCAGCCGCTGCTGGCATATGGCTGGCACGTCAGAATGCCTATCTAGCAGGAATAATAATCACCTCTCTGTTTGTTTTGTTTATCTGGGCGCATGGAGCCTACCGTCATGCACGCAGAACACGCCGCCAACGTTGTTTGTTCGTATTTTCAGCCTGGCTGATATTCGTTGTGTTGTTAACTGCAACCCCCGCCTCTTTTTCCCTATTAGTATTTGCATTAGGTGGGGTTGGTATGTTTGTGGCTCTGCGGTATGCCTTTTTCGGCATATCCACCTCAGAGGGGATCCAGTTGCCTACAACCACTCTTTTCATGGACACATCGACTATTTCGCAAGATGACGAGGTTATTGAGACTTTAGAGAAAATTAACAAACAATTTCAATCTGAAGCTGCAATTCTTGGGCTTTATGACAATATTTTCTCTTCAAGCGGTCATTTCAGCAGCCTTGTCCTTGAAAAAATTTCGCTTAGCAGTCTGCTTCATTGCACATCAGTCACGCTCACGGATGATGTAGCTGATCTTTGCCCTCAATTTTTCTCAGAGCTGGTTCAGTGCGATATAGCTGTTGTTATTCCTCTTGTCCCAAAAAATATAGGCAAACCTGTTGCATGGCTATTATTGAAAAAAACTCTGCAAACAGCTTTAGCCAAACTCACAGCTGAGGCTTTATATGGGGAGCTGACAAAAAAATACAGCGGCCTATATGTTACGCATACACAGAAATACTCAGACCAGGAAAAAGAAATTACACGCCTGATTGCCCTATCAACAACATTGCCTGCGGAGATAAATATAATTCGAGGTAACGTAGCAGGTAACAAGAGGCCACAGATTGGTTTGTATGCTGATAGGCTTATTACCCAAGGCGTAGAAGATTTGCAGAAGGCGCTTTCCCAATTTAATAAACAGGTTGTTTACTTGGGGCGCAATCGTAACCATATATGGCCTTTGCGCAAAACTTTCCCCGGTTTGCGTTATTACGTAGGACCGAACTCTAAGTTTTTTTCATCTAAATCATCTATTGATGTGCTTATCTACGATATTGCCCACATAAATCATGCAGACAAGTCCATGCTTATTAACTGGCTATCAAAACTGCAGAATCCAATTACTATTTTTTTAATAGGCTCCAAGCGAACTTCAATAATCCAGGATATCGAGGCTTTAAATAAAAAAAATAAAATTTCTACTCATGCGATCTCTAGCCAAGATTATGAAGAGGTGATTAGCGCCATTTCTAATGCGGGGATTCAAAGCATGAGAGCTACCAGAGAATATTCTTTGGAAGCTGCAACAGCTGAGTTTGAATCAAAGATATTGAAACAGACGATCGCCTTATGTGAAGGAAATAAAACCTTGGCGGCAAGAGTACTGGGGCTTAAGGCGCATATTTTTAAAAGACGTTTAGAGACCTTTAAAATAGACATAATCGATCCATCATCATTTACTGTTCAAGAGATAAGTTAATATGTCACGAAGGAAAATGAGATGGTTTCTTGGTACATGGAAATTTCTCCCATGGACGTATAAAGCTAAACAAAGGCGTATAACGCAAGAAAAGCTGTGTGCAGTTATATCCAGCTTAAAAAATAAATCGGCGCTGGATGAGGAATTTTTCAATCATCTCGCGGAGATATTATGCTGTCCAGTAGCGCTAATAACACCTTATACGACGCTAATTTCTCATGCACCTTACGATGGTATTAACTTTGCTACCGTATCCAGAGAGAATCTTAGGTTAATTGACGCTTTCGTTTCGTCCGAACAGTTATCTAAAACTAATCCACCATTAGCGCGCACATTTTCAGAATGCCATATCGGCGCTGTCATATCTTTGTGGAAGCCTGTAGAAATTTCATGGTCTGCATGGTTAATTTTTGGTGAAAATTTTACCGAGCAACTTCATATTTGGCGGGATCGTCAGTTACTTAAAGAATTGATGGCTGCAATAAGAGAGTTATATATTAAATCAACGATGGAGCCAACTCTAAAGTTGCACGAGCGATCAATTATGATCGCTAATCTTAAGCGGCGCGTTGGTCAATTGCAGCATCAAAAAAATGAATCAATAGATAAGTCGCTTACCTCTTCAGGCTTGATTCAGAATCCAATACTTTCGGACAATTTTCTTGATCTTCATATTGGCCGATATCAACGACGTATGTTGGAGGTTGCTTTACAACAGAGCCAAGGAAGAGCAGAAGTAGCCTCACATTACCTTGGGATGAATAATATTAATCTAATACGCTTGATGCAACGCTTAAGCGTTGACCGTGAGACCTATTTACAGAAAAGTGAGTAACACGAACCGTTGATAACGTGTATTGAGTTATTTTTGCATTCTTTTTTAAGAAGCTGAGGCCAATGACGAATCATCGTAAAACGCATAACCTGCGTTAGAGCGTTTAGCAGCATACATAGCAACATCAGCATGACGCAATAAAACATGAGCGTCCTCGCCATGTTTTGGAAAGACCGCTACCCCAAGACTCGCCCCTACATACAATTTTTGATCGGCAATATTCAAGTCGGATTTAAGAGCTGACTGAATTTTATCGCATATTTTAATTATTAATTTTTCATCAACGTTAGGCAACAAAGCAATAAATTCGTCTCCACCAAATCTCCCGAGAGTATCCGAGCCTCGCAAAACATTTCGCAGTCGCGCGACCACCTGTTGTAAAACTTGATCACCAACCGCGTGTCCATGACCATCATTAATTTCCTTGAATCGATTTAAATCAATCATAATCACGGCGGCTTGGGAATTGCTACGATTGGCCGTTAGGATCATTTGATTTAATCGGTCAAATAACAATAACCGGTTTGGCAAACCAGTTAATGCGTCATGCAATGCTTGATATTCAAGAATCTGTTGTTTTTTAAGACTCGTGATATCGGTAATAGATCCAGACATTCTGGTGGCCTTCCCTTCCTTGCTATGTAACGCCTTACCGCGCATTAACACCCAGGTGTATTGGCCCTCTTCTTTTTCGACACGAAATTCGGCGTTGAATAAACCATTCCCATTTTCTTGCAAATAATTTTGCAAATTAAGTAAAAAGGTGGCGCGATCTTCAAAATGGATGCGATTTCCCCAAACAGATATTGGGTCATGGATAGTGTCAGTAACTTGTGACAGGCCTAATATTTCTTTCAGGCGCGAGGAAATATGCGATACATTGTTAACGATATCCCAATCCCATATGCCGTCATGGCTACCCGCTACAGCTAAATGAAAACGTTCTTCGCTAACTCGATGCATTTTTTCGAG
>CAZDBT010000038.1:0-3736 GCA_964503795.1 uncultured Candidatus Saccharibacteria bacterium
TCGCAGACTTTAGGATAGGAGATCATAAACTTGATCCTACAGGTAGACTTCCTGATTGTGATTATTTTGCAGAAGACATTTATCCGAAGCTCTAGCGTTCGAAATTTTCATTCAGAAATCCCTCTCCCCCTCCTCTCCCTCTCCTCTGCCCTCTCGCAATGACTGGCCTCTTCCTGCCTCTTTCTCAGCATTGCCATCATCTGGCTCATCTGGATCTTCAGCTGGATCTTCGTCCTCTGGATCATCTGGATCATCTGGATCTCCGTCCGGATCGTGGTCTGGATCAGCTGGATCATCATCTGGACCTTCATCTGGTGACTCATCTGGCGCTGAGTTCCAGGCAGTGACTCATCTTCGTCGTCAGAAGGTGGATCTGATCCGGAGCCATCTCCACCACCTAGCCCGCCACCGCCTGACGACGCCTCTCCCTCTCCGTCGCCAGAGCCGCGGCCACGCCCTCGCCGCAACAACGAAGGACGACCACGACGCCGACCAAGGCTACCCAGGATCGGCTTTGGCCCCTTTGAACCACTGCCGCTTACCGAACTGAGGGATCGAAAGGCTGACTTGCCTGGCTGGTACTTGCAACATCGTTTGGACGCTGAACTGGCCAACTTTGACATCCTGGTTGACTACGAGCCACTGACGGTTGTCGTCACTCGTGCGATGACAGCCGACTCGAGGAAGATCTACACTGGCAGGCTGCGCGTCCTGCTTGCTGTGGCGAACGAGGGCGACCCACTGGGCCCCGGTCAGCGAGCTGCTCGCATCCTCTTTGGCCCTCAGGGCTCCCTTCGCCTGCTAGCATTCTTCAACCGCATGGCCGACTCTGACATGAACCCCTCAACACGGCAGAACTACCACCAAACCCTTCGTTGCGTTGGCAATGCTGTACGGGGTCGAGACCCGCTGATCACCTGCCCACCTGACCTTGCACGCGCAGCTGAGTCTCTCCTAGAACGGCACCTGGCACAGTACATTCGACGCTGTGACAACGACCGTGCTCGTGTCATTGGAGAGCAACGGGCAGAGGCCGAGTTCGTGGAGCGTGAGATTAGCGTCGACCTCGGTCAGCACGAGGCTTTCTGGCAGCAGAACTTGGAGGAGTTGAGAAGACTCCAGGTCTCAGCCGAGCAGGGGAGTCAGAGCTGGCGCAAATTCTACTACCTTCGCTTTGTTGTCTTCCTCTTCTATGTGCCCGTGCGCCGGAGCTTTTGGTCTTCGATGCACAATGCTGGCGTTCACCTCGATGCCACACGCCGGCACTACCTCGCCCTACCAAGGTTGGAGAAGAGCAATCACTTGAAGAAGGGCCCTCGTAACTACTTCCAAATTCCCCAAGAGCACACCGACGTTCTTGACTGGTACATTGAACACGGGCGCACTCTGCTCGGCGGAGCTCGGGACGGGCCCGATGCCCGGTTTGTCCTCAACGACCGCGGTCAGCCAGTCACCAAGGACAACATGACGGACATTGTGAGGAAGTTCTTGTACGAGTGCACCGGCCTCAAGCTCAACTTGAGAACTTACCGCTTTCTGTTCGCAATGGCGGTCATGACTTCGGAAGACATGAGCGAGGCACACAAGATTTTCCTCACCCAGCAGCTTCGCCACAGCAAGTCCACTCATGAGAAGTATTACAAGGAGTGGATGAATGGTTTGCAGAATCCCTCTGGTGACAAAGTCTTGCCTCTCCCCAACCACCAACCAGCAGCTCCTCCTGTCTTCTCTCCTAAATCCCGGGCTCCTCCTCCTGTCTTCTCTCCTAAATCCCGGGCAGCTCCTGTTATCTACAGAGCTGCTCCTGTCTACCCCCCAAAGTTGCAACCAACTAGCCCGGCGGGGCCTGCTCCTCCAACCTCGACTGGGTAAGATTCCTCATTTCTTATTCGAAGACGCGCTACTGCAGCGGTTGCTGCTGCTCTGGAAAAGCACAAGAAGAGGCTGGCCGCCCGGAAACCGATCGACCCTACTCCAGGGCAAGAGGTAGGATGATCTTTTGTATTTTCTTTTGTTTGTCTCCCTTTTTCTTTTTTCGCTGTGCCAGCTTGCATGCCTAACTTTGCAAAGGTGATTGCCGTGGACAGAGTGGAAATGCCTGCGACGCCAGCCCGGACCTTTGTGACTACCTGCCGTGGCTTTCAGTCCTATCTCAAACGGGAGATGATTGAAGAGACTATGCCCAATGCCTTCCTTGGTGACCAGCTGATTCGGCTTGAGTTGCTACGTGGCGTCCCAGCTGACTACCTCATGGTTCAGCTTCCAAAAATTGGCTGGTGGTTGACGCCTCCCGATGGTGGCAAGCTCTTGTTGGTCGATTCTGAATGCTACGCTTCAACCTACACAAGCGACCCAATCCAAACTCAACGCATCTTCGAGGCCGTTCTGGAGGCTGACTGCGCCCTCTTTGTCTGTCATCAAGGTGGCAGTCATTTTATGGCTGGCTTTATTGTCCGTCCGGCGGAAGCACTGAAGCCACTGGATCAACGTGAGTTCCAGTCCATGATCGTGATCACGGATACCCTTGCCAGCAGTGTCAACTCAATTCCCAACGAACCTAGTGACCGGCTATTGGAAGGTCTTCGCCTTGCCCTGGAGGGCAGCCCAGCCGAACTCTTTCCTGTTGTCAAACTTCTTGGCCCTTCTCAAATGGCTGGCAACAATTGTGGCATCTTTACTTACTTGGCTCTGCTCCGCTTCTTGCAGACCCCAACTATGTTCGATATGCTTCCTGGTGGCGATTCACTTGTTTCCGATGAAACGAGGCGGCATGTGCGCACTTGGAGCTCCCCGGAGATTGCCAGACAGATTCGAGTTCAGCTTCACAAGGACTACTCGACCTTCTGGAAATACAAGCCGCCTGCAGTTTGGTCCATGAGGAGACAAGATGACTTGAACAGCCTGCTGGATGAGCCCAACTGGCCGCAATTTCTCCCAGACATGCTGCGCTTGTTGGATCCGACAAAGGGTATGAATAATCTCCGCTCCATTCACGCCGGTCTCTTCAGCCCCACTATTCTTTTGGATTTCCTTCGAACTGGTGGAGACATCAGTGATGTTTTTGCGGATGTTCTTTTTCGAGTCCACCCCACCGAACCTGAACGAATTATTGCCCCTGGCCCTTTTACCCTTGGTGATTACAACCTCAACTCGCACCGTCATTACAACTCCCACCGATTTTACCATGGCCTTCAAGAGGGTGACTACAGTCCGGTACCTTACGTGGAAAGCGGTGCGGTGCGGATTATCACAGCGGTTACGAAAGAGACTGAGATTCTGTTTATTCCGATTTTCACTGTGACAGGCCATTTCTGGTCACTTTGGCTTGACTTTCCACTCAGAACAATTTTTTTCTCTGACTCTCTCAACAACACCAACAGACTATCTGATGTTGAAACTGTCAGGGAAGAACTTGTTCGGGTGTTGGCACAATCTGGCATAGCCAGTGCCCGTTTAGTTGACTTGGGAGATTGGCCAATCAAACAGGTTATTGTTACTTGCCAGGTGGCCAATGAATGTCTTCTCTGTGTAACCGACTCGTTCCGTTCTCTAAGCCTATTCCATAAGCCTATGAGACCAGAAGAGTGCATTCCCCCACGACCGGTCGCCTATGAGCCCGGCTGGGAGGAGCGTTTCCGCTTTCAGTTATTCAAGGAATTATTCTCCACCCGCTGACCCGCCCTGCCAGCCCTTCCAGCTCACTGACCTCCTAGCACCACTGACAGGGGTTAGGGTT
>CAZDBT010000039.1:0-3397 GCA_964503795.1 uncultured Candidatus Saccharibacteria bacterium
TATTGGTTTTTTGGCTAGTTTAGACATATTGGTTTACCAAATTTCAAAAAGTAATTGGCCGCCGACTTTCTGCTTCCTGGCTTCGGAAGAAGTCATCACTCCTTTGGAGGTTGAGACAACCGAAACGCCGTATCCCTGACGGACCGAACGAAGTTCGGAATATCCGGAATACAAACGGCGGGACGGCTTGCTTAAAACATTCAAGCCATCGATCGCTCCCTTGCCGGCAGCGTCATATTTGATCTTTACTTCAATGATCCTTTTTGGCAGACGTCCCTTTTTGGCAACGCTATCAACGAACCCTTTCTGCGCCAGAATTTCAGCAACGGCGAAATCAAAATTGGAGTACGGCAATTTCACGGATTCCTTCCGGGCATTCTGGGCGTTTTTGATTGTAATTAAAAGATTATTAAGCATGTTACCAAGATGATTTTTTAACTCCCGGAATTTCTCCTTTGGTAGCCAACTCACGGAAACAGATACGGCAGACGCCAAAAGCTCTCATGAAACCACGCTTTCGGCCGCAACGAAAACAGCGTCGCACCAGACGGGTAGAGAACTTTGGCGGTTTTTCGGCCCGCGCTACCACTGATTTCTTAGCCATTTTTTTTATCCTTCATGAATGGTACGCCGATCTCTTTATAAAACTTCAGAGCATCCTCTTTTGTTTTATGGATCTTCGGCACAACAGTAATTTCAATTCCAAAGTTAGATTTGGAGGTTTCCGCATTGATCTCCGGAAATACCAGCTGATCCTTCACTCCGAAGGTCAAGTTTCCATGATCGTCGATGTTTTTGGAACTGATCCCCTGAAAATCGCGCACGCGCGGCAAAACCACCCTGATCACTTTATCCAGGAACTGTTCCATCCGTTTTTTACGCAGAGTGGCTTTCAGGCCAACCACGGTTCCCTGGCGAAGCTTGAAACTGGAAATGGATTTCTTGGCGGGACGCTCGGACGGTTTTTGACCGGTAATGGCGGTGAAATTAGCGGCAACTTCCGGCAGGATCTTATCGGAAAAGTTCGGCTGCGTGGAAAGACGGCCGATGCCGGTGTTCACTACTACTTTATCTAGTTGTTTCATCTTGGATTCCATGAGTTTAAAGTATATTTTTGCACTGGGCGCAAAGGCGCTCTTTAGTTACGACGCCGTTCTTGCCTTCGGAAATACGGGTATGCACTCTTACGCCTTTCCCACAACTAGAACAAAATAGCATAACCTTTCCCATATATAAAGGCTGGGCCAGGGAAATGGTCTGGCCTTTTTCTCCTTGCTTAGTTGGCCGGGAACGCTTCTTAAACATATTCAAACCTTCAACCAACACCTTTCCGGCCTTCGTATCCACGCGCAAAACCTTCCCGGTTTTGCCGCTATCCCTGCCCCCCATTATTTGGACTGTGTCGTTTTTTCTTATCATGTTGATTATCGAAATATCTAAATGTCGAAATTTTTATATTAGCTCTTCCGCCAGAGAGGCGATGCTCTCAAATCCTTTTTCTTTGATCTCGCGGGCGAGCGGGCCGAAAATACGGGTACCTTTCGGTTCGTGTTTTTCATCGATCAAAACTACCGCGTTGTCGTCAAAGCGGACATAGGACCCGTCGGCGCGGCGCAAGGCTTTATGCTGACGCACTACAACCGCCCGCACCACATCCTTCTTCTTGACCGCCTTGCGGGGCTCGGCTACCTGGACAGAGGCGATGATGGTGTCCCCTACTTCGGCATACCTCCGACGACTGCCGCCAAGAACACGAAAACAACGGACGGTTTTCGCTCCGGAATTATCTGCAACTTTTAAAATGGATCGTTCTTGGATCATGTTATTTTAAGCTTTCTGATCAGCGGTCATTTTGCTAATAATTTTCCAGCGCTTTTCTTTAGAAAGCGGACGGGTTTCTTCAATGGTTACCTTGTCGCCGGTTTTATATTCATTGTTGTCATTCTGGGCTTTTAGGCGCGTAGTTACTTTGTAGTATTTCAAATACTTCGGATGCTTTCGCTCATGCGTGACAGCCACGACGGCAGTTTTCTGCATTTTATCGGAAACCACCACTCCCTGGAGTTTGCGGTGGATGACGGCTTTTGTGGGCTTATTTTGTTCCATTGTTTTGTTTGATAAACGTCAAAAACCGCGCAATATCCTTCTTGACGTTACGCATTTCTTTAACATTTTTTACCTTGCCGTTCAATAGGCTGTCCTTTAAAGTCCAGAGTTTTTCCCGGCCTTCAATAACCAGCTTTTGGAGCTCGGCGACCGGTTTCGTCCTTAGTTGTTCTATCTCTTTCTTATCCATTTTTTTGTTTTATAACCATCCTGGTTCGTACCGGTAGTTTGTGACCGGCCAGCCGCAACGCTTCCTTGGCGATCTCGGCAGTGATGCCGTCTATTTCAAAAAGAATGCGGCCCGGCTTTACCGGAAAGACATAATGATCGACAGCTCCCTTACCGCCGCCAAGAGTGGCGCCGCTTGATTTGGTGATCGGCTTGTCGGGAAAGATACGGATCCAAACCTTTCCTTCGCGTTTCATAAAATTGCTGATGGTGCGGCGGGCAGCTTCGATCTGACGAGAATTGATCCACGCGGCGGTTTCCGCCTTCAAACCGAAAGAACCGAACGCCAGAGTAGTTCCCCGGGTTTCGGTCATTCTCATCTTGGAGCGGCCTTTCTGCCACTTCCTATGTTTTACTTTTTTGGGTACCAACATAGATCTTATTTATTGGGTTTATTGAACACCTCTCCTTTATAAAGCCACACCTTTACACCCACGGTGCCGTAGCTGTTGAAAGAAGTGGCTTCTCCGTAATCGATATTAGCGCGGAGAGTTTGCAAAGGTAATTTTCCTTTCGCCAGCCATTCACGACGGGCGATCTCGTTGCCATCCAAGCGGCCGGAAAGTTTGATCTTGACGCCCTGAACTTCGCGACTCTGCAAAGTGCTTTCAATATATCTTTTCATAGTGCGGCGATAAGGAAGGCGTTTTTCCATATCCCAAGCCATCGATTGAGCGATATATTGCGCGGAAAGCTCGGTTCGCTTTAGTTCTTCAATATTCAAGCGGACCGAAAATTTGGTTTTATCGGTTTTGCGCTTGGTGAATAATTTCTTCAAACCATCATCAATAGCCTTGGAAAGCTCTTCAACACCCTTACCTCCACGGCCGATCACCAATCCCGGCTTAGCGGCTTTTACGAATACGCGGAAGGAATTATCGGAACCGCGCTCGATCTCAATACTGACGATGCCGGCAAGGCCGATCTTGGCGTGAACAATTTTGCGGATTACCATATCTTCCTCAAGTTGGTGCTTGAAATTAAAATGTTTTGGCATCCAGCGGGAATTCCAGTTCTTGATGATCCCTAGGCGATATTTAAATGGTTGTATTTTCTGACCCAT
>CAZDBT010000040.1:0-3313 GCA_964503795.1 uncultured Candidatus Saccharibacteria bacterium
TTCGGTGACTTTCATATCGCCGATCTTGGTGAGTAAATCTTGATATTTTTCCATTGTGTTAATTTATTTTTTTGTTTCGACTTTGTTAATTACTAAGCAGTCGGCGCTGCTTCGGCCGCGGGAGCCGCTGGGGCTACTGTGGCCTCCGAAGCTTTGGCGGCGGAGGCTTTCTTTCCTAACTCGCTAAGCATATACATGAACGCTCGAAGCGGACCGGTAATACCGCCGATGACCATCGAGAGCAAAACCTCTCGTCCGGGCAGTTTGGCGATCGTGGTGAATTCTTCAACGGAAACCGCCTGCTTATTCGCCAGATCGTAAGCGCCTAAGACGACGAAATTCTTCTTGGCCTTAGCTAGCTCTTTGGCGAATTTGTGAATGGTGCCGGCGATGGAACTCAAGTCCTCGGGAATAAAGAAGGTGCCGACCTGGGTTTTAAATTGCAGCGGGTCGAACACCACGCCCATTTCTTTCAGGGTGATATTCAACAGACGCTTTTTGAAAACCTTGAAGGCCGCGCCGACTTTTTTCGCTTCAGTCTTGATGCGGCGGATGGAAGCGGTGTCTACGCCGGTAAAATCGGCGAACACCAGAGTCTTACTCCCCTTCACCATTTCCGCGCTCTTATCGATGTGCTGTTTTTTCTGCGCTTTAGTTAACATTTGAGTTTTTGTCTAACATCTCGACCTTTTATTTTTTATTGGTCTCCGCTAACAAAAATGGACCTTTAGGGTCCGCATGAGAATCAGCAACTAGCGACTAGGCGCTAGCGACTAAGAAACTCCTCGGCGGGGCTTGTTTCGTTTTACGAATGCCCGCTGTCTGCGGATTGATAAGAATATACTCTACAAAATTCCCACTGTCAACTATATATCTAGACGGCCGTCTAGATATATAGTGAGAAAAGACTAGCTAATAAAAATCCCGCACACTCAAAGTGTGCGGGACGAATTCTAGGCGACGACTGCCGGAGCAGGAGCAACCCGATAGATCATCTTGAGAAGCTGGTCGGCTTCTTTCAGATTGACCTTGTCGTTCTTGACCAGCTCGGCAACTTCGCCGAAAAGCGACCTGGCTTCGGCAAGATCCAGCCGATCTTTTTCTCCGATCTTGCTCATCATCGTCAGATAGCTCTGCGGAGGCATTCCGTTTTTCTCATTCGTTCCCGACTGGCTCTTTGAGGCGCCGGTCAGGTAGTTGAAGTAGGCTCGGCCACCTTCATAGAGACCGGACAAGACGTTGGTACCAATTGGGAGAAGAATGAAAAGACGATGAGCGGACAGCCAATCATTCACTGCGATGTCGTTCGGGCTCGTCGAAGTACTGAAGCCGAAGACCATCAAGAAAATCCCTCCGACAACACACGCAACTACCCCAGCCACCGCAGGAATCCACTTATAAACATCGTCCTCGTCGGAATTAAGAAGAGCCGAAGCCGCAATGAATGGGGAAACAACGATCCAGCCGAGATTTTTGACAATGCCGGCAAAAGCGATCAGCAACCCATGCAGAGCTGCCACCACCGCCATCACCGGGAATACGACCAGCTGGACCGGGAACGTCGCCACTGACATCATCACACCACCGAGACGCTTGAACATCGTTTTCTCCTTGAAAAAAGAGGTTTAAAGGACTGCCGGTATAATAAACAAAACCCTCGACAAAGTCAAGGGCTAAATTTCTTAAGCAAAAAGGCTGTTAAAATCACCAGACCGATGATTATTAAAATAAACACCGGCCAGCTGGGATTTAGAAACCAAATCAGTAAAAAGGCGACGAACCCAAGAATGAGTGCCGCGATCCTGACCATAGTTCTCCCGGATCAAGAAGCTATCAATAATCTATGCCTTACCGCGCTCCTGGTCAATTTTCTTGTGATGGCCGCTCACCAAAACTTTGGGCACACGCCACTTCTCCGACGCTTTCGGTCGGAGCCCCGACTTACTACGTCGGGGTTGGACTTCAAAAACTTCCGGGCGGGTATAAACCTCATAAGACCCCTTTATTTCTTCCAACGATCCCATTTTCCCAAGCACTCCCGGAATCTGCCGCGAAACTGCATCCAGTAAAACCAACGCCGGCAACTCGCCTCCGGACAGCACATAGTCTCCGATAGAGATTTCTTCATCGGCAATATATTTTGCCACCCGTTCATCCACGCCCTCATAGCGACCGCAGATCAAGATCAGCTGGTCATATTTGGATAATCGCTTCGCGGCTTTGTTATCAAACTTTTTCCCGCGAGTGCTAAAAAGTACCGTCCTCACTTTTAACTTTTTACTTTTCACTTTGGACTTCAAAAATTGAACCGCTCTGTATATAGGTTCAATTTTGAGTACCATCCCCGGTCCCCCGCCGTAAACTTTATCGTCTACTTTGTGATGCCGGTCAGTGGTGTAGTCGCGGATATTATGCGCCTGAATTTTTATCAGACCTTTTTCCTGCGCGCGTTTAATAATGGACTCGGAAATATAGGAGTCGAAGATCTTCGGAAAAATTGTAAGGATATCAAATCGCATTTTTCTATTATAGATGATTTTGTGGTTTTGGTCGTAGGGCAATTACTTTAAGGAACATCTCGGAGCCCCGCGGGCTAGGTCTCGCCGGAGGCGAGCAGTGGGGCGAGAGTGAAGAAAACTTTTCCGCAGGAGAAAAGTTATTCTGTTTCCGAGAAGTGATTGCCCGAGGGTACCAAAACCATTTCCTAAAATAAAAACCCGCGGTGTGGCGGATTTTTATTTAAAGGATTTTATTCCTTTCCTTCCTGACGTTCCCGAGGAACGTGAGTGGAACCTTCCGGCTCTTCGATCTTCAGGTTCACGCGGGCATTGTTCTTAATGCCGACGATCCTCAAGAGAGAGCGGATAGCCTTGGCGGTAGCGCCCTGACGGCCGACTACCTGACCCATGTCCTGGAGGTTCACTTTCAAAGAAAGCAAAACTCCCATTTCATCTACCTTTCGCTCAACCACGACATCATCGGGGTGATCAACGATAGATTTGACAAGGTATTCCAAGAACTCAAGATCTGTAGCTTTTTCAGCCATTTCAGTAATTTCTTGTCTTTCTGATAATCTGACGACCTTTCAGATTGTGAGTATTATAACAAGTAAAATCGCCAGCGTCAATCAAACAAAAACCCGCCTACGCGGCGGGTTTTTCTGCGGCTGCCGGAGCGGCAGCGGCGGGAGCGGCTTTTGCATCCCCTTCCTTTTTCTTTGGTTGGCTATGAACCGCGATCTTCTTTCCGGAAAGAATTCCGGCAGTGATCAGCAAGTTGTGGACGGTGTCGGTCGGCTTGGCGCCGGTTTTCA
>CAZDBT010000041.1:0-3180 GCA_964503795.1 uncultured Candidatus Saccharibacteria bacterium
AAATATCACATCGTTCGCGGCGTGCTGGATACCGTTGGCGTTAACGAGCGTCATCAACAGCGTTCCAAGTATGGCGCCAAAAAGAAAAAGGCGGAGTAAAATAGTTCATAAAGTTTTTAAAGTACCATGAGACGAAAAATAAATTATAAAAGAGAAAAGAAAGCGGATCTGAAATATAACAACGTGGCTTTGGGCCGCTTCATTAACTATCTGATGCAAGATGGTAAAAAATCTACCGCCGAACGGATCGTCTACAATTGTTTTGATCTGATTAAGAAAGAATCCAAGCAGGAACCTTTGCCGGTTTTTGAAAAGGCTTTGGAAAATGCCGCTCCGGCCGTGGAGGTTGCCTCCAAGCGCGTTGGTGGCGCCAACTATCAGGTGCCTCGCGAAGTCCGCGCCGACCGAAAGTTCATTTTGGCCTGCCGCTGGATCATCGAAGGCGCCCGCAGCAAAAAAGGAAAGCCGATGGCCGCGAAATTGGCCGAAGAGCTGATGCTGACCGCGAAGAATGAAGGCAACGCCATCAAAAAGAAACAGGATATGCACCGAATGGCCGAAGCCAACCGCGCGTTTGCGCATTTCTCCTGGTAATTTATGGCTAGATTATATCCGGTTGAAAAAGTCCGAGACTTCGGAATTATCGCGCACATTGATGCCGGTAAAACCACCGTGTCCGAGCGGGTGCTTTTTTATACCGGCGTTTCCCACAAGATCGGTGAGGTGCACACCGGCGACACCGTTATGGACTGGATGGAACAGGAGCGCGAGCGTGGCATCACCATCACCGCCGCCGCTACTACCGCTTTTTGGATCCCGAGTTACGCCAACGGAGATAAAACGAAAGAATATCGCTTCAACCTTATTGATACTCCCGGCCACATTGATTTCACCGTTGAGGTGAAGCGGTCTCTGCGTGTCTTGGACGGCGCTGTCGTGGTATTTGACGGCGTGTCCGGCGTAGAACCGCAGTCGGAAACCAACTGGCGCTATGCCGACGACTACGGCGTGCCGCGGCTTTGCTTCATCAATAAACTGGATCGCATGGGCGCCAGCTTTGAGAACAGCCTGGCTTCTATCCGCGAGCGGTTGAACCCGAACGCTATCGCTATCCAGTTGCCGATCGGTCTGGAAGCTGCCTTTGAAGGTTTGGTGGACCTGATAAAAATGAAGGCTTATCACTTTGAAGGCGAGAAGGGTGACAAGATAATTGAGATAGAAATTCCGGAAAATATGAAAGCGGAAGCCCTGAAACGCCGCAAGGAATTGATAGAGAAGATAGTTGAGCAGGATGATTCGCTGATGGCTTTGTATCTGGACGGTCAGGAACCAAGTGTGGATGAACTTAAGCGTGTGTTGCGTAAGGCGACTTTGGAACTCAAGATCGTTCCGGTATTGACCGGATCGGCTCTGAAAAATAAAGGTGTTCAGCTGATGTTGGACGCGGTTGTTGATTATCTGCCGTCCCCGGCCGACATCAAGCCGACCAAAACTATCAATCTTAAAACCGGCGCGGAACTTTTCCGCCATCCCGACGACAAAGAGCCTTTTACCGCCCTGGCTTTCAAGATCGCCACCGATCCTTTCGTCGGCAGTTTAACTTTCTTCCGCGTTTATTCCGGCACGCTCAAGCGCGGCAGTTATCTATATAACTCCACTAAAGGACAACAGGAGCGGGTCGGCCGTATTTTGAAAATGCACGCTAACCAGCGGGAAGAAATTGAAGAGATCTATGCCGGAGAGATCGGCGCCCTGGTGGGTATGAAAGCCACCACTACCGGCGACACGCTTTGCGATCCAGAATCTGATCCGGTGATGTTGGAAAAAATTATTTTCCCGCAACCGGTTATCGGCATCCGCATTGAGCCGAAAACAAAAGCTGACCAAGAAAAAATGGGTATGGCCTTGCACCGTCTGGCCGACGAAGATCCGACTTTCCGAGTTGCCGGTGATCCGGAAACAGGGGAGACGATCATTTCCGGTATGGGTGAATTGCACTTGGAAATTATCGTGGACCGGATGAAACGCGAGTTCGGCGTGGAGGCCAACGTTGGCCGCCCGCAGGTTGCTTATAAAGAAACGATCAAAGGCAGTGCCGAGGCTGAAGGTAAATATATCAAGCAGTCCGGTGGCAAGGGTCAGTACGGCCACGTCTGGATAAAACTTGAAGCGATGGAGCGCGGCAAGGGCTTTGAATTCGTGGATGAAACCAAAGGAGGTTCCGTGCCGAAAGAATTCATCAAGCCGACCCAAAAAGGTATTGAAGAAGCGATGGCGCGCGGCATCGTGGCCGGTTTCCCGATGATCGATGTGATGGTTACCCTATTTGATGGTTCTTTCCACGAAGTAGACTCTTCGGAATCAGCTTTCAAGATCGCCGGTTCAATGGCTTTCCAAGAAGGAGCTAAAAAAGCCAAGCCGATATTACTGGAGCCGATAATGAAAGTGCAGGTCTTGGCTCCAGCTAATTATCTCGGTGACATCACCGGAGACTTAAGTTCCAAGCGTGGTCAGATCAATGAAATGAGCGACCGTCTCGGTGGGATCAAAGTTGTGGACGCGAAAGTGCCGCTTTCAGAAATGTTCGGCTACGCCACAAAGCTTCGCTCTATGACCCAGGGCCGCGGCAATTTCACCATGGAATTCTCTAGCTACGAAGAAGTGCCGGCCAGCGTTGCGGCTCTTATTAAGGATGGGAAGAAATAAAGCGGGGATTGACACATTTTGCAACTATAGTATACAATCTGATATAACGTTTCCTTATAAAAACTTTAAGAAAAAGTCGTCGAAAACATAAAATAAAATAATAAAATGGCAGAAAAAGAGAAATTCGTCAGGAATAAGCCTCACGTAAACGTCGGAACAATTGGTCACGTCGATCACGGGAAAACTTCCCTGACCGCCGCTATTACGCACGTCCTTTTCTTGAAAGGTTGGGCGAAGAAAGAAGAAAAAGTTGATGATATTGATAACGCGCCGGAAGAAAAAGCCCGTGGTATCACCATTGCGCTGCATCACTCGGAATATGAATCCGAGAAGCGCCACTATGCTCACATTGACGCTCCTGGTCACGCTGACTACATCAAGAACATGATCACCGGCGCCGCTCAGATGGACGGCGCAGTGTTGGTGGTTTCCGCCGCTGACGGTCCGATGCCTCAAACGCGTGAGCACATCTTG
>CAZDBT010000042.1:0-2839 GCA_964503795.1 uncultured Candidatus Saccharibacteria bacterium
GAATATGAAGAATGGCGCAACTCACAGCAAAAGAGGCAATGAGGAGCTTAGTTAATCTTTTAAAGGGAGATTAAAATGGCCGGTAACTCATTACTTACAATCTCGATGATTACCAAGGAATCAGCGAGAATTCTCAAGAACAGCCTTGGCTTTGCTAAGAATGTAAATCGTCAATACGACGATAGCTTTGCTCGCAGCGGAGCAAAAATTGGTTCTGTCATTAATATTAGAAAGCCTAGCCGTTTCACGGTAACCACGGGCCCTGCTCTTAATATTCAAGACATTGCTGATCAAAGTGTGGCTTTGACCCTTAATACTCAAGCCCACGTTGATTTTATGTTCTCATCCAAAGACTTGGAATTGAGTGTTGATGAATTCGGCAGCCGTTATCTGAAGCCTGCCGTCAATACCCTTACCAACAAAATTGACTATGATGGTTTGACCCTAGTCAATACTTCGGTTTGGAACTCAGTCGGAACCCCTGCTGTTGTCCCTGCAACTTCTTTACTGGTGTTGCAAGCCCGTCAAAAGCTCATGGAGAATGCCTGCCCGGTAGATGATAACCTGCACATTGCACTTAATCCTGCCGCTGAAGCCAATATTCTTGATGCTTTAAAAGGCCTTTTTCAGAGTTCTGAGAGAATCAAAGAACAATATGAAAAAGGGTATATGGGACAAGGTTTGGGAATGACCTGGAAAATGGACCAGAACATTCAAGCCCACGTCGTTGGTAACCAAGTCGGCGTTGGTATCTCAGCTTGCGCAACTGCTCAAACAGGTGCGAATATCATTACCAATAACTGGACTGCAACTGTTACCAACATCTTGTTGCCTGGCGACGTTATCACCTTCGCTGGAACAAATGCTGTTAACCCTGTCAGTTTTGCTGATACGGGTGATTTGGCTCAATTTGTTGTCCAAGGTGCTGTTAGCACAAACGGCGGCGGTTATGTGACAGTCAACATTGCTCCTGCAATTGTGGCCTCTGGTCCTTACCAGAACGTTACACAAGCTGTAGCAAATAGTTCTGCTATTCTCACCTTCGGCGCTGCTTCGACTTATGCCAATAAGTCTACCCCCAATAACATCGTCTATCATAAAGACGCCTTTGTTTTGGGTATGGCAGATCTTCCGCTCCCTGGTGGAACGGATATGGCCGACAGGGTTTCTGATCCAGACAACGGAATCAGTCTACGCGTGGTTAGGGCCTATGACATCGTCAACGACGTCTGGCCTACTCGTATGGACGTGTTGTACGGATGGCAGGCGATTTATCCAGAGCTTGCTTGCCGTATTCAAGGGTAAGTGGGGAATTGTGGGATTAGGTGGGGTTTCGGCCCCACCTTCTAAGAAAGTTAAATTATCAGGGGCCTATTGGCCCTATATGAAAGGATGGGTATGGGTTTGCAAACAGAAACTAATACCAACTCATTGGTATCAGATGGAGCCGCTAGCGGTGGATATGTTGTGGGTCAAACTGCAACTTCCCTGTTGGGTTTCTATGGAAAAGCTCCTGTTGCTCAGATCACCACTTACACGGCATTGACCGATTCTAGTGGTGGAACTGCTGCTGCAGGAACAGGAATTCAAGCATTAACCTCGTCTTATAATAGCGGGCTTATCGTCAACGGTATTTCGACATGCGCCGCTGCTATTAATAAGGTTATGTCTGACCTTCGAACGTTAGGAATTTTAAAGTAATGAAGATATTTGTCGCCATACCTGGCCGTAGTCACAGCTTAGACTTTAACGTCACTGCATGCTTAATGGAAGAGCATGAGATTGCGAGCCAGGTTGGCGTCAAACTTCATTTTGATCTATTCCCATCGTCTGGTGGAATCGCAGACGGTAGGAACTTCTTAGTAGAAGATTTCATGAAAACAGATTGCGATAAAATGGTTTTCCTTGATTCAGATATCACCTTTGAAAAAGGGGCCCTGCTAAAACTAGCCCTAAAACCAGTTGATTTTGTCGGCGGCGCTTATCGCTATAAACAACCTGTGGAAACCTATCCAATACGTTTTACAAAAGAAGTGGAAGAAGGCGCTAACATGTGGGCTGATCAAA
Organism: uncultured Candidatus Saccharibacteria bacterium; assembly: GCA_964503795.1. Classification (GTDB taxonomy): domain Bacteria; phylum Patescibacteriota; class Minisyncoccia; order UBA6257; family WO2-44-18; genus JAUSKF01. The sequence goes on from CAZDBT010000042.1 coordinate 2,068, forward strand.
ATGGGCTCATTGAAGTCTCTGGCCTTCCATTTGGATTTTGTTGTCTAACTCGTGAAGTCTTTAAAAAGTTTGATGAAAAATTCCCAGAACGGAAAAACAATAACTTTGGACGCAGATCCACGGCCTACTTTCAATTTCCAATCATCGACGGCATTTTGTGGGGAGAAGATTATTCTTTTTGCAATGAATGGCGCGCGATGGGTGGAAAGATTTATCTTGATCCAGAGATTGAATTAACTCACTGGGATTTTAAACCAGTTTCTTATAAAGGGCATATAGGAAATTGGATCAAAAATAGCCCACAAAACGTTGCTGCAAAATTAATGATGGAACAGGAGATTAAAGATGGCAAAAGAGCCGAAGGTTCAAGAGAAGCCCCAACCCCAATCGAGTGTAAGCCAATCGACATTTCCCAGCTGTGTGTACCACAAGAAATGTGATCTGCAATCCCCGAAGGCTGAACATTATAAGGTTGTTCGAAGCCAAGCAGAGCTTGATGCCCTTGGTCCTGATTGGGTGGCGCATAGTGAATTAGGAAAACATAAATGACAACCCAAGACCTTATCAATGGTGCATTAAGATTGCTAGGGGTTATCGCCACCGGAGAGGATCCGGCGGCAACAGAATCTAATGATGCCTTAGTAGTTCTTAATGACATGATTGATACATGGTCAAATGAACCCCTTCTTATCTTTGAAAATGCCTATGAAACTCTTGCCATAACGGCAAACCAACAAAGCTATCAATGGGGAGTGGGTGCTGCAGACTTCAC
>CAZDBT010000043.1:0-2427 GCA_964503795.1 uncultured Candidatus Saccharibacteria bacterium
GGGAACAATCAACTTGGTCGTTCCCACCAAGGTCGGTGGCGCCCAAGAATGATTGCCGCCAGTGGAGGCCACTGTCGTCTTCCAGGTCACAACGCCAGTTAGCGCATCCAGCACCACCACTTGATTCGCCGTCGGATTGCTGACATACACTTTATTGCCAGTCACCATGGGTGTCGGTGAAACAAAACCGGCCGGAACCGCGCCCACATCCATGGCTTGTGTCCAGACCACGTCACCGGTGGCGCCGTTTAATGCGAACACCATGACTTGCGCGGTGTTGCCAACATTATCCACGTTAATCACCGCACTGCTGATTACCAAACCATTGGTTTGGTCGACAGCGGGCGAAGCTGCAGCAAAACCCGTGAGATGGGTAGCATAACCCGTCAACGGTTGTGTCCAAGCGACGCTACCCGATACGAGATCCACTGCCACCATGCGATTGGGCATAGCCATACCTACCACCATCAGCTTGCGTCCGGCTGGATCGGTATAAAGATTCGCCGATGATGTGCTATTAAATCCACCACCAAGATTAAGTGTCGGAAAACCATTAACGTCCATAAACGGCGCCACGGGTTGCCCAGTGCTGGCACTAATGGCCCACATCTGGCTTTGGCCGTCGACCCAATACAAATTTCCGTTGTAATAAAGCGGCGTCATCGACAGGGTTCCCTGCCCTGAATAGAAACTCCATTTCTCGTTACCGTTCTTGGGATCCAGCGCGTGGATGTACATATAACCCGTACCCACCCGCGTTAGTGACGATTTTTTAATGAAATTGCTGTATTGACCAAGATTCAACGCCACATTACCGCCTGCCACGATGACCGCATTCGAAGTCACCAGCGGTTGACCAAAATTATGATTATTGGTGCGGAAGCGCCAGATAAGTTTACCGTTGGTGGCATTGTGCGCCGTAACAGCGCGGTTGCCCGCATTACTGTAAAGAATACCTTTTACGGGCGTCACGCCACTGCCCACGCCGAAATTAAAATGCGTCATTTGCATCGCAATTTCTTTTCCGAACAGCGCTTCGTCCTGAGCCGTGCCCGTTAAAGACAGGCCAAACAATAATGACGAACTCCATTTGCTGCTGAGATTCGGGCCTGAGGATAAATAACTGTTGTGACTAGGACCGCCCGCGTAAGCCAACCATGTGCTGGGGAAATTGGAAGTGCTACTTGGTGCATTGCTCGAGTTGTAATATTCCGCTGTCTTAAGCGGCAAGGCGGGCGGCGTGCCTGGTACAGGCGCGGCTTGTGTGGTGATGTAACTCACCGGATAGGCATACACATAACCGGAAACCGACGATATATACACCACGTTGCCAATGACCACCGGCTGATTTAAACCATAAGCCACGTAAGAAACCGGCAGGTGATAGTCGTTCAGCAACGCGCCCGTCGCTGCATCGAAAGTGAAAACATGCTGCGCTGCCGGAAAAATTAATTTTCCATTAACCAGGGTCGGCGCCGCGCGCGGTGCGGTGCGTCGATCAGGATCGCTATTAGGAACGGCTGTTGACCACAAAATCGTGCCAGTAAGTAGGTCCAAGGCTTGCACCGTGGCATTCAATGGATTGCCCATGTACACCACGCCATTATTAATCATAGGATTGGCGGATTTAAATCCATCCATTGTTGGGCCTTGGCCGGTGAAAACATTCCATACTACTTGCCCCGTGGTGGCATCCAAGGCTAACGCGCGCTCATCGAAGATTGGCGCCGCACTGGTACCCACGTTAGTAAATATGCTGGTCACCAGTAAACCTGTCGCCGGATCAATAGCCACCGACACATCGCCGGGCGCGTTAGATGCCGCACCGGGAGGCGAATAATTCCACGCAAGAGCAGGCGCTGCAGGATTGGTAACATCAACGGCAAGAATGTTACGCGGACTCAAGGTTCCGTAATAAATCAGCGTACGTCCATCTGTAGTGGTATACCAATTGGGGCTGGATAAACCCACCTGCCCTTCACCTGGATTAGCAAATGACGAAACCAAGGCGCCTGTGTTTGCATCTAATATGTAGAGAAATCCATCGCCGCTCACAACATGGAGATAACCGTTTAGATACAGCGGCGTGGGCCGCACGTTTCCTTTGGTATCGAAACGCCAAACTTGCGAACCGGTCAAGGCGTCCAAACAATAGATGGCGGTAAATTCGGCGCCGCGATCGTGTTCACTCAGATTAGCCGCCTGAATCACATTATTGCCGTTGAAATCGGCGTCGCCCGCAGTCACGATCACGCGCAATTTTCCGCCAATCATCTGCGCTAAGGGTTGGCCCATGCCCGCCACGCCGACCAGCTCCTTACGCCATATCGCCAGCGATGTCTGGGCATCGAGCGCGTAAACTTCACGCCGACTGGTGGTGGCAAAAACAATACCCTGCGCCATCGAAACGCCAACCCCGTTACCCAC
>CAZDBT010000044.1:0-2252 GCA_964503795.1 uncultured Candidatus Saccharibacteria bacterium
CGTGGGATGCGGTGATTGATTGGATTGAGTCGGAGCCGCGGTTGGGGTGAGGTTGCAAGAATAAATTTGGAGAAAATTTGACTTCACAGAATGGCGAGTTTCGTCGATCTCAGTACCGAGAGGGTTATGTGACACCGTGTTTTCATCCGTCAAACAATTTTCAGTAGTTTTTCCACACCCTTGTTAGGTTTTCCCTATGGCTCTGTACTCGCTAGTAATCGAACATGGAGGAAAATCCTACGGCACCCAATTGGTGGGCGAGTCAGCTTCAACGGTAATTAGAAAATATTTCACAGAATATTATCCGAACTCAGGCTTGGAGTTCTTTGGCGACAGCTCGCCCAAACTAACCGCCCAGGACATTATTTACGTTCACCTAATGGAGGGTTTGGTTAACATGTGGCTGGCATGTGCAGGCCGAGAGGGAGAGTATGTTTCGGTCATTTGTGTGCGCACGGTTTCGCGTCAAGCAATCTAACGCTAGTTTAAGTTATGGTTAAAAAATCACATAGGCCATAACCATGGAACAAAGCTTATTCACACAACTGTTCGCATCATGGGGGCCAATGTCACTCTATTGGCTCGTTTGGTTCATTCTTCCCGGTGGTGCAGCTGCATACTATGCATATCAGGATGGCATAAAACGAATGCCTCTCGCTCTGAATGTTCATCCCGGTTGGTGGGCATTATTCTGCTTTGTGAGCGGGGCGTGGGGTTTGCTAGCGTACTGGATAATAGAACACTCTACTCTTGGAAAAAGTAGTGATCGTGAACGCATGTAAACCTACCCAGGTCCACTGTCTTTACAATTAAAACGTAGTTGTAGGGTGGGCACTGCCCACCACTTCCACAGCGAAATAAAGAATCGGTGGGCGATGCCCACCCTACGAAGGTTTTTTTGCCATCGGTGTCAGCGGCGGGTGCCGTGTCTTGTCATATTCGTGCGCGCGCATGAAACGTGTATCGCGCTTGACTGTCACCTGCATGTTGAGATTGAGGTGGCATGAATGAGGGAACTCCCGATTTTGGATAATGCGAATGGACTGATGCCCATGCATTGATAATGCAAGCTTGTCCCGCTGGAAGATACGGCTTACGGCACCCGCGAGTTCGCAGTCAAAGACTGTAATGAATACACATTGGCATTTGCACAAAAACGCATCTAACTATGTTCCTTACCGGATGCGATGATACAGACAATCATTTACCGTAGTGTCCTTTATGAAGATGCAGCCCAGATTGGTAAGTTTCAAACTGTGCCCCTTCGTGCAGCGGGTAGCAATCGTTTTAAATCTGAAGGCTATTGCCTACGATATTGAGTATATTGAGTTGTCGAGTCCGCCGGAATGGTTTCTTAACTTGTCTCCATTCAAGAAAGTCCCGCTGCTACAAGTAGAAAATCAAGTGATATTGGATTCGACCGCAATCAATGAATACCTCGAAGACGCATATCCGAACAAATTGCATCCGCGCGATCTGGTGCTGCGTGCAATAAATCGGAGCTGGATTGAACAAAGCAATCAGTGCACTTGGAGCGCATTTCATCTGAGCGTTAAGGAAACTGAAAAGGAGTTCCTTATGGTTCGTGATGATCTTTTTGAACAATTCGACAAGCTAGAACTTTCAATCGAAGGCCTGCCGTTTTTTAATGGCGCCGAGTTTTCGTTGGTGGATGCTAGCTACGCCCCATTGCTGCAGAGACTGGATTTCCTAAACGAGATTAAGCCGGGTGTTCTAGACGGCTTGAGGCACCCGAAAATCGTCGCATGGAAGGACGCTTTGCTTCGGCATAAAGCGGTGAATAATTCCTGTGTCCCGGAACTTAAGGCGCTTTACAACGACTTGCTCTGGAAGAGGCAAGGTTATATTTCGAGTTTCTTGGATGAAAAAAAATACGGCCCCAGCGTGCAAAAGAGTGTTTACTAGCAAGCCGCCTAGCCACGTATGAGGTCCCCTCGAACTCAACTTATTCCCGCCGTCAACATTGCCGATTATTAAATCATCCGGGGCGGGTTCTCCGTCTTTACAATTAAATACGCAACCGTAAGGTGGCACCGCCCACCACTTCCACAGCGAAATGAAATAAAGAATCGGTGGGCGATGCCCACCCTACAAAGATTTTTTTGCCATCGGTGTCAGCGGCGGGTGCCGTGTCTTGTCATGTTCGTGGGTACGGTAGTGCACGAATTCGGCGCGCGTGTCGAAGTGGAAAAAAGGATTGCCATCGATTTGTTCTTGCAGGGTGGAGACCG
>CAZDBT010000045.1:0-2201 GCA_964503795.1 uncultured Candidatus Saccharibacteria bacterium
TGACGCCCAGTTTTATTTGATACGACTGGTTGGCCGTGACCGTGCCCAAACCATAGACCGCTTCGATGATATCGCCGCGTTTTACCTTGAAGGTGTCGGTGGCGTCATTGCTGCGTTGAACCCAGTAGACGGCAAAAACCATCAGCGCCAGCAATGCGACGGCTAACGCCATCACCCATTTTTTTGATAAAAATATTTTGATAGTGGTGCTAGAGATCATTGCTAACCGACCCAAGGCCGACAGAAAATCCCGTCGTCGTAGAAAGTAAAAATAAAAATACTTGGGTGTTTCCTTCGAAATAAGTCATATTTAAGAAAATAACCTTTTTTGACGTTATTGCCTAGCCAAATCGGTAACAGAAATGTTTTGTTTGACGCAGATCAAGACTTTCCGGGCTGGTTAAGCGCGGCGTCTTACACCCTGGAATGGCTTGGTGTATCGTTGAAAATCTCAAACGCGTCGGGTGAAAAATAACGCATCATGAAAATCGCGGTTTTCGATACGCATCCCTACGATCAACAGGCGCTGACAGCGGCCAACAACACGCATCATCACCAGTTGGTGTTTTTCGAACCGCGTTTAACTATCCAGACAGTTGAGCTCGCCGCGGGTTTTGACGCCGTGTGTCCATTCGTCAATTGCCGCGTCGATGAACGCGTACTGACAAGGCTTAAAGCCTTAGGCATCAAACTGATCTCCTTGCGCGCCGCCGGTTATAACGGCATCGATGTGGCCGCAGCCGTGCGTCTTGGCATCACCATTTTGCGCGTACCTGCCTATTCGCCGCATGCCGCCGCCGAACATGCGTTTGCCTTGCTACTGTGTGTCGTGCGTAAAGTGCATCGAGCGCACGCGCGCGTGCGCGAGCTTAACTTTTCGCTTAACGGTTTAGAAGGCTTCGAGCTTTATGGAAAAACTTTCGGCTGTATTGGCGTGGGACGCATCGGCGCCGTGGCCATCGGCATTGCTCGCGGTTTTGATTGTCGCGTGCTGGCCTACGATCCCAGCGCGGACCAAGCGTTGGCAAAGAAACTCGAATTCGAATTGGTCGGACTCGATCAATTGTTAACCGCATCGGACGTGGTTTCCTTGCACGTGCCGTTAACGCCGCAAACGCGCCATTTGATCGACGCCAATGCCTTGGCGCGCATGAAACCAGGCGCGGTCCTCATCAACACCAGTCGCGGCGCGGTGATCGACACCGAAGCGCTGCTCGTCGCCCTGAAATCGCGCCAGCTCGGCGGCGTCGGTTTGGACGTGTACGAAATGGAAGAGGGCGTATTCTTCGAGGACCTCTCGAATGAAATACTTTCTGACGATTTGCTGGCGCGGTTGCTGACTTATCCCAACGTGCTGATCACCTCGCATCAAGGATTCTTGACACACGAAGCACTCGCGGCCATCGCTGAAACCACGCTCGCCAACGCTAGTGTTTTTGAAAACGGCCAAACCTTGGTCAACGAGGTGCGCGTGGCCGATCAAAGCACGGGACTGCCGCGTTGATTTGTTTGACCTGGATCAATAATCGTCGCTAACAGCGCCGTTATTCTAGAACAGTTAAACAATGGAGAATGAATATGACGTCTTGGAATATTGCATTTATGCTGACTCCTCGATTTAAAACAAAAGACGGTTTTTTCCAGCAACACACATTGAACGCTTTAGTCTTGGCCGGCCTGCTGGGCGGAGTAGCGGAAATTTTGTGGGTTCTGTTGTACGCGCAAATATCTCCGCTCAATGCGACAGACGTTTCACGCCAAATCGTGGCGAGCGTGATTCCATCCCTGGCCGATGCCGCGCTCGCACCTTGGCTGGGGATTGTCATTCATCTGGTATTGTCGATTTTGCTTGCCTGCATTTTTGGGGCATGTCTGTGGCAACCGCTAACCCGTCAACATGCACCTGAGTACACCTTGTTTGCGGCCACGCTGTTTTTAATTTTTGTTTGGACGATCAATTTCTTTGTGGTGCTGCCGCGATTGAATCCTGTCTTTGTCACGTTGATGCCCTATTCGGTTACATTTTTTTCCAAGTGGCTGTTTGGTGTAGCGGCAGGGGCGTGGCTATATAACGTTCAAAGAAGCGAACTGCATCAAAAAACAGGCGTCTTTAAATACAATCAACGAACACATTATGCATGACGGTTTCATGTGGGGCATGGGCTGGGCGGGCATTTTATTTTGGGTAATAATCATTTTGA
>CAZDBT010000046.1:0-2188 GCA_964503795.1 uncultured Candidatus Saccharibacteria bacterium
AAACAGGGCATTCATAGCCTTGTTTAATCCGTAGTAATCACCTTCGTTTTTCGGTGGTTCTGGGACCCATTTGGCTTCCTTATACTCAAAAGGTGAGCATACGAGCCATTCATAGTCTTTAAACGACTGTCTGGCCAGGCACTTGCGAACCATGTCCAGTCCTTCTTCTCTAACGGACGGTGTGGTTACGGAGATTTTCAAACAACCTCCAGTTCAGGGAGCGGAAAGATAAAGTGGCCGCCTGACTCAAGGTAAGTCTTTTCTCTTTCGATAAACTCAACCTTGAAATACCACGGAAGGACTAGCAGATAGTCGGGTTTCTCGCTTCTAGCCTGTTCCTCAGATATTATCGGAATATCTAGTGAAGCGATCTTGAGTCCCCACTTCTCAGGGTTTCTCTCTACGGCGGCTTTGATTAAGGTATTGTCTAACCCGCAAGCCTGGAGTAAGGTATTCCCGCGTGTCGAGGCACCGTAAGTGTAGACAGTTTTGCCTTCGTCAACCTGTTTTCTAACTAAGGCGTGTATCTGCTGGGTTATTAATTCCACCCGCTCAGCAAAAGCCTTGTATGGTTCTTCGGTATCCAAACCCAGTTCTTTTTCTCGTACCCGCATCTCGATTACCGACTTCTCAGTGTCACGCTCACCCTTACGGCATATAAAGGTTCGGAAGCTCCCACCGTTTATCCCATTCTCAGTGACTCTAAAAACCTGAAGATTATGTCTGCTGAGTAGGTGTTCCAAGCTAAAGAGGGAGTAGTACTCAATATGTTCGTGGACGATGTTGTCAAAGGCGTTCTGTTTAAGCATTCCCCCAACGTAGTTCTGCTGGATAACGAATACCCCCTGTGGGGCTAACATCCATCCTATGTCTCTGAGAAAACGGTTAGGATCTTCTAAGTCGTAGAAGCAAGAAATAGCCGTAATTACCTTAGACGTGCTTCCTGCGTTGAAGAAAAAGTTATTGTATACATAATCAGCGTGCTTCTCGCATTCTTTAGCCAGCTTAGCAATCGGTTCAAAGCCCACTCTGAACAAGTTAGTAGGATAGTATGATAATAGTGTCCCATCATTCGCCCCAATATCGACTACCCGATCACCCTCGCCTAAGCTAACAATCTTACTGACTTCACTGACTACCTCAGCCAGATCAGCCTTGATGGTATTGTTTATGCCTGATTTATAACCATAGCGCTCGGTGTACATTTCATCTGAGGGCGGCGCCTTCTCCAATTGAACTAGCTTACACTCTTCACAAATGACCAGATCTAGCGGGTATTTCGGTGGCTTTTCGACCTCGTCTAAAGGTACGAAATCTGAGAGGTACAATTCCTTCAGTGAGAGTAGGGGGTTTATTTTCTTTGAGTTACACGATCGACAAGTCATAGTCCTCCTAAAAGTTAGTCCAGTAATCCATAGCCCACTGAGCGGGCCAGGTCCGGGCAAAGAGTTTATCCGGCTCCTCACCCCATTTTTTAATGAAGTAGTTTAGGTTATTGGCACTCTCCAGCTGTCTTTGCTCGCTCGGGAGTTTGTTAAAGCTGTGGGTGATCATGTGTTTATATGAAGTCTTGTTGGTGTAGACTCTCTTGTAACCCGCGATAAAGATTCGCCAGGCAAAGTCCCAGTCGTCATACATTCCCCGGCCATACGTTTCATCAACTAGCCCGGGATAAGGTTCGAGCTTCTTTTCAATCTCCCTTAGTTCATCTAAGAACTTACGGGATGTAACCCAGAAAGAGTTGGTACACCAGCGTTCTTTGCCTGTGTAAGCAATGTCACTTCCTTCAATAAACGGCTGGTTATACTCGGTCATCCGAAAGTGCAGTGTTCCTACCTTGTCCTCTTTAAAGACTTCCTGAGCGACATCTACCCAGACCGGATTGACTAGAATATCGTTATTGGCCACGGCTATCAGCTGACCCTTAGCCAGCTTGAGTCCTTGGTTGACCGCTGGACAGTAACCTAGGTTAACGGGATTACGGACATAGACATCCGCCAACTGTCGAAGTTGACCCCCACCTAAAGTCGAGGCGTTATCGATCACAATTAGTTCGTTATCCAAGTACTTAAGGCTTTGGATCGTGGCCACGGTTAGATCTAGGGTTTCCTGATCGTTTATCCATGCTGGGATAATTACACTTATCATTTTGGTTTCCTGTATATCCAGAAGCTACTGGCGATGCTTT
>CAZDBT010000047.1:0-2110 GCA_964503795.1 uncultured Candidatus Saccharibacteria bacterium
CTCTCTAGAAGCGCCCGATATTCTTCTAGAGACATCACTTTCCCGGTTCAGTTACCGCCTTCGCCTGGGAATGACGTAGCCCAACCGCAGTGAGTCCGCCCACAATCATAAGCCAGGAGTTGTCATGGGGCAGGCCCTTAATGACCGACCAGACACCGGAAACGCTGTGCGCCGCGAGCGGAACGGCAAGCTCCTGAAGAATACCCGCTGCGCCGGTCAGAAGAGAAACGGCCCCAGCAATGTAGGTCTTAGCCCCATCAACAGCGTCCCAGACAGACTTAGGAACCCCGATGAACCAATCTATCATGATACCTCCCGGCTTTCTTTGCCTTAAATTCACGTCGCCAAATCCTGACCTCGATAGTTACCAACAGCGCTGCAAGTAAAAGACTCCCAACCATTTCAGGCCTCATTTCCCCTCCCGGAGACGATCAAGAGCCGAGGAAACTTTGGCCGTAAGATCATCTAAACGCTTGTCTGTCCTGAACATGAACCAAAGTGCAACGAAAGCCGGAAAGCCGACGGTCTGAAGAAGTCTGACGGTATAATCAAGAGAATCTGTCGCCGGGTGCATTTAGAACCTCTTGGAATAATTGGCCCCGACATACCAACCCGGAAGGATTCTAAGCTGATTGAACTTCTCAACTTGACCGTTTTGAATTGCCGGGACATACCACTCTGGGCCAGCCGTTACAGATAGGGCGTTGTTAGGATTCGGGGCGATGGCAACTCCTAGACGTTCCCCAATCGGGCCTAGGAGCATTAATCCCTCGGCGGCATAGGCTTGGACATAATTGGCTAGATTGAAATGTAATCCAGCCCCGATATTGTAATCTCCGTTGGCTCCACCGGCTCCCAAAGCGAATCCCCAGGACTCAGGCGGAAGCCATGCTTGATACTCCAGTGGGACTAAAGAATTGCTGGGATCGGCTTGATGGTATGCAATGGCAACATTTGTGAATGCGGAAACCGGAGCGATCCTGGAGTTAAAGAGCCCCCCAGCGCTTATTTGAATATTTGCCGGATTAGATAATGGCCCAGTGAAATAGGGGCCATTATAAGCAAGGGCCGGGCAAGACAAGAATAGAATCAAAAAATATTTCATGTGTCTCCTATTGATGTGTTCCCTTGTACCATAGCTCTAAGTGTGCATTGAACTTCTTATCCCGCGAGATGGTCGCGTTGTAGACTGACGCAGCGCTGCCGATGATGCAGATTTGAGTGATCGCTTTGGCGCCCAGCCACTCCCCGCCGAAGGTAGATAGGTAGAGGCCGGTGTCGGCGCTGTCATGGACCCCATGGCCGAAGGCCTGTGCCGCAATCGTGCTGCCATATACCTGATAAAAGTCAATCTCTCCGCTTGCGGTGGCGTTCGCGTTCACGGCGTTGGAGATAACGCCCTGAGTATTATTATTGGTGCCGTGGAGTTGAATTCCAACATCGGTGTTTCTTGACTGGGTAACGACATTGCCAGGCACTGTATCCGAAGCCTGATAATGCTGTCCTAGGTCACACGTTCCATTGGCCGCCCCTGTCCCGAAGTGCATCGAGAAGAACGCGGCGGCCCCTGAGACGTTTTGAATGCGATAGCGAAGAGAGAAAGACCCACTCGACGCATAGACTGGCATCCCAGCGGGGAAATCGGAGGCCGTGATCGTATCGTTAAAGACTCCTGCAACATCATGAGATGAAATGCGGAAATCAGAATTTCCCGTGAGGCTCAAATTCGTAAATGTAGATGTTAAAACTCCAGTTAAAGCGGCGGCGGTACTTAACTGAACTCCATTTATCTGTATTCCGTTCTGAAAATTCGGTGTCCCAGTCAATTGACAATTTCCTGAAGAGATGCAAGCGACCTGTTGGGTAAGAGTATCTATCGTGTTCTGATCTGTTGAAGACGTAGCACTCTCAGGACCGGCGATGGTCTGGGAGAATGCGGGGATGGCCAGGAAGAGGAGGAAAGCAGTCATCTATCTCCGGGAGAACGGTAGAAAGCGGAGATGGATTCAGGGGACATCTTTGCTTGTGCCTGCGGCGAAAGCTGGGAATCTGCCGTGCCCTGCGCCAAAGTTCTCGCGCCCAAAGAAATCGCTGGGGCGACATTCTGAGC
>CAZDBT010000048.1:0-2109 GCA_964503795.1 uncultured Candidatus Saccharibacteria bacterium
CGCGGACTAAATCTGCTCAAAAAAATCTGGAACTCTTTCCTGGATCGTTCATTGTGCGCCTAAAACGACCTTTTTTTGCCTAAAACGACCTCTCTGAAAAACTCAGTTTTCGCGTGTTTCCGAAGCGACAAGGCTTCGTCTTCGTACCAAACTGTGCAGAATTGTTTTTTGGTTAAGCTGGAAGTTGTGTTCCCAATGGCACTGAAATTGTCCAGGTTTGCTGGCGTCAAGCGGACCGAGAAGTTGGAAATTCTTCAATCGTACAGAGAGGCTCGGGAGCGAACGAGATTGAAGAAAGATGCCTTGGAGGCTGTGGCCCTTGAGTACGGCTTTTCACCCAACAAAGTAAGAATGCTCTTACGCCGCTACAACCCGGATAGGGAGGGGGTTATGCCTATGCACGGAAACAGTTTGCTCACTATCGACCAAGAGGCAGAGGTTGTTGGAGTCATCCTTGGTATGGCTAACATATCCAAGCCCTTGGATATCAAAACCCTGCTTGCCATCCTGAACAACCTCTACAAGCCGGAGGAGTTGAGGTTTGGACGCAAATGGTTTTCAGGCTTTCAGTCCCGCTGGTCACGCTTCATTACAAAGTCCAAATCTCAACTAATCACTCACGGCAGGTCCAGTGCTAATAACCTCCAAGCCGTGGACGGATTCATTGACTTCCACCGGTGGTATCGTGAGACTAATCTGCACCCGCCCCACGCGATATTCAATGTCGACGAGAGTCGCGTTTCGATCTCTGAAGCCAAGAGGGCTGGCCTGAGGCTAGTTTCAAGGAAATATCGCAAGAGTGGGACAAGAGGTAAGCGTGATAAGCAACATTGTAGCGTCGTCCCGTTTGTCAGTGCAACGGGGGAGGTCATTTCGGTCTTCTATGTTTTGGCATCAAAGCCAGGACAAACTACCATAGCTGTGCCGCATGTGGCTTCGGAGCGGGACAAGACCACTTGGTGTGAGTACTTCATGACCACTCCTAACGGCTACACCAACGATAGTGTCTTCCCTTCGATGGTTGCCCAGTTCGAGCAAGACTTCCATGTGAGGTACCCCGACCAGCCTGCCTTGGTGTACGCCGACCGTCTCAGCTCACACACCACCGCTGAGCTCCTCGCTGCCACAGCAGACCATCAAGTGTCCTTTGTGCTCTTCCCTGCCGGCACGAGTCAATTCATCCAACCTCTTGATGATGTGGTATTTGCCCTTTTCAAGAACAAATTGCGCATGCACCGCGATCGTCTGATGGCGGCCGAACCGCTGAAAAGAAACATTGCACAGGACACTCTCCTTTCTGCAATGGTGCTGGCCCTCCATGAGACCCTGAAACCAGGCCCCATCAAGGCCTCCTTCCGCAACACTGGGATTCATCCGTGGAATCCGGAAAAAATTTTTGCGGCTGCCCGCAGCGCGGTGCCGGACCCGAATCACGTTGATGCTCTCCTACCGACGCGAGCTCAACAGATCTTGAGTGCTATCCAGCAAGCTAGCCCCAAGGCCCAGGGCGTGGTGGTAACCCGGTTCCGCAAACACCGTCAGGAACAGGGAAAGGCATACCGCCTTGAGGACCTTGTTCGCCAGCAAGAGGAGTACGAAGCAGAGAAGCAGGCCGAAGCCGCTGCAAAGGCCGAGCGGGCTGGCAACCGGCTCGCAGCTGCAGCCGAGAGACGGGCCCATCGTCTGGAGCAATTGGACCAGCGGGAAGCTGCCCGTGCCGAACGGGCGAGGGCTCAAGCTGATGCGGTCGCAATTCGGGACCTGCAGCGACGTCAGGCAAGTTGCCACTATTGCTCAGCTGCCTGGCGCGGTAGCGCGGCCTGGCTATGGTGCGATCATTGCGAGGACTGTGGCATTTGTCCTGGCTGCCGGAGGGATCCCACAACCTATCTCGAGTTCCAGGAGCACGAGCGTGGGCACCTCGCTCACTGATTTCTCTGCAAAACAAAGCTGCCGGACTCTGGCTTCAAGCCGGCCAGGCCTCAGTTCCAGTCCACAGCTTCACCTAATACTCTTCTTAAAGTCTTCCAAGTTTCATCTCCGGGCCTTCGTCTAACCGTCGCTAGCGCGATTTCCAAAAAAGGTCATTTTAGGCAAAAAAAAGGTCGT
>CAZDBT010000049.1:0-2105 GCA_964503795.1 uncultured Candidatus Saccharibacteria bacterium
TCATTCGTGCTTTGATCCCCAGGCCTCTTCACGATCATCTCAAGACCGCCAAGCTCCGTCACCGCAACACACTCCATACCAAGGACGGGAGTGATGCTCGCGGAAATGGCGCTAGTGGCGTATCGAGGGATGTTGGTAGAACGAATCAGCCGGACCCCATGGACAGGGCTCTTAACCTCACCCTTGAACATGGACTCAGACGGACCGCCCTGATAGTTCACATACCACTGTTTGGCATCCGGGTTAGCCAGGAGCGAAGTCATGGCCTTTGGATGAAGAACAGCGACATAGGAACCATCACCCCACGTCGGGGCATCGAACCGGCGGAGGCGGTCAGTCGCCTTGCGGATGGCGATAGGACCGAAGCCGCTGGAAATGCTCCAGGTGGCGAGGGCAGACAGTCGAGTGGCCGAGGAGCCGGTCACAACGGGCAAACCGAACTGAAGCGTGTTGCTCGTGGTGCCGGTATTGGCGCAGAACGCGGAGGGCTTAGAGCCAAGCCAAGCGGAGAGAATCTTGGTATGCGCCCCCAACGAGGACATAGAGACCCCGTTATCCTTACCCACGCGGGTAAGATCGTTCTGGAAGATGGCAAGCTGGACCACGTTGTCCTGTGCCAGCGCCGCAGACTGCATCAGACGCTCAATACCACCCTGAGCGGCAGGAGCAATCGCCGTCTTCTCGAAAAGATCGGAAATCTTGACGTTGCGACCAAACGAGTTGATCGTGACGTTGATCTTACGAGACGAAAGAACGGTAGCCGCGTTCGAGGACTGCTCGGCCAAGGTCGCCGAAGGAGCCTTGATGCGCCGCCAACCGTTGAACGTCATCTGCGTACCGTTCCCCTCAGGGAGAGGGTACTTTTCCGCCAACTGATACAACCAAACCTGCTCGTCGAGGACTTTCAGGAGCCTCCGGGTGAAGTAAACCGGAAGCATGTTGTTGTTTACTGCGGTACTAGTCTGTGCATCAGCCACTTAGCTCTCTATTCCTGTTTTTCTCCTGTGTTCCCCTGGTCGATTAGAACCCAGTAAATGCAGACTTGGGGACGTCCCATTTCATGCCAGCTTTTTGCCAGAACTCCGCCTCCTGCTGAGGCGTCAAGGTCTTAACGTACTGGCTGACCTGTTCCGGGGTATTAAGCTGAATGGGATTTGCGGCAGGCTGAGATGGAGTCACTGGCAGCGGATTAACCGTCTGCTGTGCCCCCGTGGGAGTCGGAATAGCAACCGTCCCAGCCTGTCCTAGACCTCGCTGACCAAGTAGAAGTAGCGTCGCCGCTTTCCAAGGCTCCGGGCTCTGATTGATCCAGGGATTCTCTTCCCGAATCCTCACTAGCTCGGCATGGCCTTGGGGCGTCAACACTTCAGGATGAGACTTCGCCAATTCCTCTAGCTCGCTACGACGCTGAGACTCAGATGCCCGCTCCAAGAACGGAGAAACGGACTGCTGTGCCTCCTGCGCCGCTGCGAATCTAGCAGCTTCGGCTAGTCTAACCTGAACTCTGGCTTGTGCAATTGCGTTGGCTTCGGAAACGCCTCCGCCAGCGAAAATGTCACGGGCCACCTGGAACTCAAGAGGGCTTAGTCCGCCAGTCTGAACCGGCTGGGGCTGTGCGACCGGCTGCGGAACCGGGGCCGGGGCCTCAACAGGGACAGCTTTAGCATTCTGAGCCTTCTTTAACGCCTTCTCAGCTTCCAGGTACGAATTGAGTAATTTCCCTTGGTCTAACTTACCGTCTGCGCCCCTGAATTTCTCGGGGACATCTGCGGGAGGCGTTACCGGCGTTGCGGCTGCCGGAGCCTGAACAGCAGGCTTGACCTCCTGCGGGCTAACTGTTGGAGCCGTCGGCGGCGGCAGAGTTACCACGGCCTGCGGGGGCTGTGCCACAGGTTGCGCGGGCTGCTCCGTCACTCCCAACTCCTTTGCGATGTTAGCCATGTCCGACGCCATATCACTCCACTTGCCAGAGAATCCCTCGGGGGCACGATTGCCACCGCTGGACCCGTTGCCAAGCTGAACCTCAGGGACGCCTGCACTCGTTACGTCACTCACTCGTTTTCTCCGGTTGCCCTATTCGGGGCCGTCTGCTCTTCGCCGGTCCT
>CAZDBT010000050.1:0-2093 GCA_964503795.1 uncultured Candidatus Saccharibacteria bacterium
CATAATCCTGCCTTATTTGAAAACCCGTAGGGTCTGCTCTTTTTAAATTTTCAATGGATAAATCGATTTGTTGCGGAGCAAACTGCCTTTGCTGATCCAACTGAAGCTGCGCCATTTGAGGAGCAATCAGCTTTTGAATATCCTGCAAGGTTTGGGCTTCTTGCGGCCCTATAGTTTTATAAAGCTCCGCAAATTGAGGAGCTAAATCAAGTTGCGCTTGATAAGCATCGCGCGTCATCTGGCTGCTCGAAGCCGCGGCAGGAGGAGGTACGATATATTGTGGCTGCGGTTGTGGTTGTGGATCGTCGCCGATATGGTTACCCTCTTCTTTCTTGTTTTAGCATACAACACCAAACTTTCTCATAAATGGTTTCATGGGATGGATTTTATACGGCTCACGGCTTTTCATGCGCCGAAACATGACTTTCCTGCAATAAGGCCACCGCCATAGCACAAACTGAAACAAAGCCCGTGTAGCCCCCATTCCGCGCGAAGCAACGTGCTCCAGATAAAGAATCTCGCCAAGCTCATCAAACTTCCTTGGCACCAGTGAATCTTCCGCCTTTAGAATCGGCCTAGCCAATCCTACCGCTTCAATCCTTTGATCTCCTATTACCGCCAAGCTTCCCCTTCCTTCGTGCCAATTTACCAAACGAATCATAGCTTCACGTGTTTCTCTAGGATTACCCATGTTCTGCAAACTTGGTATTCTTCGTCGTAAAAAAGCTGCTATGGAAATATCGGTGATCATGGAGCTTTTGTTTTAACCGGTTTTGCAATGTTGAGATTTCCCACTTCGGAATCCAGAACCGCTTCAACATCCTTGTCTTGGGTAGTCGCTGGAATATGAACGGCCAGCATAAAGCCGTTGATATCGATCACGTCGTAATGATCGTACACACGCGCCCCATCAATCCACTTTCCAAATCCCCCGCAGGAACAAGGGCCGATTTTTTTATACTTTGTATAATTTGCCATAATCAGGGTATCTTTAGAGTTGAAACGTAAGTTCCGTTGCTAATCGCAAAAGTGGTTACGGCTGAAGAAGTTCCGCTATTCGCAAAATTTCCAAAGGCCTGGCCTGCAACTCCCTGTAAAACATAAATGTTGGTTGCTGTAGCTGTACGATAAATGTTTGGAATGGATAGAGAATTACCAAGTTGCGTATTTGCTGTCAGTTCACAATAAGCAGTGGCCACCGTGCTGGTCGTGGATCGACTTGGAAAATTGACTTCCAATAATCGAAAGCCAATGCCAGCAATCTGGTTATTATTATGAATCAGAGTTCCCAAAGCTGAAACGCCAACCACACCGGAGGTTTGACCATTGGTGACAACGATTAAATCTTGATAAGATGTTGTTACAGATACATTCGCGGGCAGATAGGTGGTGCTGCCGACAATGGTGCCGTTTGTTACAATTCCTGTTCCAAGAGCTGAAACGGGAATTTGGCCAGCGCTAAAGCCTAAAGTCGAATTTGTGAAATTTACAGATACATTCGCGTTCGTAAACGTATAAGTGCCAGACCTGAAATCAATGTTCGTTGATAATTCAATGCCTGTAATGGCATTGGTGGCTATCTGGGTAGCCGTGATTGTTCGATTGGAAAGATCTGCCCCGGTAATGGTTGCATCCAGAATTTTGTCAGTTGTCACCGAATTAGCTCCAAGATCCCCATTAGCAATGGTTCCATCGGTGATATCAGCAGATACAATTCCTGCAATCGTAGCTGAATCAACCAAGGAATGAAGTTTGGCTGCTGTTACGAGCTCATTGGTCGCAAAAGTATATCCCTTAGTGAGCGTTGCGCTTTCAGTTGGTAAAATATAAACCTCATACATGAGGTTAAGAATTAAACCTAGAAACGCGGCTGTTAACAAAAATTGGATCTTTGAGATTTTTTTATTCATTAATATCCCCGTGTTGACACTGATTCCACAAAAGCTCTTAAAGTTGTCTGTTTGATTTGCGCCACTCCGCCGCTATGGCTGATTCTCAACTGCCAATATCGGCTTCGGCCTCTCCGATAAAAAGTCAGGGGGAGGAACGCCAACACTCCCGCTGCGCTTAAAGTAAACGGAAGGTTGATCGGG
>CAZDBT010000051.1:0-2091 GCA_964503795.1 uncultured Candidatus Saccharibacteria bacterium
GTAGCCGCTTTCAGCCGCACGGCGAAAACCGAAATGAAAGAGCAGGCAGATAAGTTTATTGCGATAGAAGAGCTTCCCCGCGCTCTGATCCGGAAGTAGGCCCCAAGGTGATGGATCCCGTTAGAAATTACACTTTACTTAGTCATAAGAAAAAACTATAATCAATCAACTATGGAAACTTTATTAACTAATATGTCGCTGTTGGGTCAATATTTCTAACGGGATGGATCTACAAAAAAAGATTTTCAAAACAGAATTCGCCGGCCAGCCTTTGAGTCTGGAGACTTCCACTTTGGCGCATCAGGCCAACGGAGCGGTGATCGGAAAATATGGCGGCAACACCGTGTTGGTAACCGCCGTGATGGGTTCGGAAGATAAAGATTCCGACTACTTCCCGTTGTCGGTTGATTACGAAGAGCGTTTTTATGCCGCCGGTAAAATTTTGGGCAGCCGTTTTGTGCGTCGTGAAGGCCGCCCGGGTGAAGAGGCGATCTTGTCGGGCCGCATCATTGACCGCACCATCCGCCCGCTTTTTGACCATCGCCTGCGCCGCGAAACCCAGGTGGTAGTTACTATTTTAGAAATTGATGGTGAGACCGATTTGGAATTCATCACCTTGCTCACCGCCTCAACCGCGATCGCCATTTCCGACATCCCGTGGAACGGCCCGGTAGCTGGTATCAAGATGCTTTTTGATGGAAGCAAACTAACTCTCAACCCGAAGGCCGCCGACATCAAAGCCGTCTGGCCCGCTGAAAAAGGATTTTTGAGTTTCGTCTCCGGCACTGCCGATAAGATCAACATGATCGAGTTGGAAGGCGTGGATGCCGATGAATCGGAGGTTGCTAAAGCCTATGCGTTGGCCCAAAAAGAAATGGCCAAATTGATTGATTGGCAGAAGGGGATCGTAAAAGAGATCGGCAAGCCGAAATCCAATGTGCATATGGCCGAGCCCGATGAAAAGTTGGTGAAAATGGTTCACGAATATTTGGGCGACGGAAAATTGGAGAAGGCGATGTATATCAAAAATAAAGCCGAACAGCATCGCAAACTCGCCGAAGTTCAGGATGGCCTGAAGGCTTTACTGGCCGCTGACAACCGCGAGGAAAAAGATCTGATGTTGGCCAACCATCTTTTTGAAAGATTTACCGATGACCTGGTTCACAAAAAGATCCTGGAATCGGAAACTCGCCCGGATGGCCGCAAGTTGGATGAAATTCGCGACCTGCACGCCGAAGTAGGTGTACTCCAGCGCGCCCACGGCTCGGCTTTGTTTATTCGCGGTGAGACCCAGGCTCTGGTAGTTGCTACGATCGCTCCTCCGGGATCCGAGCAATTAATGGAAAGCATGCGTGGCACTGTTGAGCGCCGCTTTATGCTGCACTACAACTTCCCGCCGTATTCCACCGGTGAAACCGGCCGCGTAGGCGCTCCGGGCCGTCGTGAAATTGGTCACGGTTCTTTGGCGGAAAAAGCCGTGAAGAATTTAATTCCTTCGGAAGATGAATTTCCATATGTAATTCGCGTAGTTTCGGAAGTGCTGTCGTCTAACGGTTCTTCTTCGCAGGCCACTACTTGCGGCGCAGTGTTGTCGCTGATGGACGCCGGCGTGCCGATCAAGAAAGCGGTTGCCGGAATCGCGATGGGTATGATGACGGGCGCGAAAGGGGAGTATAAGGTGCTCACCGACATTCAGGGTCCGGAAGATCATTATGGCGATATGGATTTCAAAGTTGCCGGTTCCGCTGATGGCGTGCGCGCCGTGCAGATGGATGTGAAAATTGATGGCTTAACCAACAAGATGTTGGTTGATGGTTTGGCGCAGGCGAAAAAAGCTCGCTTGGAAATTTTGAAAGTGATGAACAAGGCGATCAGCGAGCCTCGCAAAGAAGTTTCGCAATACGCTCCGGTTATCTTGCGCTTGGACATTGAGCCGGATCAGATCGGCGAGGTGATCGGCCCCGGAGGCAAGGTGATCAACGGGATCATTGAACGCACCGGCGCTCTTACGATCGACATTGAACAGGACGGCCGCGTGTTGATCGCCGGCCCGAATAAAGAAACCGCCCAGGCCGCTTTCCGCGAAGTGGA
>CAZDBT010000052.1:0-2084 GCA_964503795.1 uncultured Candidatus Saccharibacteria bacterium
ACTTCCCGCCGACCGTTGATAAGGAAGTCGAGCCACCCCCCGATGCTCTGGCCCCGGTGCCCCCAGAGCAGGTTTTGGCCTTGATACTGGGTGCTGACAACCTGAGGGGTCCTGGGCCCTTCGGTTGCCGCATGGAGTACCTCAAGGCAGTTTTCAGCAGAGGGTGGGCTGAGGGTACGGGTAGAGCCCACCTGTTGGCACTGACCCAGCTGTTGAATTTTGTCAACTCTGGGCGCCTGACGCGTGAGTTTCCAGAGATCGCTCCCTTCTTCTATG
Organism: uncultured Candidatus Saccharibacteria bacterium; assembly: GCA_964503795.1. Taxonomy (GTDB): domain Bacteria; phylum Patescibacteriota; class Minisyncoccia; order UBA6257; family WO2-44-18; genus JAUSKF01. The sequence continues at coordinate 277 of CAZDBT010000052.1, forward strand.
CAACGAGGGTGGTGTTCCTGGGTGACAAGACTGACGCTAACAAGTTCCGCCCCATCCAAATAGGAGAAGCCCTGGCCAAGTTAGCCGCCCACTGTGTGCTTCGTTCCGACCCAGACGGAACAAGCTTTGACAGTCTCGAGTGCGGTCCCAACTTGGCCGTCAACACACCCGGGGGGATTGAGACCATGGTCCTGGCTGCCCGCGCTGCCGTTAAGGCGCAGGAGGCCGACACCTCCCTGGTGATCTGCGAGGTAGACTCGAGGAAAGCCTTCCAGAATATCAAGCGGAACAAAGTGGTGGAAGCGCATCTCGCTGCTGGCCAGCACCGTCTGGCACAGGAGGCGTATTGGCGCCTGTCTGTCCGCCAGATCGCCGTCTTGCCGTGGGGCGAGAGGCGAACAGTTGCAACTGGCCTGCCCCAGGGCCATCCCCTGTCCCCGTGTAACTTTGCAGCCGGCGCGTGGCTCCATCAGCGCGAGTGCTTCAAGCGATGCGCGGATCCTCCGGGCCCCCCGCTCCGGCCCCTGATTAATGTCAATGTTGCGGATGATAACCTTCACTGCGCGGAACTCGCCCCGGCCCTGCGCTACCTTGACGCCCGCCTCGCCACGGCACAGGATTTTGGTATTTTTACTAATCCGGTCAAGTCCCGTATTCATACGGCGAGGGAAGTGGCAGGGGTCAGAGCGGACCTGGCCGGTCAGGTCGAAGCACTTGGACTCTCTCCGGAATTGCTCAACTTTACCGTCGAGCCCACCAGCAAGTTCGTTTGCATGCAGGTCCCGGTCGGCGACCGTGAGGCCGAGGCGCAGTTCCTGAGCCGCCGCATTGCCGAGACGGACGATATGCGACAGGCACTCCTGGGGGGCCTAGACTATCCGCAGGCGCAGTACTTTGTTCTGAAACGCTGCCTGGGCTTCTCTCGTATGAACTGGCTCCTCCGCGTTGGCCGGCATGGCGCGGAGGGGGACTCGGACCCCACACTCAATGCCGCCAGGGCTGATGACCACAATATACTGATGGCACTGTCTCAGATCCTGAAAATGACCCCCGACGAGGCTTCCGCCGAACCCACTCGGTCCCTCATCTCACTCTCAGTACGCCGGGGCGGCCTCGGTGTACGATTGCCTAGTGACCACCTCCTCATCGCCCGGACGGCAGCTCTGCATCTGTCTATCCCAACGCTTGCGTGTATTTCGGAGTCCTTCCGGGGTGATGATTGGCTTGCGCCGTGGCGCTTGCTTTATGAACGTGGCCAACAGGTCTTGGAGGATGAGGGCCACTGGGTACCTGACGACCCGGCGGTACAGACTACGACCAAACACAAACAACGTCTCATGTCGGCGTCATTGGAAGACAAGATGTTGGCCAAGGTTATGGAAGGGGACCTGGAGCCAGAGCTCAAATACGGTATCAAGTGCCGTTCGGCTGGCGACCCCCTTGCCCACCTGGATTCAACAGGATTCCTGGACTTCTTTGAAGAGCGCTTTATGCCTGCCCACTACAGCCTGCTGAGCTCAGACCGCCTCTCATGGTTCGCGCCCTCCGCCAAGATCTATATTGCTGCGCCGCAGAATCCTCGAGGGGGTGAGTGTAGCGCCCACGGGAAGCCGAACCGCCCGCTTGGTCGCTACATGCAGGAGGCACTTATCTGCGACAGCTATGCCCCGGCGCGGATGCTGTCTGACATCCTGGTGTCTTGGTTGGCCCGGCTCCGGGCTTTTCGGGTGCGGGCCGAGCAGACTGTTCGAGGCATTGCCGGCGAACACGCACAGCTCCGCCCTGGTGATGTGACCTTTCACCTGCCG
>CAZDBT010000053.1:0-2050 GCA_964503795.1 uncultured Candidatus Saccharibacteria bacterium
TTCATAACGGTGGCAGCGCTGAGTTACTGCGCATTCAATTGCCGTTTTAATGAAGCATCATTTATTTATTAACGTGAAAATTACATGAGTCGCACACGCCTGCAACGCTTGCGCTGGACCGCGTTCGCGCTGGTGGCGGTGTCTTACATGCTGGCGTTTTTTCACCGCGTGGCGCCCGCCACCATCGCTTCCGATTTGCAGCAAGCTTTCGCCACCAGCGCCACCGCCTTGGGTGGTTTGGCCGCGACTTATTTTTATGTGTACACGTTGATGCAAATTCCGACGGGCATTTTGGTGGACACGCTCGGACCGCGCCGCATTGTCACCTTGGGCGGTATTATCGCTGGCGTCGGCTCGATCTTGTTTGGCATGGCCGCGAGTTTGACGGATGCTTCCATCGGTCGGCTGCTGGTGGGTTTGGGCGTGTCGGTGGCTTTTATCGCCCTGCTTAAACTAAACGCCGCGTGGTTTCACGATCGCCATTTCGGCACCATGGTGGGTGTCACGCTGTTGCTGGGCAATGTCGGTTCGGTGTTGGCCACTGCGCCCTTAGCTTGGGTATTGCAATACGTTTCGTGGCGCACGGTGTTCGTGGTGCTTGGCGGCGTGTCGCTGGTGTTTGCGCTGCTCGCGTGGTTTTTGGTGCGTAATCATCCGGGTGAAGCGGGTTTGCCAAGCATGCGCGAGCTCGATGGTGAATCAGCGCATCCCAGGCATCAAGGCCACTGGTGGCAGGGCTTGATGCAGGTACTCAAGAATCGTCTCACCTGGCCGATCTTCTGGATGAACTTGGGCATGGGCGGATCGTTCATTGCCTTCGCGGGTTTGTGGGCAGTGCCCTTGCTGCGCGATGTTTACGGTTTGGATCGCGCCACGGCCACGCAGCACACCAGCTTATTGTTGGCCGGCTTTGCTGTCGGTGCTTTATCGGTCGGTGCTTTATCCGATCGCCTGGGACGGCGACGGCCCGTATTGATCGCCACCGGAATGATTTATTTATTATGTTGGTTGCCGTTGATTTTTTCCTGGTCGTTACCGCAGTACTTTAGCTATCTGTTATTCCTGTTTATGGGATTAAGCGCCAGCAGCTTCACCTTGAGTTGGGCCTGCGCCAAAGAAGTGAATCCGCATGCCTTGTCAGGCATGGCCACCAGTGTCGTCAACACAGGTGTGTTTCTGGGAACGGGAATTCTGCAACCGCTGGTAGGGTGGACTATCGATCGCGCAGGACTCGCGCAGGGCGCGGGCGCGCAATATCATCTGGGCCTGCTGATATTTTTTGGTTTCGCGCTGGCAGGTTTTGTCGGCAGTTTGCGCGTGCGTGAAACGTATTGCCGTTACATCCAGTCGCGTTAGCGGCGAAAGACAAGCAATACCCCTGCGGCGATGGCGAGTCCGCCGAGGACCAGGTGATCATAATGAAAACTTAGGCTGATAACACCGCGCAGCCCGGTCAAAATAAGCCAAATAGCCAACAAAATAGTTCCCAGGTTTTTCATCCAAGCATCTCGAGTAGTTAATGTGTGCGCATGATAGCGCAGCATGTTGGCCAAAACAGCCAGGAAATTTTATTCGAAAGAATGGATATGTTTATAAATTTATTAAAGCAAAAGCTTGTAATAATTAATCCTTTAAGCAAGCTAGTTAGAGTGGTGTCTGATTGGATTTCGCTAGGTTCATAACTTTGGTAATATGTTTGAGTTGTTGGTTGTGCACAGGCGCGCTGAATAAATCTGCAGACAGTTTTTTATAAAAGCCGATGGTCGGCGCGCCTAGTAAAATTTAAGCCATATCTTTTAATTCATTCAGGGGATAACAATGAACACTTTTTTTCGTCTGCTATTGGCGGGCTTTGCGCTTGCCATGTTGCCCGCATGCGTTTCAGTCACACCGAATTTCGCCGCTAAACCGGAATTTTGGAGTGAGAAAAATAAAATTATTGGTGTGGCGACGGAACAGCTTCCTAAGCCCACCACATTTAAGGCTGGTAGCCAGGGTCTTTTGGATGTCGCTATCAATAACGCCGTCGCTTCGGAGTTGGAAACTCATC
>CAZDBT010000054.1:0-2012 GCA_964503795.1 uncultured Candidatus Saccharibacteria bacterium
GTCCACCAAGACTTGTCCGGTAATTAGGCTACTGCTGGATTGACGCGTCATGCTGATATCGTGAATCGTGGCAGACATGCTCAAAAAAGGATCGCTCATGGTAATTGACAGACCGCTGCTGCCAAGGCCACTGACCGTATCATAGATTAAGCTCGCGGCTATTGGCGTAACCGGTGATCCGTTGTTAATGGCGATGTCACCAACTGGATTCGTAACAACAAGCCCGCCAGTAAAATTGAATGTAATTAAATCCGCATGCGATGTGGCTGGTAACACCAGAGATAATCCAAGCGCACAAACTAATTGTTTAATATTATTCATCTTGCTCCTCCGCTGGGTAACGTTTTTTTGATTTTTATTGATACGCCATCATTTTAACCATCAATGGCTGTATCCTCGCTGCAAACCTTCTACCTTTTAACCATTATTTGTCAAGCGCGAAGACAAGTTCACCCTCTAACATCTCTCAATGTAGGGTGGGTTAGCGCATTTCGCGTAACCCACCAACGTTGCGCAGCAACCACAACTCATTTTCAATAAATGCCTGGTGGTAAAGCCGGTGGGTTACGGCGCAAACAACGCGCCGAACCCACCCTACGTTTGATTGGTAACAAACTACCGCTTCTCCGGCGAAAGATTTTTAATCAGCGCTGAAAACTTGGCATGCGCCACCGGATCAACCGGCCTGTGTTTAATCTTAGTGCTCGCCGGATCTTTGCCCAAATAATTATCGCCCTTCCAATTCTTCGCAGGCCGAATCGGCCGCGCAACAAAACCACCGCCGCAGTTCGGGCAAACGTTGCCCAACACCTTGTCGACACAGCTTGCGCAAAACGTGCATTCATAAGTGCAAATGCGCGCTTCCAATGAGTCGGGCGGCAGTGGTTTGTTGCAGTGCTCGCAAGTAGGCCTGAGTTCCAACATAAAATCCTTCTAATAACTAATTACATTGCGTGCTGCGCTTGCCTGAAGTTTACAGCGCGCGGAGTCAAAATGGCCAGCACGGCGGCGACGATAAAAAGCGCGGGCACATCGCCGAACAGATGGCCATGTTGCTCCGAATCCATGAACGCCTGGCCAGTCATCACCACCGCGTGCACCACGCTCGACCAAACGGTAAACCAAATTAAACTGAGGTGCTCGAGTGGGTCGCGCGCGGCGATGATCAGGAACACGCCGAGTGTTGCATATACGGCGAGGATCATCAGCGGGTAATGCGAATGGCCCGCGTGCCAAGTCCAACCGGACGGCCACAAGTTCATAAGCAAATAAATTCCCGCAATGAATATAACGCCCACCACCACTAGAGCGATCTGTAAATATTTAAGACGATGTGTATCAGTCATGGTCTTCTCCTTTTATATGGCTTCTCTCAGTTGATCATTTGAAGTAATGCCAACGCCCTGTTCCGCGACGCTGATGCCTGAACCGCCCATCTCTTTCGGCAGGTCTTTCATCTTCGGCAAGCCATCCAGCATACGCAGCTTGGTCTCCTGATAATTCACGTGCACAGCCGGCTTATACGGAAAACCCGGAATGACCGCGGCGTACACGTCGATGAGATTCCACTGCGGATGCTCGGTGAACAAATGACCGCCACAAGTTTTGCACCACTTGCGATAGCTACGTTCGGTTTTGTGGTAAACACCGATTTTGTCGCTGCCGCTCGTTATCTGCACCACCTCGGGCTTCCATAACGTAAACGCATTGACTGGCCCAGCCGACCAGGTACGGCACGACTCGCAATGGCAATAACCACTTGCCGCCGGCTCGCCGCTCACCGTAAATTGAACCGCACCGCAGAAACAGCTACCTTTATATGTCTTTCCGTTATCCATAGCGCACCTCGTTGGTCATGTGTTGTTGCCGATTTATGGCGGGTGCTAGTATCTTCGCGTTGGTTTTCCACCTAAATGACCAGGCGTCCAAATTTCTTGCGCGAGACGCCGTAAATGACAGGGGCTAATTAATGGATGCCGTATCCGACGTGCTTCGCGTCTTGCGTTTGGGCG
>CAZDBT010000055.1:0-1967 GCA_964503795.1 uncultured Candidatus Saccharibacteria bacterium
AATTGCGCTGCCAATCTGGCGATTATGATAGACCCAGCCTCATGTTTTTGTTGGTGAGCAAATGCTATCGCCGGTCTGATATCAATTTGTTATCCTAACTTGCCCTTAACCAGCACTGGAGGAGATATTAATGTACAAAATAAAAAACAAGATGAAGTGCAGTATCGTGATCGTGTCATCTTTTGTGTTGACAATGAATGTGTATGCCGCAGACAAGAAAGCGCCCACCGATAAACAAATGATCGCGAGCGCGATGTCCGCGGCGCCAGCTAAGATTGCTAAGGGCGCCACTATTGTGGCGATGGAAGCTGACGGCAAAATGCGCACGCTGCGTGAAGGCACGAATGGCTTTACCTGCATGCCAGACAATCCGGCAACCCCTGGCCCTGATCCCATGTGCATGGATAAAAATGCTCTGGACTGGGCGCATGCTTGGATCGGACACAAAACACCCGCCGCTGGTAAAGTTGGTTTCATGTATATGCTCGCTGGCGGAACGGATGCCAGCAATACTGACCCGTATGCAGTCAAGCCGGATGCTAAAAATCATTGGGTCAAAACTGGACCGCATATCATGATTGTTGGCGCTGATTCCAGTTTCTACGACTTATATCCGAAGAGCGCGGACCCCGACACATCGATGCCCTATGTGATGTGGGCCGGTACGCCTTACCAGCACTTAATGGCGCCGGTGAAGTAAGCAACACGAAAGAAGTAGAGGTTAGAGTGATGTGACCTCACGGAGTGGATTAATAAAAAGCCCGCCTAAGCGGGCTTTTTATTAATCATCCTGTGATTTTGTCGCCAGCCCGCAAATCCGCGCGCCATGCGGACAATGTCCATAGAAAGCTACCGCCGTCCAAAATAGAAAATGCAATGGCTAAAGTTCCAGGAACGATGTCGAGATACCACAGCATTGCCATCATCGGCGGCACCAGCGGACGATCGATCATCGAGGCAAAGATAAATCCATTGGCGCTGAGTCGTCCGCTCACGACATACAGCATTCCCAAGCCGCCGATCAGCAAGCCGCCGATGCGAAAATAAATCTTGGCTTGATCACTCAGTGAAGCAAGCTGTAATAACGCCGCCACGGCATGGGGTGTCAGCAAAATAGCCAGACTTTCCATTAACATCAGCCAGCCAAATATTTCTACCGTCCTCGCGGCACGGCTTTGTTCATCGCGCCGCAGTAAATGACCGAACATCTCAGAAAATGTAAAAGTTTTCATGATACCTCCGTCCATGGGTGTATTCCGTTATTGGGATTATTGCAGCGATCGTAAAATTATCCGATAAGATTCTTTTACTTTGCGTCCATACGACGCCACACACTCGCCAGCCACGGCTGCATAAAACGTGGTCGTCCAGCAGGCCGGTAATAATGAGTCAGTTCTTCAAAGCCGGCGTCAGACATATAGTCGCGCCAGGTTTCTAGATCGTAAAACGCACCGTAACGGCCACGGTTCCAGCCTTCTTCGTTATGGCCGCGCGGGTTCGAGCTGAACAACACGCCACGCGGTTTCAGTGTGGCATGCAATTCGCGCAACACGCGCGGTAATTCTTGGCTGGGGACATGAAATAGCGTGGCGTTGGCAAACACGCCATCGAAATGTTTATCCGGTAAATCAAGTTTGAGAAAATCCTGTTGCCACACTTCACACTGACTATGGTCATGCGCCATCTCGGCAAAACTTGTAGCACCTTCCAATCCAATAGCGATGTGACCGCGTTCCGCGAATACTTTGAGATCGCGTCCTGGACCACAGCCGAAATCGAGTAGCGTGTACGGAGGTTCATTCTCGATATATTGCAGCAACATGGTGATATTTTGGCTGACATCGTGGTCATGGGTTCCATGCCAAAAGTCTTGGGCACGCTGGTTGTAATTTTCCAAAGTAAGTTTGGTTATTTTTTGCAGGTCTGATGGATTTAGTTTTATGCTAGAAGCGCTCATCTTATCGTGT
>CAZDBT010000056.1:0-1954 GCA_964503795.1 uncultured Candidatus Saccharibacteria bacterium
CCCGGGCTGGTCGCCGGATAATTTTCCGAGATCGGTGTGTAGTTGTAGTCGAAGTTGGCAGTAGTGATATCACCCGCGGAGCCGACCGGCTCACTGTTGGCGTAGTAGTAATACTGCATTTGAGTTTGGCCGTTGTTAACACGGGCTTGCTGCACGATCTGGCCCAAACCGTTAACAATGAAAGAACGCGTGTTGCCACTGGCGCTGACGTCGGTCACTTTAATCATGTTGCCGTTCTTGTCGTAGTCGAACTTCGATCTGCCCGACAAGAAATACGAGCTCGAACCATCTTCTACGTCTTGTTTGTAGCCTTCGTATTTGACGTAGCTGTAGTTGTAAGCGTTGGTGTATTGCGGCGTGCGTACTTCGTATTTAATGGGATTACCATAGACATCATAAGCGCCCACTGCTCCATAACCCGCTAGGTCATAATGAATACTGGAGAGTTCGCCACCGCTGGAATTAAGATTGCGCTGCGTAAGCAACCAACCGTTATGGTTGTAGGTTAACCAACGGTCTTCTATTACGCCTCCGGAGGCATTAAATGTCTTATATTCTCTGACCCGGCCGGCGCCATCGTAATAACGCGAGCTAGTCGTTATGCTGCCACGATTCGTGGTTAATAGACGATTCGCGGTGTCATAATTATAGGTATCGGTTACCCAGCCAGCTGCTGTATCGTAATAATCGGCTCTTGTGCGATTTCCCGCACCGTCGTAAGCGATTAGAACCCCTTGCGCTGTCGTCGTCTCAATAACCTTGGTCGTCGGGTTGAGAACACCTTGACTGATTTTAATGCGATTCATTTCATCGTAGGTGTACCAATAATCCGCTGTCTTTAAGGTGCCCGCGTTGTCATAGAAGTTGGAAAGCGTCTCTCGGCGATTACCCACTGCATCGTAGGTATAGGTCATGTTGTAACGGTTGTCGCGTATTTTGCTGACGCGGTTTAAATCATCGTAATCGATGCGCGCATCTTGATAGGTGACGTAATTCATCGTAGTCGGATCAAGCGCGGAGTAACGTTCGCGTGTGCGGTTTCCGAAGGTACTGTATTCGTAATACGTCTCGCTCTGCACCGCATTATCGAGAATGCGTCTTAAGTTACCGTTTTCGTAGTATTCGTAATAAAGATTTTGGCCACGCGTGTTGGTTTGGGTAACTATCTCGCCGAGATAGTTATAGGTATAACTGTAAGTCGCTCCACCTATATCCCTATGGCCGGTGAGTTTGCCAAAGTAATCGTAGCTCCACGTTGCTAAATCACTTGTGCCGGATCGCGTTTCCTGAATCTTGTGGTGATTGAGATCGTATTGGTCGTAGATTTCTTGAAATTCGGGTAAACGCGTTTTAGTGATATCGCCGCGAGTATTGTAGTAATACTTGGTGGTCTCATTACTGCCGTTGGTTTCGCTAATGCGATTGCCCACTTCGTTATACGCATATAGCTGATCTACGCTAAGAGCAGCATTGCGCTGCTTGATTAGGCGATTATTGCGGTCGTAGACGTAGTCGGTTTCATTATGCAGTGCACTCGCATCAATCATGGAAACCTTGCGGCCTAACGCGTCGTACGTATATTTTTCTATACCGCCATCGGCATGGTATTCAGCAATCAATTGGCCTGCTTCGTCGTATTTTTGTACGTTCCATTTAGCGCCACTGATAACGCTACCATTGGCATCGAAGTTATTGGCATCCAGCGTGCCGATTAAATGTCCTAGAGAATCGTAGGCGTACTTAGTAATAGGCGTTTTTATTATTTGATTGCCGTTGATGTCAAAGGCACTCGTGAGCGGTTGGGTCTGCTGCACTAGTTCGTTCAGAAAGTTATAACGATAGGACGTTGTTTTCCCCAGCCTGGTCATGGAGAGCACATTGCCCCAACGATCCGTGGTTTGAGCCGTAACCGGGACAAGCGTTGTATTAGATACTGGATTGGACGGGATGAGCG
>CAZDBT010000057.1:0-1880 GCA_964503795.1 uncultured Candidatus Saccharibacteria bacterium
CCTACACCGCGGCGTTACTGGTGTATTCAAGAAAAGAAACCCCGGAAAAATGGTTGTTGGTCATGCATCAGCTGGGCACCGCGTTGCATGCCTACGGACTCCTGCTCAAAGGTAACCGTACGTTGAACAAGTCTGTGGTTGCCTATAAAAATGCGCTGGCCGTGCTGGATGCGGATAATTATGCATTTGAATTAACCGCGACACACAATAACCGTGGCGCCGTTTTACACCACCTCGGTGAGTCGGAAGAAAACCCGGATCGCATCAAAGAGGCAATTGATTCATATGAAAAGGCCTTAACCGTCAGCATGGAGCAGCAACTCCCTTTTCACCTGGCGGTCATCATTCGCGTGAACAAGGCGACGGCACAAAATGTTCTGGCGGAGTTAACAAAAGATAGGGCGCTGGCACAGGACATGGCCGATGAATTTGAATTGATCCTAGAGTGTTTCCCGCATGCGTTGCAGCCACTTTGTGTAAAGCACTGCGAGGCGCAACTGAATCAGGCGCGTACGCTGGCGGGAACTTCGGCCGCTGCGTAGCCAATCATGCGCATCGCGTCGTTTTTCGACGGCGATGTTTGGTAAGAAGAGTAAATGAGATAAAGGGTTTGAGTTAGTGTCTGAAATACAGCCAGCAAAAAAGCGCGACCCCAACAACCCGTGTCTGTTTTGCAAAGACCCGCGCGGTGTGTCCTTGGTGCGTGAGCTCGCCTACAGTGCTGGTGACACCTATGCGGTCAGTCCGGGGCATACGCTGGTTGTCCCGAAGCGACATGTCGCGAGCTTTTTCGACCTGACGCCGGACGAGGTGGCGGCCTGTATGGACCTCATCAATGAGGAGAAAAAGCGTATCGATGCGGAATTTAACCCGGATGGCTACAACATCGGGGTTAACGTGGGGCCAGCCGCTGGACAAAGTATTTTTCATGTCCATATACATATCATTCCCCGCTACCAGGGAGATGTGGAAAACCCCCAAGGAGGCGTGCGACATGTGATTCCCAGGAATGCACATTACACGCGTTAGAGATATAATTTCGTCTGTTTTGATTTAACCGTTTAGGAGCAATGACCATGAGTGACAACAAGCCAGTATTTACCAGACCGAAGATCCCAGCCGGCAAAACCGAGTATGTAACAACGACCCAGAAACAAATCACCCCGGGCCAGTTTTTTGTTGGCTACGAGACCACCTGGAAATCTTTCCAGAAAGAAGTACCTTACAAAACTCCCAAGAAACCGTAAATCAGTCAGCCGCGCGCACCTGCACGGTCGCGCGGCTAACTTGATGTAGATTTAGTTTGTGATAGGCACGCTTTTTATAGCGTGCTTTTCTTTTGGGACTTCGAATAATCGAATATATCGGACACGGATACCGCATTCCTTAGCGAATAATAGAGGACTTTGAAACAGAGCGTCGTTCGATCGTCTCTGTAGCGGTCTGGCTTTCAATACGCCCGTCTGGGCCTTTGATGTTCACTTTCGTCACTTTAGTTCGGCGCTGTGCATTCCCTTTAGTATCTGTGTCGAAAGTGATAGAAATTGTCCCAGAAACACTTTCTTTCGTTCGCTCACGAAGTGCAGCATCCAGTGTCACAGGCTTCTGCATTATTTCTCCGACAGCAACGTCTGATTCAGCGCGTGCTCGACGAAACGCGTCAGCATTGATCTCCATTGTGACAGTGAACGTCTCACCGTTTGATCCGGTTGCTTTCCTTGTTAGCGTTCCAGGGCCGCTGGCCTCGCTTTCCTGATAAGACGCTCCTTCACGGAGATCTACGGATCTTAAATCCAAAGCTTCGATCGTCTTGATGACTGACTGCGGATCGCATTCAATGCGAAATGCATCCCATGTGAAAATCCATCGCCCACAAACCG
>CAZDBT010000058.1:0-1857 GCA_964503795.1 uncultured Candidatus Saccharibacteria bacterium
CACGCCGGCCGCGGCTTCCGGCTGACGGATGTCGCGTGGCATGTGGTGACGGACACCTTCGCCTGAGCGCGAGCGCGCTTCCCTTTGCCGGCGGGCTTGCCTAGAATTTCCCGCATGGCACGGAAGAAACCAACGGAAGAGCCAGCCGCCGCACCGGCGAAGCCCGCCAAACCCTCCGCCCTCCTCGACACCCGCGTCATCTACTGCGGCGACAACCTGGAGCAGTTGCAGAAGCTCCCGCACGCAGTGCGTGGACCTCATTTACATTGACCCCCGTTTAACTCCAACCGCAACTACGAGGTCTTCTCGGGCGAGACCAAGGAGAAGCGCGCCTTCAGAATGGGAGATATAGAATGAAGTGCGTTTATAAATTCCCCATACAGTGGGTCGTTCAAATCGACGGCGTTCGGGCCTTCATGCATGAGGGATGGCAATACGACTTTGTTTCTGAACAAGGGCGTTTGACGCATCTTCAAGTCACAATTCCAGTGTCGGACAATGACCATCTGCCCGAACTTGTCCAGAACCCACAAGACCCCAGCGCGCTCGATCTGCGCCTAAACAGCCCTTCTTGTTCTGATCTCCTGTTCAAAAGCTTGCGGACGCTAGAAGGCTTTCTCGCTGTTTACGGCTTGGAAAGAATTGCACTGGACGAAACCGAAATGACGTGGATCCCGGAATGTGACGAGGACCGGAAGCGGTTAAAGACCACTAATTTTTCGTTCAAATTCAAGAAACCGAAAAATCAAAACCTGCGAGCACCATTCAGTGTTGTGACACGGTCGATCATCGCGTCAAAAGACGCGTTGGATTGGGATATGCCACTGGGTTTCTTCCGCAAGGGACGAAATGACTTTTTGGAACGCCGATATATCGATGCCATCTATGATTTCTATTTCGTTCTTGAGACGCTCTTCGGCAATGGAAAGACGAAAAATGTGCATGTGGCAACCGAATTCAAGCAGTCTACTGAGCTTGTCAATTTCGCTGCCGATGTCTTGAAGAACGCAGAAATGAGCATTCTCAGACGTGGTGGAAGAAAGAACCTGATTGATACATTTCGAGCCAAGTATGCCGGCAAGTCCCCAGAGGAATTCTTAGATTCCATTGTGTTATTGCGTGGATTTCTTCATCACCATACAGTCCGAAACAAGAAAATTTGGGATCCTGCACAGGAATACGAGTATGAGGTGGATGCTTTACTTCTGTCGAACTTGTGTTTCAAGGCGTGCTGTAAGAAAGTTGAGTCGCTAGTATGTTCTCCACTCAATTAACGAAGATATTTTTTGTGGTCGCTGTTGGATCGGCACCGATTGAACGCAGCGGCCTTTCTACCTCACCGTTGCTCTCCCGCTGGGAGAGGAGGGCCAGGCAGTCCGCTCCACTTTCCCCGGAGCGCGGGTGTGTGCGCAGCACCACCCGCAGCCAGCCACGGCGTCCGCACGCGCTGCGGCTGGTCTGCGACACAGCCGCGCTCCACGCCGTTTCTCAATCCCAACGGGATTGCGTCCGCAGCCCAGGGTTGGCGGAGCACCGCGACGCCTGCCCTGGTCACGCGTCAGGAGAATCCCGAATCCTGAAGGGATTCCGGCCTGTCGAGTCGGGCGGACGCAAACCGTTCCGGGTAGTGCCACATTTCCACTCGCACCCAAGGTAGCCTCGACAACCTTGGGCTGAGTGACGCAGCCCCGTTGGGGCAGGCGCATGGCGTCCTGCGGTAAACCTCGTGTCTCCCTTTCATTTCCACCGCCGATGAAGACAACTGGTGGGCGAAGCCACGGCGTGACGCCCCGGCAGCACGCGGGACGTAGCGCAGGCGTCCTCGCCTGCGAGTTCCGGCAGCGTCCCGCTGCCAGA
>CAZDBT010000059.1:0-1795 GCA_964503795.1 uncultured Candidatus Saccharibacteria bacterium
CCATGATTAAACGATAAACATAATAATAAGGTTCGGCGTCGCGCTGCAGCACGCCTTGCTGCAGCATGCGATCAAAATTTTCCTTGGCCTTGGCGTACACCGCGGGACTATACGGATCGGTGTCTTTTGGCAAATCGATCTCTGGCTTGGAGATGTGCAAAAAACTCCAAGGCTTGCTTTGAGCGCGCTGACGCGCTTCTTCCGTGCTTAATACATCGTACGGCGGCGCAATCACCTCGGCCGCGCGTCCGGTGGCGGGACGTAAACCAGCAAAAGGTCGAATTAGACTCATACTTAAATTACTCCAACTGACAATGAAGGGAGACAGTCTCTCTTCTTCCACCCTCACCCTCATTTCCTCTCCCGCAGGGAGAGGAAAGCGAGCCAAGCGCGCTATCGCGCGACCTCGTTTACTGGGGCGCACATTCAAAACTAGTTCCCGACCGAGGTCAAACTTAAAGTAAAAATACCGTTATCAAAATCTGGTATGCGTCGGATGACTCGGCTAGCATACGCGCCGTCTTTTACTTTTAGATAAAAATTCTCATGGCCACCTGCCGCCAATACCTTCCTCCCGAATGGGCGCCGCAAAGCGGCGTGATGCTGACTTGGCCGCATATCCACGGCGATTGGGCCAAACGTCTCAAGCAAGTAGAGCCCGTATTCATCGAGATCGCACGCCAAGTGAGTTTGCGCGAAAAACTTCTGATCTCGTGCTACGACACAGCGCATCGCACGCATATTAGCGAGCAACTCAGCGCCGCGGGTGTCGATTTAAGCCGCGTCATCCTGCATGTCGTGCCATCGAATGATACCTGGGCGCGTGATCACGGACCGCTGACTGCCATGTGCCAAAACGAGCCACTCTTGCTCGATTTTGGTTTTAACGGTTGGGGCGGCAAATACGGCTACGCACTCGATAATCAAATCACGCGCCGACTCTACGCGCTGGACAGCTTTGACCAGGTGCCGATGCAATCGGTGGACTTGGTGCTCGAAGGCGGCTCGGTCGAGGTCGACGGCTCTGGCACCTTGCTGACTACTTCACGCTGTCTGCTGGCGCCGACACGCAATCCCAACTTAACGCGCGCGCAACTGGAACAACAATTAAAAGAACTGCTCGGTTTAAATCGCATTCTGTGGCTGAATCACGGTTATCTGGCGGGCGATGACACCGATAGTCACATCGATACGCTGGCGCGTTACACCGATCGCGATACTATTGCTTATGTAAGCTGCGATGACAGAAGCGATGAACATTACGCGGAACTCAAAGCCATGGAAGAAGAGCTGAAAGCTTTCTGCGCGGCAGACGGCAAAGCTTATCGCCTGGTCGCCCTGCCCTGGCCACAGGCGCGTTACGATGAAGACGGTCAGCGCTTGCCCGCTACTTACGCCAACTTTCTAATTATTAACGATGCGGTGCTGGTGCCAACTTATGAAGATCCGGCCGATCACATCGCGCTCGCGCGTCTTAAGGAATGTTTCCCCGACAGGGAGATTGTGGCGGTTAACTGCTTACCCTTGATTTATCAATTCGGTAGCTTGCATTGCGTCACCATGCAATTGCCACAAAACGTGTTGGCATAGATTCAAAATAAAAACGGGAAGGTTTTTATCGACCTTCCCGTTTTTATTTGACTTAAAGTGGTAAAGATTTATTTTTTATCTTTGCCTTTGGCCTTGCCTTCCCCGCCTTTATCGCCTTTGACTTCCACGCTGGTGGCGGTCATTTTGTATTCGACCGTGACCTTGGCGCCCATCTTAAGTTCGCCTTGCACCTTGGTGTTGGCGT
>CAZDBT010000060.1:0-1789 GCA_964503795.1 uncultured Candidatus Saccharibacteria bacterium
GCGCGCTCAGCGGTGCCTCCACCCAAACCAATTGCGTTATCGGTTGTTACACCACGAATCCCCGCGCCGATGGCGCTGCTCCTTCACTCAAATATCTCACCCGCATCGAAACCGGCTCGTTTCTAAAAGCCAAGGGCTTCGGCGGCGCCGATATCGGCGCCAACATTTTGTATCGCTACGGCACGGATGGCGCACGCTTCGGCGAAGCCGGTTACAACACGCTGACGTCGACAAATTTGTGGCCGTGGCCGAATGAAGATCGCATCAAGCGTGAAATGTGCACTGGCATCACGCGCGGCTTCTGCTCAGCCGGGCAACGTTTGGGAAATCTAGGTCCAGTCACGCTGACGACCTACATCTGGGAATACCTCGGTAATCCGATTCCGTCGGGCATTTATCCTTAATTTTTATTTAGGCGCACTACCATGCAAAAGTTAAAAAAAATCTTTGCTCTTGTCATGTTTGCTTTTCTGCTGAACGCGTGTGGTGGCGGTGGTGGCGGCGGTTCAAGCAGCGGCTCTTCAGGCGGGACAACCACCACGACAAGTGACAGCAGCGCACCTGTGATTACCATCACTGGTCCTACCAGCAGTGCAAGCTATAACACCACCAGCGCTACGCTCAATCTCAGCGGCACCGCTTCGGATAATGTTGGCGTCACGCAAGTCAGCTGGTCGAATAATCGCGGTGGTAATGGCACGGCCAGCGGCACCACTTCGTGGAGCGTGAATAACATTGCCTTGCAAACGGGAAGTAACGTCATCACCGTCACAGCGCGTGACGCTGTGGGCCTCATCAGTACGGATGTGTTAACCGTCACTTATTCCACTGGCACGACAAGCGATACCACGGCACCCACGGTATCGATTAACGCTCCCACTAACAGCGCCACCTATAGCACAGGCAGTAACACATTAAACATCGCAGGCACTGCCGCCGATAACGTCGCTGTCACGCAAATCACTTGGTCGAATAATCGCGGTGGCAATGGCAACACCAACGTAGCGGCTAACTGGAGCGTCAACGGCATCATTCTGCAAAGCGGAAGTAATATCATCACCGTGACCGCCTATGACGCAGCGGGCAACATAGCAAGCGATGTTCTAACGGTGACCTATACGCCACCGGACACAACGCCACCAACCGTTTCCTCAACCAGTCCAGCAAATAATGCCACGAATGTTTCCACAAGCGCTGCGATCAGCGTTACTTTTAGCGAAGCAATGAGCGCTGCTTCCATCACCACGAGCACATTCACGGTTAACGGTGTATCGGGCAGCGTGAGCGTTAGCGGAGCGACGGCGACCTTCACGCCCTCCAGCGCCCTGGCCACTTCGACAACTTACACAGCGACTGTTATCGGAGGAAGCAGCGGTGTTAAAGATGCTGCGGGTAACTCCTTAGCTTCTAACTACAGTTGGACTTTTACGACTTCAGCGCCACTCGCTTGTGGCGGCACGACGGTGCTGTGTGTGGATGACACTGCGGGAGCGACGCAAGAATATTCCACGATTCAAGCGGCGGTGAACGTGGCGCGCCCTGGCGACACGGTATTGGTTTATGACGGTACTTACACTGGCTTCAGCGTCGCCGCCAGCGGTACTTCGTCGAATCCGATTGTGATTAAGGCGCAAGGCAATTCCGCTTTAATCAATCAAGCCAACAGCAACGGCGAAGGCATTACCATTAATAACGCCAGTTACGTGACGATTGAAGGATTCACTATCCCTGGCATGTCGGGCTATGGCTTGGCCACTCCCAATGCTAGCCCGACGAGTCCGATGCACGG
>CAZDBT010000061.1:0-1774 GCA_964503795.1 uncultured Candidatus Saccharibacteria bacterium
AATAAAACCATGTTCGCCAAAAATTTAAGATTCACCGTCTTCGGCGACCGCAGCAACCCAATCGTCGCCGCCAATATCTGCGGCAGCACCGAATAAACAACGAGCGTTTTAGCGTCGTAAATAAAACTCAACAAAGGCAACATCATAATCGTTCCCGCCAAACCGAAAACGATTTCAAACGAATAAGTCAGAATGCAGACGAGAGTGAGGATGATGAGAGCGGACATGTTTTTATTGTATCGTTTACAGCCGTGTACGAAAAAATAATATTAAGGTTTTTGTATTGTCCCCGTAGCCGCCGCCGAGCATCGCAGCCCCCATCGGAGTAGTCGCGCGCCTCCTGTTCGAGCCCGAATCGCATTTTTTGCGATCGGCGAGTTAGGCGAGCGCCGATGGGGGCGAGAAGCGCAGGAGGTTTTCGGCGGGTCCGGGGCGTGCTTTCTTTTGGTTCCTTTTCTTTGCACGAGCAAAGGAAGTTACTTGCGTAAACCAGAGAGAATGATCACCAAAACCGGCGAGGACTGATTACCCAAACCGATTACACACGTTCAGAGCACCGATGATGATCATCGCATCAGTAGAAATCAAACGCTTCACTGCGAAAAGCAGCCATTGAGAAGAATAAAACGGAAGTTCGAAATTGCGAGGCGTATACACCTTTATCCGGTCACTCGCGGGTACTAGCAGTACCCTTTATTATACGTTGAATAATTAGAACAGATTTAGAAGGCCTGTCCGGCTTTGCTAGCTCGTAACAGATGGAAATAGCTACTAATCGATGGCCTCTTTCCAGCTGCCATTCGTAACAGATGTTCAGGCAGCAGAAATAGTGTCATGAAGTGTTTGGGCGTGTAACGGCAAATATTTCTTCTGTATTATACTGGCTGTGCTGTCTAAATGGTCGAATACAAAACCTGATAACTACAGAGAGGAGGGTTCGACAATGTCTTCACAATTAAAACGATTCTTAGTTCGAAGCCTAATATTTTTCTTTACCCTGACACTGTACGCATGTGGCAGCGGTAGTGGCGGTGGTGGTAGTGGTAGTGGTAGCGACGTGACAACACCGGCTACAACCTATGCCGTCATCTACAGCGCAAACGGTGGCGCAGGCGGCACTGTGCCCGTGGATACGGCTCGTTATAGCCAGGGTCAGACAGTCACTGTGCTCTGGGATTCTGGAAATTTGGTAAGACCCGGATTTTCATTCTCTGGATGGAACACGGCGGCGGATCAGACTGGGGCAACTTACTCACCGGGTCAGATTCTGATAATCGGTTCTTCAGACCTTACGCTCTACGCAATTTGGACAACCAATCCCACGTTTCTCGTGAGCTATGACGGTAACGGTGCCAATGGAGGCGCCGCTCCGATTGACTCGACGCATTACGAGACGGGCCAGACTGTGGTGGCACTGGGGAATACTGGGAACCTGGTAAGATCTGGCTATATGTTCGTCGGCTGGAATACCCGAGCCGATGGTAGTGGCACAACGTATACGCAGAACCAGACCCTAACTATGGGGTCGGCTAACGTAACGCTCTACGCAGTATGGATCGATAACCCCCCCGTCGCAGTCATGATCGACGGCAATTCGCTGACCGCAGTAAGTCAGCTGGATATGGGCCTACGGCAAATCATTCCAAACCCTAATGTGTCCTTTCAGGTTCTCAAGCACTCCAGCAGTGGACAAGACAGCTATTCTATAAGTTTGAACAGTGGGAGCGTTCCGGGATACAGGTTCATTACAGACTTACAATTTGTTGGTATGAAC
>CAZDBT010000062.1:0-1761 GCA_964503795.1 uncultured Candidatus Saccharibacteria bacterium
AGTTCAGCTCTACGAGTTGCTTTATCCCCGGCTAATCCAGCTCTCTGACTTCCGAGTTGGGCTAAAGCTTGCTGAAGCTGTGACTGGATGAGCTCTTTAGTTGCTTTGAGCTGTTCATCCAGAGAGTCAAGTTTGGCTTGGGTAAAGGTGCGGACCCGACCCTTTTCCTTCTCAATGTTGTTCAAGACTTCGTTAGTGTTATCAGTGACTCCTGCGATTCTTTGAGCAGTATCTCGACCTAAGCGCTCGGCCAAGGCATCGGCAACCGAACTAGAAGAGATTCCCCCAGCTGATAGTCGCGCGATGTTGCCTTGGTTAAGTTCGTTATATAGTTGCCTGACTTGGTCAATTGTTCCCTCACCGCGTCTCTGCGCCCCTGTAGCCTGATCGGTCAGTTCACCTACCCGTCGGTCTCCTTCTTGCTGTATGCCAGTTTTGGTTGGACCAAGATCTGCCTGAGCCTGGTCAGTGTTCGCCTGAGCACTAGACTGAAGAGCTTGACCAGAAGCATCTAAGGCTTTGAACGCCTCTTCATAGGCTGAGTCAATCTCGGGATAGCTATTACTACCTGTCGAGGTGTTTTGGTTGAACTGGTTAGCGATATTAAGATAATCACCCACGTTGTTTCCTAAACCAGAGCCTGTTCCGCCACCCCCTAGACCTGCTCCAGATCCTGTAGTGGCAGTCGTGGAGGTAGGAGCCGTAGGTCTAATCGGCGCACCGAAGATAGACGGATCAGCCCCTGACAGAGGTGATGTGTCTTGAGTCGCTAAGACTTGACCAGTGTTACTTTGTGTGGTAGGTGGGGGGGATTTTGAAGTAATCAGACTGGTAGTCTTTGGACTGTACACCGAGGACTGAGTTCCTAATCCTAGATTGTTCAGACTCATTAGGTTATCAAATATTGATCTTTGTGCCATCTTCGCTTCACCTCCTTGACAAAGCGTGTAATAATTTATTCATGAGCTTATCCTTAATACTGCTCTGGTTTAAACGTTTCTTTATTGGTTTCTGGTTCCTCTATGTTTCGTATATAATCTCTGTTTCCTTGTTAGCTTGGTCGATCAAACCTGGCCCTGAAGAGTTTCTGAGCCTGGTTTACGCTCTTGTTAATCTCACTTTTTTTCTAATCTGGCTTTCAATTCACCTTATTAGAAAAAAACTAAAATCCTGATTTCCCTCTTTAAATAATCAATACCGGATGACCACCACTGAGATTCCCGTAACTAGCAAACGCTATATTCCAAGTTTGGCTGGTGTAACCCCCCGGGTAGGTACTCGGGAAGGGATCAGTAAAGAGGGCGGTTTCATCCGCCAGAGTTGTCCCCCCTGAACCATTGACCGCCACCCCTGAGTTAGTATCAAAGTTGTAGGCTAACCAGTAAACTGTCCCGGCGGTAATAATCGTACTGGGGAAAGTTATAGTGTTAGCCGCCCCAGCGTTGATAGCCGTGCTTCCAACAGTATTAAGTAAAGCGTTGGGGGTTCCGCCGCTATCTGAATAAATCGCTACCTTGACGTTCCCGCCGGTCTGCCCAAAGATGTGAAATTCTGTCATCGTTCCAGATTCCACAGCAGTGAACTTCTCTAGGATTATTGCTCCAGAGCTGATTCCAGTGTTGTGGGTAACTGTATCGTTACCTAGAAATCTATTGGCCATCTATGGTTCCGTCCCCAGTAACACGGTCAACTGACCACCTGAGAAAGTGGCATCAGTGCCAATTGCATCTACAGTCATTTTCAACACCATTCCAGGGGTTA
>CAZDBT010000063.1:0-1751 GCA_964503795.1 uncultured Candidatus Saccharibacteria bacterium
TGGCAACTGGGTAGCACGGTGGTGGTAGTGGAGGCGGTGTTGTTGGCGGTATTGGGGTCGGATTCACTGCTATTAGAAATCGTGACCACATTGGCCTGAGCACCACTCGCAATCGCTTTCACTACAATCGTTACACTGGCGTTTGCGTTTTTAGCTAGACTCCCCAAATTACAAGACACCGTCGTGACACCGCTGCAAACACCTTGAGTAGTAGAAACAGAAACAAAACTGACGCCTGAAGGTAATACATCTGTTAGCGTTAATACCGTTGCAGCGGACGGACCATTATTCGCAATGTTCAAACTGTAAACAACATTGTCGCCAATAATAGCGGTGGTGGGTGTCGCTGCTATTGATAGACCTACATCCGCGCCTCTAAACGCGGTAACAAGCGATACGACATCTTCGACTTCACTGCGTAATGTGCCAAGCGGCAACCGCTGAGCCAACGTAGAAAGCGCTGGTAAAGTGCCATCGGGGTCTGGCGCGGCCGCGGTTCGCCAATTATCGATCGTAACGCCGCCAGCGAGTGACCCGCTGTATTGTGCTCCACTGCTTACATAGTTATCCGATATATAAATGTTGTCGCGTGTGCCTCCATTTTCACCATCGGATCCTGTACCAATACCGTAAGCAGTGTTGCGAAAATTGTTAGACCGGATTTGCACATTATCGATAACGTAACCGCCAAACGGAGATATCTTAAGTCCATAACTATTCGCATTACCGGTAACTGATACATCGTTGTTCTCGATGATTATGTTTTGCGTGTAACCTGTCACCTGAAAACCGATATAGTTTACATTCGTGATCTTATTCGCCAATGCCCAAGCATTGTGCAGTTGTGGGAAATAGGCGCCCGTACTGTCTGCGCCACTTCCTTCGCCATTCATCCAATTTCCAAAAAGTACCAGGCCATCGTGGTAACTCCCATCTAGTGTGTAATCAACTTGATACTGATGATTGAGTCCACCCTTGAGGTGGTTGCCGATAATCACATGATTACGACTCACGTTTTGAATCGAGCCAGGAGATATCATCGTGCTCCATGGATTATCTATTCCGCTGTTTCCTACGATCGTTGCATCCTTGATCATCATTACAAACCCGTCATATCGTTCCCGATATACCGCGTTGCCAGCAAAAATCGTTCTTTGATCTTCAAGCCCGACGTTAGGGTTTCCAATGTAAAA
The DNA here is from genome assembly GCA_964503795.1 of uncultured Candidatus Saccharibacteria bacterium. Taxonomy (GTDB): domain Bacteria; phylum Patescibacteriota; class Minisyncoccia; order UBA6257; family WO2-44-18; genus JAUSKF01. The sequence goes on from CAZDBT010000063.1 coordinate 1,194, forward strand.
ACCCCATGTATTGACGGTAGGCTGAGTAATGCGATCGGAGTAATTAGAAAGCCATGTGTTTCCATCACCTTTTGTCGACCAAAACTGATACTGGCCCGTACCACCACGAGCAACCATGTTGCGAAAAACCGCATTGTGAGTGTCATGAACACCGATTGCGCCAGTAGCAATCGCGCCGAGATCAAAAATGAGATTATTTATTTCACAGCCGTGACATTGCGTAAGAAACATCGTGACGTATGAATTGGATGCGCCTGGATTATAGCTACTGGTAACTGAGGAATTAAGTTTAAGTGTCGCCCCATTGCCAGCAATAAGCACATTCGATCTTCCACCCAGCTGTAAACCCGCCCATGCACCATTTCCCAGCGCATAGATTTTTCCGCTGCCAAATGAAAGCGTGTCATCGCTTTGAAGCGCATTCAACGCCTGTTGTATTGCACTTGCATCATTAGTAACGCCATCTCCTAACGCGCCATAATCTTCCGCTCGCACAATCCTGCCGCTGGTACCAGCAATGTGTTGCGCATCAATTCGTGCATGTAATGCCTTGATATA
>CAZDBT010000064.1:0-1722 GCA_964503795.1 uncultured Candidatus Saccharibacteria bacterium
GCGGCCACGCGTATATCTCCGGGGGATTGGCGGTCGGCCGGGGAGCGACCACCACCGGTATCCAGACCGGCCCGATCGACGCCTCCACTTTGAATCTCTCCGGCCGACTGGATTCCACTTCAGCCGCTACTTCCACCTTCACCGGAAATCTCTCCGCCGCCGGACTGAACGGTTCTTCTCTGAATCTGACCGGCGATCTGCTCTCCACCGCCAAGATCACCACCTCCTCCGGTGCCACCAACACCCTACCGATCCTTTCCGTGAACACCCTGAACGCCTCCCTGGACTCCCAGTTCCAGGGCAAGATCAGCGTCACCTCTGCCGCCACTTCTTCTTTCTCCGGAGGATTAACCGCCAACTATCTGGACTCCGCCACCCGGATCCGGATCGCCGAGCTGACTTCCTGCGACAGCATCGATACCGATGCCGCCGGCGTTCTGAAATGCGGAACGGACAACACCGCCTCCACTCCCGCCGGCCTGGACAGCCAGGTGCAGTTCAATACCGGCGGCGCCTTTGCCGCCAACTCCGGCCTGGTCTATTCCTCCACCAACCTCCACATCGGCGGCGACCTCTCCATCAACGGTTCTGATCTGAATATCGGTAACGGCCTGACCGCTACCGCTACCATCTCCGCCCAGTACGGAAGATTGGGCTTCGGAACCACGGTTCCATTTGGCCAGGTCTCCATTGAAGCCAACGGCGCTGTCCTGGGTTCCACTACTCCGATCTTTGTCGTGGGAGATTCCGGAACCTCTTCTCCTCTTTTTGAGATCAACGCCGTCGGCCAGATCGGTATCGCCACCTCTACCATCGGTCAGAACTCCGTGCAGGGAATTGGATTCTCGGTTGGCACTTCCACGCTGATCAGCGGGGGATTGGCTGTCGGCCGCTCCGCCACCACTACTAGCGGTTCCGTGCAGGCTCTGGCCATTGATGGCACCACTCTGAACCTGGCCGGACGATTGGATTCTTCGTCGGCCGCTACCAATACCTTCGCGGGAGGTATTTCCTCCGCCAGCCTGGCTTCTTCCGGAGGTCTGACGATCACCGGAGGCAAGATCGAATCCAGCGGAGTGTTGACCGTCTCCAACGCCGCCACCTCCTCTATTTCCGGAGGCCTGATCGTCTCCGAGGTGTTGAACGCCGCCAAATTCTATTCTTCCAATGTCGCCACTTCATCGTTTGAAGGCGGGATCAATATCAAAACCAACGGGGGACTGACCTCCGCTTCCGGCATCAACATAATCGGCGGCGACCTCCTCTCTTCCGGCAAGATCAACTCCTCCTTCGCCGGCACCAACACCTTCGCCGGCGGTCTGACCGCCAACTACCTGGACTCCGCCACCCGGATCCGGATCGCCGAGCTGACTTCCTGCGACAGCATCGATACCGACGCCGCCGGCGTTCTGAAATGCGGAACGGATAATACCGCTTCCACTCCGGGAGGCAACACCACCCAGATCCAATACAACAACGGCGGTTCCCTGGACGGCCGCTCCCTCTTCACCTTCGCCAACGCCACCGGCAACGTGATCATCGGCGGCGATCTGGATATCAACGGATCGGATCTGAACCTCGGCAACGGCAAAGTCGCCACCTCCACCATCTCCGCTCAATACGGAAAACTCGGTTTTGCCACCACCGTACCCTACGCCCAGGTGGCCATTGAAGTGGACAACACCCAGGGAGTGGTCGGTTCCACTTCCCCGATCTTCGTGA
>CAZDBT010000065.1:0-1693 GCA_964503795.1 uncultured Candidatus Saccharibacteria bacterium
ATATTGAAATTGCCTTTGACCACGCCGATACCGGCGACTTCCAATCGGGAACCGATGGAAGTGGTCCCAATACCGAGACCGGTAGAAATTATGGAATTGGAACCGCTGGTAATATTTAATTTACCGGATGATAAGATGTCGCCTCCGGTGATGGTCAGACCTTGCGATGAGGCCAGGCCGGCGGCGGAAACACCTCCGGTGAAGGTGGTGGTGCCAGCGGCTCCGGCAGTGCCGGTTATCGTATCAACATTCAAAGTTCCTTGGATGTCGGTGTTGCCGGTAATGGAAACGTTGCCTCCAAAAACGGAGTGGCCAAGCACCGCCAGGTTGATGCCGGAACCGGGAGAGGAGGAAGCCACGGACAGCGTGCCGGTAGCGCTGAAGGAAGAGGCGGTGGAGGTGCCCGAGATATTCAGATTGCCTTTGATGTTCGCGAAGCCGCCGACATCCAGTTTGGTTCCGGGGACGCTGGTGCCGATCCCGAGATCTCCCTGGTAGTTGACGGTCAGGATGGTGGTGGAACCGGAGTCGCCGATCACGAAGATCGGGGAAGTGGAACCGACGACGCCCTGGGTGTTGTCCACTTCAATGGCCACCTGGGCGTAGGGTACGCTGGTGGCAAAACCGAGTTTTCCGTATTGAGCGGAGATGGTGGAGGTGGCGACTTTGCCGTTGCCGAGGTTCAGATCGGAACCACCAACGTTGATATCCAAGAAATTCCAATTGGCTAAAATATTTTCCACTTGGGTCCGGCGGGTAATGCCGGAACTGAAATAATCGATCGCCACGTTGGCTTCTCCGGATGGAGAAGAAGATACGTCAAAGTCCGAGCCAAGAAAGTCTAAAGTAGTGGCGGCGCCATCAACGGTTGAGTCATCTTCTTGAACGGTAGAAATACCACCTCCTGCTCCGGTGGCATCACTGCCACACCTGAAGACTCCGCTGGCATCAGTATCAATAGTGTCGCAACTTATTAATCCGCGAGCCTGCAAAGTGCCGGTAACATCCAATAAACTGCCTTCAATTCCACCAATGGTAGTAGTCGCGGAGCGACCAACGGATAATCCACCGGAAAGATAACCGTTGCCCAGAACAGTGAACTGCGTGTTAGTGCCGGGAGTGGAGGAGCCAACGGAAAGAGTAGAAGTGGCATTTACGGACCCGACGGTAGTGGTGCCGGAAATATTCAAATTACCTTTAACGTTAGTGAACCCTCCAACGTCCAAGGTGTAACTGGGCGAGTTGGTACCGATACCGATGAAACCGTTGTTACCGGAAACTAGGAAGAGCGAGGTGGAGCCGGTATCTCCAACCACGAATATCGGGGTGTTGGAGCCAACGACAGTGTTATCGGCTTCAATGGATATCTGACCAAAAGGAGAAGTTGTGCCGAACCCTAATTTCCCATATTCACCATGGATCGTGGAGGTGGCGGCTCCGACCACTCCGTTGCTGAAGTTTAAGTCGGAACCCAACAAAGAGATGTCGCCGCCGGTCACCAAAAGACCGGTAGATTTATCAAACGTCAGACCGGAAAGTCCGGCGGCAGTGCCGGCGTCGTTGAATTGAATGTCAAAATCACTACCGGCCACCGAACTACCTCCGGTTTGATCCGTTCCACAGTGCAACACTCCCGCCGCATCCGTTTCGATATCGCCGGTGCAGGAGATCAGGTTGCGGACCTGGAGGTAGG
>CAZDBT010000066.1:0-1693 GCA_964503795.1 uncultured Candidatus Saccharibacteria bacterium
GTACGCTGGTGGCAAAACCGAGTTTTCCGTATTGAGCGGAGATGGTGGAGGTGGCCGCTCCCGAAGCTCCGTTGCCGATGTTGATATTGCGGCCGCTAATCGCGATGTTGCCCTCAATTTCCAAATTGTTGTTATTGAAATGGTTGATGCTGATATTCTCCGTGCCAGCGGGACTATTAGTGATATCAAAATCCGGGCCATAGAAATTGAGGGTGTCGGCGGTTCCGGAGATAACCGTCCCGTCCTCTTGGACGGTGGCAATACCGGAACCGGCGCTGGTAGCATCAGTCCCGCAACGTAAAACTCCGGAAACGTCGGTGTTGATAGTGTCGCAATTGACCAGACCACGGACCTGAAGAGCGGTGACATCGGCCAGTCCGGCCGTCAGTCCTCCGGAGGTAGTGGTGGCAGTGCGGCCGATACCCAGACCGCCGGCAAAATAGCCATTGCCGGCAACGCTCAACAGAGAAAAGGGGGAGTTGGTGGCGATGCCAATGTTTCCGGCCTCGCTAGCCAAATTTACGCCGCCTTTGAAAGTGGAAGTGGCGGTAGTAGAAGTGGCCGTGAAATAGGACGCGCTGACAAAATTTCCAAAAAGTCCGGCGCCTTCAGCGGCGAAACCAAAAAGTCCCAGATCCGCTCCGATGCTGGTGGTACCGAGACCAACCTGAAAATTACTGTTGATCAGGAACCGGTTGATGCCGTCATTACCTTCTTGAACTTGGAAAAGATTGGCGGTCTGGCCGACAGCTCCCCGAACAGATATCGGAATAGCGGTCGTGGTGGTGGCTTCAAAAGTGGCTTGGGTAAAATCGATCGGCGTCGTGGTGCCGAACATTGAAGGCGTGCTGGTTCCGGAAACGGCTCCGGCGTATTGCGCGAACGGCACCGATGTAAGCGGCCGCCTCGGACTCAAAGTTTCAAAACCGGAACCGGAAGCGGTGGAAACTTCTATCTGCAGGTAGGCGCGCTCGTTATCGTTGAAATTGTAATCCAGCAGGTATGGGTATCCATTTCTGGTATCGCCGATGTTCACGCTGAAAACACCTTGCCGGACGGTAGCCGCCACCGAAGTAGGATCGGTCGCAGGCCATAACTGATTACCGGCAAGAACGGTGGGGCTATCCCAGATAGAAAATTTGAAATAATAGGTGCCACCCGATCCTCCAAGCAGATCTCCGCTCCCATTAGTGATCCGGCCCTGATAGCTGATGATCTTCGGAATACCGGAATCAGCGAATGAAGAATTGATCGGAAAAGACACAAAAAACAAGCTTATCGCAAGAAAAGCGAAAGCCAACTTTTTAGCTAAAAAGATTGCTTTTCTCAAGCTCATTTTCTCTCTCATCCCTTACTACTAAATTATAACATTCAAGGCGCCTCTTATTTTCCCTACAAATAGCCTTAAATACGCGAGTCATTTTTAGAGACAGAAAAACCCCTTATTCTAAGGGGTTTTAGGCGGGTCACCGCCTTAATACTTATCCACAGCGAGCAGCTATTGACTTATAGAGCTGGGTATTCGGCAATTTTGCTATTCTAGCGGCGCCGCTGAACTTTTAATACGAATGCCGCTACGATCACGGCCAGAATTCCGAAAATAATCATCAAAGCGTAACGATAAAAAATAACTTGTCTCGGGACGATCCAAACGGTCCGCTGATTGCCGTTTTTATCCACCGCCCGCACACCT
>CAZDBT010000067.1:0-1662 GCA_964503795.1 uncultured Candidatus Saccharibacteria bacterium
GCCAGCGTAAATGTCTTCCGAATTTTCGCGGAAGATCACCATGTCGGTTTTTTCAGGTTGCTTCACCGGGCTCGGTACACCTTTGAAGTAACGCACCGGGCGCAAACAAACATAAAGATCGAGCTCTTGCCGCAACGTGACGTTGAGCGAGCGAATACCGCCGCCTACGGGTGTGGTAAGCGGACCCTTGATGGAAACAAAATATTCTTTTACTGCCTGTAACGTTTCCTCGGGCAACCAAGTATCGTTGCCGTAAGTGGCCACCGCTTTTTCGCCAGCGAAAATTTCCATCCAAGCGATGGCGCGTCGTGCGCCGTAAGCCTTGGCCACCGCGCCGTCCACCACCTGGCGCATCACGGGCGTGATGTCACGGCCGGTGCCGTCACCTTCGATAAAAGGAATGATCGGGCGTTCCGAAACTTGCAGCGAATTATCGGCACTGACGCGAATTTTATCGCCCGCGGGAATTTTAATATGTTTAAAAGCCATGGCTTGCTCCGCTAAAATTGGCGTGCATTCTATCACCAGCGCCTGCCGATACGGCAGACGGGTATTCGCGTTAAAATCCGCCGATGACACGGTTGATTCTTTTTAACAAACCTTACGGCGTGCTGACGCAATTTACCGATCCCGACGGGCGCCCAACGTTGGCATCGTATATATCGATCCCGCGTGTTTATCCCGCGGGACGGCTCGACCGCGACAGCGAAGGCTTGCTGCTGCTCACCGACGACGGTAAATTGCAGCAACGCCTCTCCGATCCGCATTTCAAAATGCCGAAAACCTATTGGGCTCAGGTCGAAGGTGTGCCAGATGAGATAGCGCTGGAACGTCTGCAACGCGGCGTCATTATCGACAGCTCGCGCACCCGACCGGCGCAAGCCAAGTTGATTCCGGAACCGCCATTGTGGCCGCGTGATCCGCCGATACGTTTCCGCCAATCCATTCCTACTTCGTGGCTAGAGATCGTGCTCACCGAGGGCCGCAACCGCCAAGTGCGGCGCATGACCGCGGCGGTCGGTTTCCCGACCCTGCGCCTGGTACGCTACGCCATCGGCCCGCATACGCTGGATGGCATCGCCCCCGGGCAGTGGCACGAAGTCGAATCTGATAAAGTTAAAATATGATCTGGAAACCCAATGTCGTGGTCGCGGCCATCATCGAACGCGAAGGAAAATTTCTTTTGGTGGAAGAAGCAGCCGACAGCCAACTGGTGCTCAATCAACCGGCCGGCCATCTCGATGAAGGCGAAAGCTTGCTCGCGGCGGTGGCACGCGAAACGCTCGAAGAAACCGCTTGGCATTTCACGCCAGAAAGTTTACTTGGCGTTTATCGCTGGCCGCATCCGACGAAATCTCTCACCTATCTACGTTTTGCCTTTATCGGCCAGGTCACGCGTCATGAACCCGAGCGATCCTTGGATCACGGCATCGCGCGTGCCTTATGGCTCACGCCAGATGAAATCCGCGCGCAGCGTCAGCGTCATCGCAGTCCGCAAGTGGAGCGTTGTCTCAATGATTATCTCGCGGGTCAGCGCTACTCATTGGAACTGCTCAAGGATCTTGCCAGCGCTGCCACTTCCCCTGCGACTCGGTCGGCCAGGTAACCAACGATGAAAATCATGGTGGGCATTTCCGGTGGCGTCGATTCCGCGGTCGCGGC
>CAZDBT010000068.1:0-1651 GCA_964503795.1 uncultured Candidatus Saccharibacteria bacterium
TGCATAACCAACGATTGACCGTCGAGCACACACGACATGTATTGCCATGTATTTTTTAGGAGGCGCTGGGCATGATTACCAATAAAAAATCTCAACGCCTGGGCCGCGGATTGGACGCGCTCTTGAGCGCTTACGAAACGCCCGCGCAAAAAGACGAATTGCGTCAGATTCCCATCGATCAATTGCAGCGCGGCAAATATCAACCGCGCACGCATATGAATCCAGAGGCGCTTGAAGAGTTATCCGCCTCCATCAAAGCCCAAGGCGTGGTGCAACCGATCGTGGCGCGGCGTTTGTCCGCGGGTAACTACGAAATCGTCGCGGGCGAACGCCGTTGGCGCGCGGCGCAACTGGCGGGCCTGGAAACCATTCCCGCGGTAGTGCGGCAGATTCCCGATGAAGCGGCGATTGCCATCGCGCTCATTGAAAATATTCAGCGTGAAAATTTAAATCCGATCGAGGAAGCCAACGCCTTGCAACGCTTGATCGATGAATTCGGCATGACGCATCAGCAAGTGGCAGAAGCCGTCGGTCGTTCAAGAGCCGCGGTCACCAATTTACTGCGCTTGCTCACGCTCAACGGCGATGTGCGTGAATTGCTGGAGAACGCCAAAATGGACATGGGCCATGCGCGCGCCTTGCTAGCGCTGGATGGCAAACGCCAAAGCCAAACCGCGCAACAAGTGGTGGAGAAAGGCTTGTCGGTACGCGAGACCGAAAATTTGGTGCGGCGCCTGTTGGCGCAACCTTCTGGCCACCAATCCTCTGGAAACCGCGTGGATGCGGATGTGCGTTTATTGACGCAGCAATTGTCGGAAAAACTGGGTACCAAGGTACGCTTGCAGCAAAGCGCCAAAGGCAAGGGCCGTTTGGTGATTGAATACAATTCGCTCGATGAATTGGACGGTATTTTGGCGCATATCCGCTGAAATCCCTGCCTGAACATCGAATGCTTGGCGGCAGATCGTTCAAGGTCTATAACTAATTAAAGCCGTTAAAGCCATAGGTTAGGAGAATGTATGAAAAAAGCCCGCGCGTTTTTAATCCTGAGCTTGATGATCCCCCTCATCGCCAGCGCGCAAGAAAATGCCTCGCTCGAGGAAATGCGCCAAGCCGCGGAAAAAGGTAACGCCGAAGCTCAAATGGAAGTCGGTATTCTGTATGAGTTCGGCTATAACATGCCGAAAAATACCGTCAACGCGTTAACTTGGTATATCCGCGCCGCTGAACAGGGTAACGCTCTTGCGATTAAGCGCAGAGATCAAATCAAGGCGCGCATGACTGCTGCTGAAATTGAAGAAGCGCAAAAACAAGCCAGCACGCCGATAACCGCCGCCAGCGCGCCCGCGACAGCGCCTGCTGCACCACCCGAGTCGACACTAGTTCCTGCCGCACCCACCCCTGCTGTGGAAAAACCGGAAGCCACTTTTCCTACCGAAGCAAAAACACCCGCCACCCCCTAAATAGGCTTATTGTAAGTTTCATCTCTAATTCTAAAAATGTTAGATTGAATATTGAAGTTTGCTTTAAAAGTGATTGGAATTTAGCTGTCTCGCCAATGCGCGCGAGAAACACATAACCGAATTCTATTGGCCCATATTGACCCCTTCTAGTGCTGTCTTTATACTTCGCCGCCTTTGAAAAGGCCCCC
>CAZDBT010000069.1:0-1589 GCA_964503795.1 uncultured Candidatus Saccharibacteria bacterium
CGATGCGATGTTGCTCACCGAGAAGATAAAGCGTTTCAGTGGTTTCCTCGGTGAGACAGACAATGCGTTCAGGCAGCCGAACGTTAAAGAAAATGGATCGGTCGGCGTTCATCGATTGAAGATTACCTTGCGTCATGTTTGGAATAACGGCGTGTGATCTTGCGTTCCATGATTAGGCATTGAGCCATAAAGCGATAATGAGGCGTGATGATGAAATCGACAATGCATACATGCGTGTTTCCTCCGTGTTTACAATATTTCCTGAATTGCTACTGGGTCATGGATTTTCGCTACATCCTGAGGTGTCAGTACAACGTAGCCGATAGATAACGGGAATTTGCATATTAAGCTCGCGCTTCTGAAGCCAGGCCGTGGTTTCAGTGAGGCGCTCCACTTTGCGGAGAGCGCTTAACGCCGAATTGTCCAAGATCGCGTATCCCGAACTTCGCGCAATGCGGATGTCTTGCAAACGTCCGTTAGCTTCAATGTCGAAAGCCAACAACACCGTTCCTTCCCAGCCGCGCAACCGAGCAATGTAGGGATAATCGAAATAACGTGCTAAGTCGGTATTAAGGCGCGCCTTAATTTGCGCTTTGGCTTGGTTATATTGGTTTTCCTCGCCACTTGTTTGTGCTGATGATGGTATTGAATTTGGCATTTCCTGTGAGCGATTTCCTGGCGTCTCTTGAGCCGATTCGTTTTTTTGTTTCATTGAACGGAGACCAGCTTGCGTTGATGTAAGCAGCGCCTCTCCTTGATCAAGCCGAGTGTTAGAAGGATGAACTGTTTCAGGCGATCGTTTGTTGACGGCAGTGTTAGCGGTATGTCGTTGGATTTTTTTCAGAGGTTGATCGATTAGTTGAACTTCAGCCGAAGTGGTATTGGCATGTTCGGGTACCAGCGCCACGGAAAGAACATTGTTTTTCTGACCCGTGGTCCATGACGATGCCTGCCAGCTGGCTAGAACCATACTGTGCAGAATTAGAGAACCCAACACGAACGTACGTAGAGAAGTTTGTGTTAACTTGACGGATGTGGGGTTGAGCATGGCTTATCGTGTTTGATAATTAAGCGACACGAAAAGACTTCTGCCGGGCGTGTTGTAGTTGTGAGCGGTTTCGTATTGTTTATCAAAGACGTTATCGAAGTGCGCGCGCAGCATCCAATCTTTTGATAAATCATATTGTGTCCGCAAGTTTATCAGTCCATACCCGCCCATTTCAGAGGTATTGCCCAGAAAATCGTATTCATAACGTCGGTCTTGTGCCAGCCAGGTTGCGCCGAAATGAATTTTTCCGAAGGCACGATCGGTGTCTAGTTTTAATATTTTTTGAGAACGTCTGGCCAATACATGATTGGTAGCGACGTCGCGTGGATCGGTGATAGTTATATTTGCTTCCGACTTCCAACCGGCAAAGATAGTGGAGGCTCGAGCCTCCAGCCCGCGGATTCGCGCCTTGTCGATATTTTCGGTGGTGGAAATGAAGGTGTTGGAATCGGTGATCCAAACAATGAGATCATCTATGATGGTTTGATAAACTCGCACGTCCCAACCGCCCCAGTGTTGTTTACCCTGCAAACTTACTTCT
>CAZDBT010000070.1:0-1582 GCA_964503795.1 uncultured Candidatus Saccharibacteria bacterium
TTTGGGATGGCTATTTAAAATATAAGGGACAATGTCACCATCTGGGTAGCGCGCTGTGGATATCAATTCTTCATCGGCAAGGCATAGTGGTGATGACAACAACAGCGTAACTAACAAGAATCGACGCACAGAAATCATCAAACCCTTAATATTAATTTTATTTTTAAAATTTAAGCAGGAAATGGAGGCTGGGGTCGGATTCGAACCGGCGTACACGGCTTTGCAGGCCGCTGCATAACCACTCTGCTACCCAGCCGTATGAGAAAAAAATGGAAGGCAAGAGGCCTTCCATTTAGATCTGGAGCGGGAAACGAGGTTCGAACTCGCGACCTTAACCTTGGCAAGGTTACGCTCTACCAACTGAGCTATTCCCGCATAGAATTCGCCATTGTAAGGACCGAGACCGCACTGTCAAGCGCAAAAGCCTATATTTCCTTGTGCTTTAACCACTTGGCGCGAAGCACGCTTTATTTCTCGCTGAAATTAAAATTGGGCCAGGCGGCCTTGAGGTAGCTTAACATCGACCATAGGGTCAAGGTGGCGGCCAAATACAGCAAAATTTCCCCAATCTTAAAAATCGGCAAGCCCCAAAATGAGTTTTGCCAAATCAGAAAAGCGATGGCGATCATTTGTACTGTGGTTTTGCTTTTGCCGACGAAGGACACCGCCACGTGCGAACGCTTACCTACCTCCGCCATCCATTCGCGCAAAGCGGAGACAGCAATCTCGCGGCCCAGAATCACCACGATGACCATGGCGAACAGGCGGGTGTCGATGACAGCGGCTTGCACCCGTGGGTCGGCGACCAGCATGACCAGTGCCGCGGCAATCATAAGCTTGTCTGCCACCGGATCTAAGAAAGCCCCGAAAGGCGATGTCTGTTGCAGGCGACGTGCCAGATAACCATCGAGCCAATCGGTCAAGGCCGCCAAGATGAATATGATCGTGGCCAGCATATGTGCCCAAGACTTGGCCAAATAATAAGCCAAAACAAAAAGCGGAATCAGCGCAATACGCAGCAGCGTTAGCACATTAGGCGTATTGAGCAGCATGTTTACGGTTCCTCGTGAAAAACATCGTAAATTTTTTGCGCCAAATCTGGGCTGATGCCAGGTATGCGCGCCAAATCCTCGACGCCCGCGCGCGCCACTTCGCGCAGACCGCCAAAATTCTTAAGCAGCGCTTGGCGCCGTTTACCGCCAATCCCAGGAATCCGTTCGAGCGGTGAACTGCTGCGCGCGCGCCGACTGCGCGCGCGATGACCCGCGATGGCAAAACGATGCGCCTCGTCACGTACCTGTTGGATTAAATGCAAACCGTGAGAATCGGCGGCCAGTATAGTGGGCTGTTTCGAGCCCGACAAGAAAAGTTGTTCCTTGCCTGGCTTACGTTCTACGCCCTTGGCCACGGCCACCAATTTGACGCCTTGCACCTGCAGCTCTTGTAATACTTTTTCAGCCGCCGATAGCTGTCCCTTGCCGCCATCGATTAGCAACAGATCCGGCAACTTGCCCTCGCCTTCCTTGATGCGCCGATAACGTCGCGTCAGCGCTTGGGACATGGCGCCGTAATCGTCGCCCGG
>CAZDBT010000071.1:0-1519 GCA_964503795.1 uncultured Candidatus Saccharibacteria bacterium
TCATTACCGCGCACACCGATCTTGAGAGCGCGGTGGCTTCTTATCGTGGCGGCGCGTTTGAGTATCTGCCCAAACCTTTTGACGTGGATGAAGCCGTGCGTCTCGCGCGGCGCGCCATCGAACATCGCCGTCGGCAAAAAACTGAAACGCTCAGCAACGATCGCACGCCTGAAATCATCGGGTCGGCCGCATCCATGCAAGAGGTATTTCGTGCCATCGGGCGGCTTTCAAACTCGCACCTTAGCGTGCTTATTAATGGCGAGTCGGGAACCGGCAAAGAGCTAGTAGCGCGCGCCTTACATAATCATAGCCCACGCGCCGACAAAGCTTTTATCGCCATCAATATCGCAGCCATTCCTAGCGAACTGCTCGAGTCCGAACTTTTCGGCCACGAAAAAGGCGCTTTTACTGGCGCCACCAACCAACGCAAGGGAAGATTCGAGCAAGCGAACGAAGGCACTTTATTCCTGGATGAAATAGGCGATATGCCGCCTGATCTGCAAACACGTTTATTACGCGTGTTGCAAGATGGAAAGTTTTATCGCGTCGGTGGGCATGATCAGGTGGAAACTAACGTGCGTATCATTGCCGCGACCAATCAACATCTGGAAAATCGAGTTAAAGAAGGAAAATTCCGCGAAGATTTGTTTCATCGTCTCAATGTCATTCGCATTCATCTACCGCCGTTGCGTGAACGGCGCGAAGACATTCCCGCCTTGGCGCGTTATTTTCTTAAGAAATCAGCCATTGAACTGGGCGTAGAAGCCAAGCGCTTAGCGGCACCCGCGGAGGAGTATATGTCGCGCCTCTCCTGGCCTGGCAACGTGCGCCAACTCGAAAACACCTGCCGCTGGCTAACGGTCATGGCGCCCAGCCAGACCATACGTATCGAAGATTTGCCGCCCGAATTATTGGTGAACGAGACCGATGGCGTGCGTGGGCCCGACTGGGAAGCACGTCTTAAAAATATCGTCGAACAACGGCTGGCGCGCGGAGAAGGCGAGATATTCAAAGCCATCAATGATAGTTTTGAACGCATCTTGATCGAAGCCGCGCTCAAACATACTGGCGGCCGCAAACTGGATGCGGCAAAAAAACTGGGCTGGGGCCGCAACACGCTGACGCGCAAGCTTAAAGACCTCGGCTTATCTTAGCTAGCCGAGGTCGCGGATATCAAGCCACCGAAGTCATGGATGGCGGTGACATCTGGCCACGCGCGCGAATCTCTTGAATCAACGTGGCTTGACGATCACGGCGTTTGATGTCTTCCGCGTTACTGCGGCTCAGCACCTCTTCCTTGAGACGGCGGTTTTCCGCGTCGAATCGGCTAATGTCTGCCTCGTTAAAAATCAGCTCGTGTCCTTTGGTGGCATACACGCGTTCGTAACCCAAATTATCGAGCACGTCAGCCGCAACCGATTCAAAAATACGCACGTCTTCCACCGAGGCTTCTTTTAAAAATTTACGCGTATTGTCGGCCATGATCGGTTTCACCACATTGCCCCATAGTTCGCTGGAA
>CAZDBT010000072.1:0-1491 GCA_964503795.1 uncultured Candidatus Saccharibacteria bacterium
CCCAAGTATGTGTCAAGCTGCGTTCGGCGGGCGCGCTTAACGCGTAACCGTGACGTGTTTTCTTGATCAACGATTGCAACCAAGCACTTTTTGCACCCGCCGCGATAAAATCCCCGGCACGCACGATGATGACGCGCGCACCGTGCTGTGCGGCACGTTGTAACCGCGCTTCCATCATCTGGCGTAACACACCCTTAGCGTTGACCGGATGTACTCGTGAGTTTTCATTAAACTCCGGTCCGTCCGCCGGATCGAAGATGTACACGTTGCCGGGGAATACCACGGTCATACCCACCTCCTCCGCAACCGTCGCGGTATTGTCAAGCCACGGCACGACCGTCGTTGGCCAATCGCAATAAGGTGGATTTACGCCGTAGACGATTAAATCCGCCCCCTGTGCTGCCGCGCGGATGCTGTCGATGTCCGCCGCATCGCCCGTGAACACTTGTACGCCGGAAAATTCCGATGGCAGCTTCGCCGGATTACGCATTAAAGCGCGGATTGTCCACCCTTGCCTTGCCAATTCCTGCGCCACATGACTGCCGAAGCTGCCGGTAATACCCATCACCAATGCTGTTTTCATGTCAGTCTCCTAATCGATCGTGAACGTAAGGAGTAGTGTGGCTATGCGCTGACGTTTACACTACGGACATAAATCTATGGATGATATTCATAAGTGAATAGATATGACTGGGCGTTGATCCGTTCGTTTCTTGCCGTCGCGCGTACTGGCAGCGTGTCGGCGGCGGCCCGCCTACTTGGTGTTTCGCAGCCCACCTTGAGTCGCGATGTGCAAGCACTCGAAACCGTCACCGCACTTAATTTGTTCAAACGCACGACCAAAGGCTTGCAGTTGACCGAAGCCGGGCAAGCATTGATGGACTCCGCCACGCGCATGGATGACGCGGCAGATCAATTCGCGCGGCAGGCATCAGGAATGTCGCTGGACCTGTACGGCGACATTCGCATCAGCGCCAATGAAATTGTCGGCACCTATTTATTGCCGCCGGCACTCGCGGCGTTGCGTGAGCAACATCAGGGCGTAGCAGTGGAAATCGTCATTACCAATCGCGCCAGCAGTCTGAGTAAACGCGAAGCCGACATTGCGCTGCGCATGTTTCGACCTGCACAACCCGACCTGGTGGCGCGGCGCTTGCCGGATCTGGAATTAGGTTTCTTCGCGCACCGCGCCTATTTGCAAAAACATGGCACACCGAAAACATTTGCCGAGTTGCAGCAGCACGGTTTGATCGGCTTCGACGAAAACAACGACTTTATCGAAGGTGCGGCGCGCATGGGTTACGCATTCGCGCGCAAAAATTTCACGTTGCGCACCGACCATCTGCTCACGCAAATTAATTTGCTGCGCGCCGGCGCGGGCATTGCCGCCACGCATGCGCGGCTCGCCGAGCATTGGCCGGAATTGGAGCGAATTCTGGATTGGGTGCCGCTGCCCTCGCTGGAATTTTGGGTGGTGTGTCATCACGATGT
>CAZDBT010000073.1:0-1489 GCA_964503795.1 uncultured Candidatus Saccharibacteria bacterium
GCTTGGGACGCAGCTCGGGGCGTAGCTTGGGACGTAGCTCGGGGCGTAGCTCGGGACGTAGCTCGGGGCGTAGCTTGGGGCGTAGCTTGGGACGTAGCTCGGGGCGCAGCAGCTTTAAACACAGGGTCTAAAGACAAGCGAGTGTTGAAATATATTGCGATTGAAACAGAGATGCTCAAAGCCCTAGAAGCAGGGTTGGGCTGGTACTTCCCAATGAAAGACAAATTGATCTTGGTTCCTTTCCCCGATATGAAAACTGACACCAGCCGAAGGCTTCACTCAGTCGAGAAGAAAGCTGTCGAGTGGAGTAACGGGGAAGGTTTCTACTTCGTCCACGGGGTGCGGTTTGGTGGGCCACTGTGGAAGAAAGTCACCAGTCAAAAAATGACCTTTAAACAGATTGTGAACCTAGAGAACATGGAACAACGCATGATCGCTCTGAAGCTAATGGATCCAGAAGCCATGCTTAAAGGTGTCGAAGCCAAGCTCTTAGACAAATCCCCCCGGGGAAACGAATTGTACCTGGTCAAAGAAATCTTTAGCCAACCAGCTTACTTCTTGAAGTACAAAGACCCAAGTACAGATCGAGTCTACATTTCAGGAATAGACCCTGAGTATGCACAAGAGAATCCAAAGGCTGATGACTGTATGGCTTGGAAACATAACCTAACCCCTAAGCAGTATGCAGGGTTAAAGGTGGAGGCATAGTGAAATTAGAAAAACCAAAGAAAAAACTAAGCGCCTCAACGATACGCAAGAAACTAGCTAAAAGACTAGACGACCTCCAACGTGAGGTTCTTAGACGACTAGAGCCGGTATGCGTAATCTGCGGGAGCGACAAGCAACTAGGAGTCGGCCATATCTTTACCCGCAGAGCCCTCTCAACCCGCTGGGAAGTCAGCTTAGAGGGTAACTGTCACATCCAGTGCTGGTCGTGTAACTTCCGGCACGTCAGGGATCAGTACCCGTACTTTAACTGGTCATAAATAAGTTTGGATTAGAGAAGTTCAACGAATTAAGAGCAAAACACAAGGCAATGGTAGACCTAAAGAACCATGATCTACAAGCATTAATCAGTCAATTGGAGGGTAAATGATACTAACAACCAAATATAACGTAGGGGATAAAGTCTTCTACTACATCAAACAGCTAAATGCTTATGCCTGGGGAAAGATAGAAACCGTAGAGGTAGTGGTGGACTCGTCAGTGCCTAAAGTTTCTTACTCTGTGGGAAATAGATTTTACGATGGCAGTATTGATCGAATCCTGTATTGGCCTTACCCGTACTACACAAAAGACTATCGAGATGAGAGGTATGTTGGCTTGGTCGAATCAGAAGCCTACGCTTCCCCAGAAGAACTCATCAACGACTTGAACAAGAAACACATAGCAAAGATGGAAGAACTAAAGGAAGTAAAAAAAGGTTGGTTTAAATGAGTAATAACACTTGGGAAGAACGATACGAGTATATGTTTGGCGTAATACTTCA
>CAZDBT010000074.1:0-1484 GCA_964503795.1 uncultured Candidatus Saccharibacteria bacterium
GCCAACATCGCCTTCCACGATCCGCATCACGTGCAAATGTGCCCGAGCAATCCGGACCGCTTGTATCAACAAAATCATTGCGGCATCTATCGCATCGATCGGCCGTCGAAAGAATGGACGCGCATCGGCAAAAATATGCCGAAGCAAGTCGGCGATGTCGGCTTTCCCATGGTGGTGCATCCGCGCGATGCCGACACCGCGTGGGTGTTTCCCATGGATGGCACCACGGTGTGGCCGCGCACCAGTCCGGATGGCAAACCCGCCGCGTACGTCACCAAGAACGGTGGCAAAACTTGGCAACGTCTGGATGCGGGGCTGCCCAAGAATCAAGCATGGTTAACGGTGAAACGCCAAGCCATGTCCGCGGACGCGCAAAATCCTGTGGGGCTTTATTTTGGGACAACGAGCGGAGATTTATGGATGAGTAACAACGAAGGCAAGCGTTGGACTCGCATCGCGCAGCACCTTCCGGAAATTTACGCGGTGGAGGCGGCGGAGTTAGGTTGAGCCAATGAAAGTGTTACTGCCAACGCCGCTGCTTTCCTACACCAAAGCGCGCGAAGTCGAAGCCAGCGGCACCACGCTCACCGAACTACTCGCCGACCTCGACCGCCAATATCCGGGTCTGCGATTCCGCGTGATCGACGAGCAGAACAAAATGCGGCCGCATATGCGCTTCTTCGTCAACAATGAACAGGTGTTTGAGATTACTCACGCGTTGCGTCCGACGGATTCGGTGATTCTCGTACAAGCATTGAGCGGCGGGTGATAACATCTCGCCGTCTTGCATCATCTGCTAAACATGCTTGGCAGCGAGAATCACCATGAAAAAAATCATCGTCATCAGCACCGCGCTATACACCATCGCGGCCATCGCCGCGCTCGGTTTTATTTCCAATTGGTTTCGCGATGAACTGACTTTCGGAGAATCGGCCATCATGAGCGCGCTGATCCTGAGTCTGCCCACCGTTTTGATTCTCGCCGTCGTCGCCTATTGGAATGAACACAATCAGTGGCTCACGCTCTTGCTGGTCGTGGTCATCCTCGGTTCGAGTGCCTATGTGATCAAAACGCATCATGATGCTTACGGCGAATGGCTGCCGTCGCCCGCGCCCCAGGACATCGAAACCAGCGGCAACGCCACGCTCATTAGCAACAGTCAAAATTTTTCCTACCGGTTGGAGCTGCACAATCCGGGCAGCGTCGCGCATCGTGAATTTCTGATCGTCACGCGCGGCGGGAAAGAACGGCGTATCCGCCTTCCTATCTTCGATGATGCACGCAGCGGTTATGTCAGCGCTAAATCACCAAGCGATTGGATCATGCTGCAAGCAACGGAAGACGCCAACATCTATCGCGTGGAAACAGGACGTTTTCTGTTCTCACGCAAATCCTTTCGGGTCAATTTGCAAACGGGAAAAGTGATCGTCTTGTTAGAAAATATTAAACCTTAGAATAATCATGCGGGGTGCGACCTCAACTCA
>CAZDBT010000075.1:0-1475 GCA_964503795.1 uncultured Candidatus Saccharibacteria bacterium
ACTGCTTCTTTCAAGCGCACGGTAAATTGCACCATGACGGGCACCACATCGTCGGCAAAGCGTTCGCCAATCTCGTGTAAAAAATGGCGGCACAGGCGCGTGCGGCTATCGACCAACGTTGGCAATACGCGGATGGGAATATCGCGCGCATAGCGTTCACGCAACAAAGCGATGGTCTGGTACATTTGATCGACACCGTGCAGACCGAATGAACTCATTTCAATCGGTATCAATACCAAATCTGCCGCTGTCAACGCATTCAACGTCAGAAAACCCATCGATGGCGGACAATCCACCACGGCATAATCATAACGATGATGCAAGGCTGTCAAATGCATCTCCAGTTGGCGATCGCGCTGATCGGGACGCACGGGTAAATGTTCCGCTGCCGCCAACGTCATGGTGGCGGGAACCACGTCCACGCCGTTAAAGATATTGGGTAAAATAATATTTTCCAGCTTCACTTCACCGGTGAATACATCGTACAAGTCACGCGCGTCTTCTTGATAAACCCCAAATCCCAACGACGAATGAGCTTGCGGATCAAGATCGAGCATCAACACCCGTTTTTCCTTTTTTCCTAAACAAGCAGCGAGGTTGATCGCGGTGGTGGTTTTCCCGCATCCACCTTTCTGATTGGCAATGGCAATAATTTTCATTTGCTTCACCTCCAATATGCGAACAAATTAAAAAGGGCGGTGATCCGCCCTTTCGGTTTCCGCCCAGGTTTTCCCTGGCAATGCCAGGTTAAAACTAATGGCGGCTCGATTTGATGCAATAGTCGACGAAACAACATGCCCCTTCCCAACTCCGGGTGGCACGATAGAAATGAACAGGAAGGACTACGGCGTAAAGCGAGGCGCGCAAATAATGCGCTCGATGATGGGGATAATCTTGTCAGCGAAAAAATTAATAGGATGGAACGAAAAAAATACCGCTCGGATAAAGAGCTTGACGATGTTACCGCTTGAACTAGGCCGCGGCGAATAAAAAACCTTCCCATCTAGCCGGGCGCATCGATAACACACACTTTTGCAAACCCATCTTGGTCAATCCGTCGAACCTCCAAGGGTGCAAGTGGCGAGAAGTGTAAGAGCCTAAGGAAAAATGTCAAGAAATAAGCAGTGACAAGATGGGTATGCAAACGATACATAGCAGGAGGGGCGTGCGCATAAAAAATTTCATAAGCGTTGCGCAGGTTTTTCCGTAGCGCTTAACGCATCCACGTAAAACCATTGTCCCTCCTCCCGGACGAAACGGCTGGTCTCGTGTAAACGTTCGGCCCGACCTTGCCGCTTGTAGCGCGCCACGAACTCGACGATGCCTTCGCGGTCCAGCACCTTACCGGCTTGCGTGCGTTGCAGCTGCAATCCGAGCCACTGCACTTTATCCATATTAAGTTTCAGCGGGCGCGTGGAAGCATGCCAAGTGCGCAGCAAATAATCTTCGCGCTGCAAAACATAAGCAGTGTAGCG
>CAZDBT010000076.1:0-1447 GCA_964503795.1 uncultured Candidatus Saccharibacteria bacterium
GGGGCGCGCTCGTGCAAGAACTCGGTGGCGATCGTGTTTCTGTGTATGTCGCCACCAGCGCCTTGCAAGATCCGCATCAGATTCAAGCCAAGCCCAGTCTTTTGGCGCGCGCGCGGCGCGCCGAGCTGGTGGTATGCACGGGCGCGGAATTGGAAATTGGCTGGCTGCCTATTGTGTTACGTCAATCGGGAAATAATAAAATTCAGGCGGGGCAACCGGGTTATTTCGAAGCCGCGAACTTCGTACAAAAACTGGAAGTGCCGACCCGTTTGGATCGCGCCGACGGCGATGTGCATGCCAGCGGCAATCCACATATTCAGACCGATCCGCATAATATCGCGCGCGTCGCCACGGCGCTGGCGCAACGTTTGGCGCAAATCGATTCAGCCAATACGGCTTATTATCAAACGCGCTATCGTGATTTCATTCAGCGCTGGGACAGCGCGATGCAACGCTGGGAAAAACAAGCCGCACCTTTGCGTGGTGTCGCCATCGTCGTGCAACACAAAGGTTTTCCGTATCTTGAACATTGGCTCGGTCTGCGCGAAGTCGCGGCGCTGGAACCGAAACCCGGTGTCGAACCCACCAGTACCCATCTTTCCGAAGTGCTTGAACAGCTCAAACGCGAACCGGCCAAAATGATTTTGCGCGCGGCGTACAACGACGGCCGCGGTTCTGAATGGCTGGCGCAGCGCGCCAAGATTTCCGTTGCCGTTTTACCTTTCACCGTCGGCGGATCGGACAAGGCCAAAGATTTGTTTGGATTATTCGATGACACCGTACAACAACTTTTGGACGCGCAACGATGAACTTACAAGCACTCGATCTTAACATTCTCGCTCCCGCGTTTTGCGCGGGCTTGTTGGTGCTGGCCACGCACGTGCCGATGGGCAATCAAGTGCTGGCACGCGGCATTGTGTTCATCGATCTTGCAATCGCACAAATCGCTGGCCTCGGCGTCATCGCCGCCGACGCCATGGGTTGGGAACCGCAAGGCTTCGCCGTGCAAATCGCCGCGGTCACCGCGGCTTTGCTCGGCGCCTTGGTATTAACGTTCACTGAAAAACGTTGGCCCGATATACAAGAAGCGCTCATCGGCGTGCTGTTCGTGCTCGCCGCTTGCGCGGGTATCTTGCTGTTGGCCAACAACCCGCATGGCGGGGAGCATCTAAAAGATTTATTGGTTGGCCAAATTCTATGGGTTAGTTACAGTCAATTAATTCCAGCGCTGTTGATCACAGCAATCATCCTGGCGCTGTGGTTCGGTGTCCGCCAACGTCTGGGTCGCATTGGTTTCTATACAATGTTTGCCGTAGCCGTAACTATTTCTGTGCAACTGGTGGGTGTGTACTTAGTGTTTGCCAGTCTCATCGTGCCCGCATTAGCCAGTCGATTTCATATCGCGCGTCGGCAACTGGCAATAGGTTACGGTGTAGGAGCAACCGGC
>CAZDBT010000077.1:0-1423 GCA_964503795.1 uncultured Candidatus Saccharibacteria bacterium
ATGACTTGCTGCGCGAGTTCGGCAAGCGTCTTTTGCATATCGCCGACCTGATTGCCCATCTCGCTGTGCGCGGCCTTCTGCTTGTCGTCCTGCGCCTGCTTGGCCCCCACTTCATGCTGCTTCTGCATCCCTTGGGCCTGAGCGGTGAAGCTGTCCACAATCGCCTGAATCTTGGCGATGACCTTCTCGTTCTCGACGTTCTGGCGCTCCTTCTCCACGTCCTGCATCGCGCCGACCTGTGAGACAGCCGCTTGGTGCTGCTCCTTCTTCATGTCGAGCAACGCCTTGTCGTGGGCGTTACGCAGCGCATCCATGTCGTTCTTGCTCTTGGCCTCCATGGACTGCTGCTGCAACTGCATCTTCTGCTGTGCGAGCTGCTGGCCTTCCTGCTGGAGTTTCTGCTGCGCCGCCTGCATCTCCTGCTGCTGTTTCTGCGCCTCGGCGTTCTGGGCGGGCATGGGCTGGATGTCCAGCGCCTCCTCGACCTCCTTGCTCATGTGGTGCTTTTTCAGCGTGGTGTTGAGCAAAGCGATAGCGGCTTCACGGCTGATGACGCCTTCTTGCATCAGGAGCGACACGCCCTGACCGAAGCCGCCCAGAGCGGTGATGAGTTCGTTGGTCTGCTCGCGCTGATACTGGAGGTCCGTGTTAATGGTCGAATCCGTCTCGATTTCGATGCTGAACCCGAAGTCAGCATGATTGCGAAGTAGCCCCATCACTTCCTCAATGGAGGGCTGCGCCATCGCCTTGGCTACGTCGGGAGGCAACTGCGGGGGCGGGGGAGGTGGCTGCCCCATCTGTTGAGCCTGCATCGCCACAGACTGCCACTGCGCCTGCATTTGCTGCTGCTGCATCTTGGTCTGCTGCTTCTGCGCTTGCGTCATCAGTTTGACGCCTGAAATCTTGAGGATCGTCTCCGGCGTGAACTTGAACGCAATCACCTCACCCATGATCTTCAGCAAGTCGCGGGCGAACTTCTGCACTTCGCGCTGGCTCTGCGACAGCCGAAGGTTGGCAAACTGGCTCTTGATCTGCTGCTCGGTTGCTGTCTTTGCGCCGCCAGAGGAGTACCCGCGCACGATGTCCGAAATGCCGGTGATTTCGTACAAGTCCTGCTTGGTCTTTTCCCGCGCCTCGTACAGCGTAATCAAGGTGTCCGACATCTCCTTGACCGGCAGCAAGTCCATGCTGGATTTAAGGCCACCACGCTCTGCAAACCGACTCCACTGCGCGACCGGGACGAGCTTGTTCTCCAGCCCTTCCGTGAAGATGCGCTGGATGCCTTCGGCCTGCTCGTCGTACACGCCCGCAACCTTGATGTTCTTAGCGATGTTGGCGACGCGGCCAGTTAGCTCATCCAACTCCATTGCCTGATCCTGGTATTGCAGGTAATCAGGCGTGGGGATGACCGAATCGTTGGCAA
>CAZDBT010000078.1:0-1414 GCA_964503795.1 uncultured Candidatus Saccharibacteria bacterium
CTATTCGACCAGCTGACCTGCGTGACCCCAACGTTATCCGAAGCCGTGCCCGTCAAATTTAGCGTGTTGACTGATGACGTGTACGTTGTGTTAGTCGTGGGTGAGGCAATGGAAAGCGTGGGAAACGTGGTATCGATCGTGCTTCCCGTCGTCGTACCGCCACTGGAAGCGGGTGGTTGAGTGGTGGGGGTAGGAATAGGCGTAGAACCCGAAATCGTGTAAAACGATTCATAAGCGCCTATATCGTAGGCGGCGCCTTGGGGTCGCGTGACGCCAAGAATATCAATGGCTGGCGCATACAAGTTATTGAATGTTTCAACGCCGCGATCGATCGCAGGAGCGCCGCTTTTTAGGCTGTAATCCGCCGCACTGGGATTTACAAAAAGTGCGGATGAAGTCGATGCTAGGGAATTTTTATCGTAACCGCGGCTTTGCCATTGAGATAAGCTAATAACCGTGGTTTCGCCGTCGAGTGAAAATTTTCCCGTGACTATATTATTGTTGCTGACGAAGTTGGAGTTGGCGACAACAATACTGCCGTTGCTTCCATTATTAACAAGAACGTTATTGAAAATCGTATGTCCACCTTGATCGGCGGTGAGTTTGATCGCCCAGCCTCCACCGCTGGGAACCACAAAGGTGTTGTTGGCGATTTTTAGATTTCGTGGGCCTTGCGCCGCATCAATTTGGTAATCGCGTAGTGCATGTGGTGTATTGTTGTAAATGAGGTTATTTTGAATGATGGAATCACCCACACCATCCATGTCGAGCCCATTATTTTTATTGTTGTAAATAATGTTTCTTGCCACGATAAGTCCGGTTTGATACCCGTCACCGCCAACGCTGAGATCGCCATTGAAATGAATGCCAGCTTTGGCGTTATTAAAACAACGGTTACTACGCAAAATAGTTCTGTCTGAACCCGCGTTGGCGAGATAAATGCCGTGGCTTGCTATCGAGCCGCTGGCGATGTTGCCTTCGATGCGCGAGTCAGCAACTTCAGAAAGATATATATTCGTTGAACCTGAATTCTGTACAATGTTGTAACGGATAGTGAGACCGTGCATGGGATTTGTGGGGCTGGCATTGTGCGTGGCCAGACCGTATTTCGGCATACCAGTGATGTTAAATCCTTCAATGGTGATGTAACTGGCATTGCTGATGGTGATGCCTTCACCATTGCTGTTGGCGCTGTTGATCAAAGCCGCTCGTGCTTGAGCTTTGATGGTAATAGGATAAGTAGCCGTTCCACTCGCGGATATAGAAAAACCACGGTAGCTTCCATCGTATACAAGAATGGTATCGCCCGGTCGTGCAACATTCACCGCTGCTTGAATCGTGGAATATTCTTGCGTAACACCCGCGGTATCGTCTACGCAAAGAACGTTGGAGCTGGCGCAACTTAAAGTTTCAG
>CAZDBT010000079.1:0-1409 GCA_964503795.1 uncultured Candidatus Saccharibacteria bacterium
AAGCCTGCAAAATCGCGGGCATGCGCAAACCGCGCAAGCTCATGCTGGATGTTTAGTGCCCTTCAGTATCATCATCTTTTTGAAGACGAGAGTTATACTAGTTGCGCGTCATGGCCGCATATCGGAAGCAATACGCACCACGATATCATTGATGCCAGCCTTCATCGCGCGGTTAATCAAGGCGCCATCCTGCTCGCTCCAACGCGCCGCCGCTTGCTCAGCGTTCTCAAACCGACCTTCTAAAGCATATTCGTAGATGAACTGATTGCGATAAAGAATCGGATAGGCCTCCTGTTCACTCTTGGCCAGTCCGCGCAGAATTTCGCCACGAGGATACATCACCACATTTGCTGTTATTACTAATTTTGATAAATCAGATTCCAATCCATAAAAAGTATCGACTATCAACGCCGCCTCCTCGGTAAGCTGCGGCATAATCGTCTCGAAATGTTGTATTTGAAATTCAGGTTCTTTTGAAACTTGAGTCACGTGTAACCATTTAACCGGTATCAAGCTTTTTTCTAATTCAGCCCGAAATTGACCGCCGTAGTTATACTTTATTAACGCGCTACGAATGGGGCGCATGAGGCGCTCTCGTGTCTGACGATTCGCATCCATACTCCGCAGCACAATGGTATCAATAACCACGCCCAATAATCCGGCTTGTTGACCGGAATTGGGTTGCTGAACAGGAATTAAGTTGTTGTCGTTCTTAGGATCTAGGCCAACAATAACCTTGGTCGACTTAAGATGATTGCTGGTGCCAAGTATCATGGGCACGTTACTTCCAGGATTGGCATAGGGGCTTGTTACACACCCGCACAATCCACAACTAAAAGATAATCCAATGAAATAAATCGCGAGACGAAAAATCTGCATGCCACCCTCCTCTACCAACTAACAGGCGTAGAGGCCATCCCTGGCCCACGATTAATTATTATTGAGTGAAATTGTTATACAACATGTTGCGCGATTCATCGACGGCATTGTAAACAGCTTTCGTCAGGCTGGGATAGTTAGGCGGCACATCCCAGGAACCATCGCTGTTGGGTACAGTTTCTGTCACGACCTGGTTCCACTGTAAATGGTTATTACTGAGATCGATAACTTTACCGGATAGATGACATAAACCACTCGGTGCGCTTATGGGAATGAATCCATAGTAGCTACGAATCGTGCCCACGCGCACCACAGATATGAGAACTATCTTATCAACGCCGTATTTTTGTTTGAGTGACGTAAAATCACGATCAGCCATGACGTATTTACTTTGATCGCCCTCTTTCGTCTTGTCTAATTCTGGCAGCGCCATAACCTGAATCGGTTCCTTGATTTGCTTTACCGTGAACTCTTTTTGACGCAAATAAGCGGCCACCTGGTTATTCAATTCCGATATTTTAGAAATATCC
>CAZDBT010000080.1:0-1386 GCA_964503795.1 uncultured Candidatus Saccharibacteria bacterium
GCGCGTTCGAGTTTTTGATTAGTGATCAGATCGATGCTGATGTAGTTTTCATGCAAACGTATATTGGGATGTTTGCGCACCAGTGCTTCGAGTGTAGTTTCAACCGCGCGTCCGGTGGTGTCCGCGGCATGGATGATGCGCCGATGGCTGTGCCCGCCTTCACGCGTGAGATGATATTCGGTATCACTGGCAGGGGTTTCCTCGCGGCTAAAGGGCACGCCGCGCTCAATCAACCAACGGATCGCTTCGGGACCATGGCGTACGACAAATTCCACGGTTTCTTGGCGGCACAATCCAGCACCGGCTTTGAGTGTGTCTTGGATGTGCGATTCAAACGAATCTTCGCGGCCGTTCAGCACTGCGGCTACACCGCCTTGGGCATAGAGACTTGCACCTTCGGTTAAGGGACCTTTGGTCAAGATAATGACTTGGGCTTTTTCCGCGACGCGTAACGCCAAACTTAATCCCGCGACGCCGCCGCCAATAATTAATACATCGGAAAACTGGGGGGTTGTCATGAATGTTTTCAGCACGTTGGCCGCGTTTACGATATCCTAGCATATGCCTTGGATATTACTTACCGCTGGTCAAATTTTTAGGTACGGAAAATTGAGCAAAAGAACTACTTTTCAAGCATCAATCGCGAACTTTCAGGCGCAAGCGCGGTCTGTAATGGTCAGCATAGTGCAACTCAGACATATGAGACTCAATCTAGATGTCTGAGCGAGGCATTGATCAAAAACTGGTAGTGCGGGTACAAAAGGGCGATAAGACGGCCTTCGATCTTTTAGCTCGGAAGTACCAGCACAAGATTGCCAAACTGGTTTCGCGGTTTGTACGCGATCGCAGCGAAGTGGAAGATGTCACACAGGAAGCCTTAATCAAAGCGTATCGCGCCATAGGCAGTTTCCGCGGCGAAAGCGCATTCTATACTTGGTTGTACCGGATCGCCGTCAACACGGCGAAAAATTATCTAGAATCCATGGGGCGGCGGCCGCCCGGGTCGGATATGGAAATTGAGGGCGCGGAATTGATTGAAAGCGGCGAAAGTTTGCGCGATCAAGCGACGCCAGAGCGTCAAGCGCTCACGGATGAAATCGCCGCGACGGTGCATCGAGTGATTGAAAAATTACCGGAAGATTTACGTACTGCCATCACCCTGCGCGAATTGGAAGGCCTAAGCTATGAAGAGATCGCGCAGATGATGGATTGTCCCATTGGCACCGTGCGTTCGCGTATTTTTCGTGCGCGCGAGGCCATCGATCAAGAATTACGGCCATTGCTGGAGAGATAAATCAGTATGAGCAACGAGAAGATCATGCAAGAAAAACTTTCGGCGTTTGTCGACGGTGAGCTCGATGAACTCGAATCACGTCAATTGTTAGC
>CAZDBT010000081.1:0-1362 GCA_964503795.1 uncultured Candidatus Saccharibacteria bacterium
AAGTGTAATAAGCGTGCGTGCCATCAAGGTAGTCGGCTTGGATCAAATTTTCCCCTAGCTCAGGGATTTCGGAATCGGCTGCCTCATAGTCGTAAGTGACATACTGGCCGTCACTGCCATCAACACGGGTGATTTTGTCGTCAGTGTAGGTAATTGCGAGGTAGCGACCTCCCGGCTCCGTCACACTCGTCAGGCGATTCAAAGAGTCCGTGCTGACAGCGTAGCGGTTCTGTTGAGTGTCGTAGAAACAGTCGAGCCTGTAGGCGGTGACGTAATTCGTATAACCGTTGTTCTCAATTGCGGTTATAACACGGGCAAACGAGTAGCGCCACCCCTCCGAAGTGACCAGATCAAGCCCGTTGGTGACGATTTCGAGATAATCTCCCTGACCTGGACCACTTGTGAACCGGCTCACCCCGTTCGTAGTGAGCGTCCCCGGGAAACCATCATAGGAACCGTCCGGGTAGTAAACTATTGCACCCATGTAAGGCTGCCAATCGCCGTTTTCATCGAGTTGATAGGCGGCACTTGACCGCAGTTCATTTAAGGCCCCACCGTCCGTTGCTTGTGCGAGAACCCTGCTGCCGGCTTTGGCCCCAGCATAGCTGACCGAAATGTTGATGATTGACTTTGGCGCGACATGCATTCGCGGGAAAATTCCCAACGAATTCGGAGTCAGCTCATATATTCGACCATTATATTCAGCCCGAGCCTTGACTGGGGTTCCCACTATGGCACGATTCAAAACATTGCTATTCGTTGGCTTGGGAACGGCAGCGAACTGCTGGCGCACGGTCGGCTGCTGTTGCCCCAGTGCTGAATGTCCTAAGGCGACCGAATCTGAGTCTCGTGATGGCAATTCGGGATTGTCGCGATGTGTTGCCGTGGACACTTGTGGCGGTTGTTCTGTGGATACCCGCGTTCGCCTCGTGAAGAGCAATGCCAGGGACACGATCAGGACGAGTGCAATTACTATCCAACGGAGTCGTTTACTCATATTGATTGGGGGTTGTCATAGGTTGGCGGGTGAGTGAGGCTGATTCGATTTTGTGGACCTGGAGGGACAAGCGGGCGCAGGTTCAAGGATGTGAAGGCGGGTGGTTGCGGTTGAAGTGGACCGGCTGGAGTCCGCGAGAATTGCTTGAAGCTGGGCGAGACATGATTGGTCAGTTGTGAAACTGCCCGAGTATTGGCCGGTCGGCGAAACGCAGTCCATAGACAGACCTAACCAGACAGATCTATCTACCCTCCGTGGCCCGCCGGTTGCTACGCACGGGTGGCCAACCGCACCGCCTCCACACGGTTTTCCACGCCCAGCTTGGTGTAGATCGAGTGCAGGTGCCCGTTCACCGTGGCGGTGGT
>CAZDBT010000082.1:0-1360 GCA_964503795.1 uncultured Candidatus Saccharibacteria bacterium
GAAGTACGACGGCAGCAACTGGTCAACGAACAGCATCAGCGGTTCCGGCCTTACCGATTCGTTCCTCATCCATGTCAACGCCTTCAAGCAACGGCTGTTCTTCATCGAGAAGAACTCGCTGTCGTTCTGGTATCTGCCGGTTTCGGCCATCACTGGGACTGCGCTGGAGTTCGACCTGTCGAGTTTCTTCACGCTCGGCGGCGAACTCCAGGCGATGGGAACGTGGACGCTCGACGGTGGTGACGGGCAGGACGACTACGCGGTTTTCCTGACGACGGAAGGCGAGGTTGCAATCTACCGGGGAACGGACCCTAGCCTTTCGTCGTCGTGGTTCCTTGTCGGCGTCTATAAGATTGGCAGGCCAATTTCGCGGCGTTGCTTCGTAAAGATAGGCAGCGACCTTGTTGTCATCACCGAGGACGGCTTCGTGCCGCTCTCCAAGGCGCTCATAACAGGTCGGGCACTTCCGAAGGTGGCACTGTCCGACAAGATCAGCGGCGCGGTAAATGACGCGGTGCAGTCCTACCGCAACAACTTCGGTTGGCAGGCGATCATCTACCCGCAGGGGAACATGACGATCTTCAACGTCCCTGTCGGGGAAAACACCACCACCCACCAGTACGTCCAGAACCAGATTACCGGCAGTTGGTGCAGGTTCACCGGACTGAACGGCTACTGTTGGGAAGTTTTCGACACCAACCTCTACTTCGGCACAAACGGCAAGGTGTGTCAGGCCGACACGGGAACCGCCGATTTCGGCAATCAGCTCATCATGGGCGACGTTCAGCCTGCGTTCTTCAACGCGGGCGGCAAGACCAACAAGCGCTTCACGATGGTCAGGCCGACGATGATTTCGACCGGCGACATCCGTCCGTCCATCGTTCTCAACGTCGATTACCAGATCAATCAGCCGACTTCGCTGCTCTCCTCGCAGGGCAACATCGGGCCGACATGGGCGCAGCTCACTTGGCCAACTTGGGTCTGGGCGATGCCGTCACTGGTAAAGCAGGGCTGGCAGAGCGTTACCGGATTCTCTAGGACCGGCGCAGCCGCGATGCGGATGCAAGTCACCACATCCACGCTACAAATCCAACTTTTGAGCGTCGATTATCTCTACGAACCAGGCGGTGTGTTGTGAGGAGTGAACATGGGATTTAGCCTAGGCGGTCTTACAGGCGGATTGCTCGGCGGCACGGGTCCGCTTAGTTCGTTCACCAGCATGTTTGGTGGCGGCGGTGGCGGTAGCCCTCCCGGTGCCCCTGACTACAACGCACTCGCACAGCAGCAGTTGGGCTACGGCCAGCAGGCGCAGGGACTCAACACGCCGAACCAGTACGGCCTCTTTGGTCAGACGACATAC
>CAZDBT010000083.1:0-1313 GCA_964503795.1 uncultured Candidatus Saccharibacteria bacterium
TCTTTGCACAAGCAAAGAGAAGTAACCCTGGGGCGGGGCGGAGCACCCGCAATTATCCTTTAACATCGCGCGTTGTATGCGCGATTCTATTTAAAAATCTGGATTGCTGCTTTCGCGGGAATGACAACCGTCGTCAGTGAGCCGCCGGCCCAACCGAAGTAAGCCGTTTGATGATCAGACCGTGAAAATATTCATCACCCGCCTGAAACCGCCAGCCAATATGTGTTCGACAATTGGCACACAACGCGGTACGCCAGGCGTAACCGTGAAACCAAGTATGCTCCAAGGTCGCTTCACCGATGGGCTCGCAACCTTTAGCCTCACAAAAACAGCCGATATGGTAAGTAACTCCTAAAGGATTGATAAAGTTATGCTCGTGGCCGCCTTGCATGGAAATGCGTTCATCCTGATGCGTAATAGGATGCCGACAGGCGCTGCAGAACAGACGCTTCTCATTTTTTGTTTGTGAATCGTGCGCTTTTTTAATTTGCCGCTGCGATTCGTGCTCATCTTGAGGATCAAACAGCAACATACGGCTACAGCCTATTTTTTACAAAACCTTTTTTATGAAAACACCGTCAGCACGCCCGTAAAACCGTACAAGCGGTTATGCGAAATTTCACCGTTAGCGAAAAACCCGACCAAGGGAAATTCACCGAGTTCCTGGCGAATCATTTTTAATTCTTCCGAGTTTTCACCGAACATATGCGCGCCGCGTCCTACGCAGGTGTAATAGATGCCGCCCTTGGGCGGATTTTTGAGGCGGCTTTTAATATTACGCAGCATGCGCACCAAGTCTTCGTAAGCGCTGCGGATGTCGCGGCGGCAAAAAATCATGGTATCGCCCGCGTTCAAATATCCGCCGACGGCAATCAATTTGTTTTCGGGGTCTACGCCGACAATATTGCGCACCACATAGTCGGCGGTGTCCGAACCTTTAATCGGAAATCCGGCGAAGATGTAACCGGCGGCGCGCATCGGTTCGCGCGCCAGCACTTCGCCTACTTCTTCGTTGAAAACGTCGAGGGCGGGACGATCATCGATGCGAACCGCGACATTATCTTGGCATTCGGTAATCTGGTGTTTTTTGCCCAAGGGCGTGCAGCCTTGCGTGAGCGCGGTGGTGACGGCGATTTCGGGAGAGAACAACACGCCCGAGATGCCACCCTCGGTCAGACCGCCAGCGATTTGCAGATGCGGACCGCGCGAGGAAGTCAGGCCGCCGACCAAAAAACCATCGCCGATGGTTTCCGCGAGATCGGCGATGAAGGCCGGTGTTTTGGGATTACGCGGGTCGCCGTGGACCACGGCAA
>CAZDBT010000084.1:0-1303 GCA_964503795.1 uncultured Candidatus Saccharibacteria bacterium
GCCATCGTCGAAAGCGCCTTGAATATTGCCGCCGACATCTGCATTTATACTAACCGCAGTCTTACTATTGAAGAGTTGTAACCATGTCGCAAATGACTCCGCGAGAAATCGTCCAAGAGCTGGACAAGCACATTATTGGCCAATCGGCCGCCAAGCGCGCCGTGGCCATCGCTTTGCGCAATCGTTGGCGCCGCGCGCAAGTGAAAGATGAAATCCTGCGCGCCGAGATTACGCCCAAAAATATTTTAATGATCGGCCCGACGGGCGTGGGCAAAACCGAAATCGCACGGCGCTTGGCGCGCTTAGCGCACGCACCGTTTATTAAAGTAGAAGCCACTAAATTTACTGAAGTCGGTTATGTCGGACGCGACGTCGATTCCATTATCCGCGATCTCACGGACATGGCAGTGAAGATGATGCGCACCGAGGAAATGGAGAAAGTGCGCACCGCCGCTTCGGATGCTGCGGAAGATCGGATATTGGATATTCTGGTTCCACCCGCGCGTGAGATGGGTTTTGCCGTGGGCGACGAATCGCGCCCGACCGATGGCGCGGCACGCCAAATGTTTCGTAAAAAATTGCGCGAAGGTTCGATAGACAATCAAGAAATTGAAATCGAATTATCCGCGCCCGCCATGGGCGTGGAAATCATCACGCCGCCTGGCATGGAAGAGATGACCAGCCAGTTGCAAGGTTTGTTTCAAAACATGGGCGCGCGCCGCGCGCGTCCGCGCAAGGTGAAAATTCGCGAAGCCAAAAAACTGCTGATCGAAGAAGAAGCCGCCAAGATCGTCAACGACGAAGACATCAAGGCTAGGGCCTTGGAGCGCGTCGAACAACACGGCATCGTGTTCATCGATGAGCTCGATAAAATCGTCGGCCGCTCGGAAACCCGCGGTCCGGACGTGTCGCGTGAAGGCGTGCAACGCGATTTGTTGCCGCTGATAGAAGGCTGCACGGTGTCGACCAAATACGGCGTGGTGAAAACCGATCATATTCTTTTCATCGCCTCAGGCGCGTTTCATCTAGCCAAACCGTCGGACTTAATTCCCGAGTTGCAAGGCCGTCTGCCGATTCGCGTGGAACTGAATGCTTTAACCGCGGAAGATTTTGTGCGCATTCTCACCGAAACGCATGCGTCCTTGACCGAGCAATATATTGCGTTGCTTGCGACCGAAGGACATGCCATGGAATACACTGCGGACGGCGTGCGCCGCATCGCCGAAGTCGCATGGCAAGTAAACGAACGCACGGAAAATATTGGCGCGCGCCGTTTGCATACCGTGATGGAGCGCTTGTTGGA
>CAZDBT010000085.1:0-1245 GCA_964503795.1 uncultured Candidatus Saccharibacteria bacterium
TTACGCCAAGCACCGCCCGGATTATCCCGCCGCGCTATTTGAATTCCTGGCGCAAGCAACGCTGCAACACCAAATGGCTTGGGACTGCGGCACGGGTAACGGCCAAGCGGCGCTTGCCTTGGCGCCGTATTTCGATCGCATCGTCGCCACCGATGCCAGCGCGCAGCAAATTCAAAACGCGTCCGCGAATGAGAAAATTCATTATAGCGTAGCGCCCGCGGAACAAACCGAGATCGCCACGGCTTCGGTGGATTTGATCACCGTAGCGCAAGCCTTACACTGGTTTCAATTCGAGGCGTTTTATAAAGAAGCCAAGCGCGTGTTAAAGCCTGAGGGTTTAATCGCCGCATGGTGTTACGGTCTGAGCCGGATTACACCCGAGATTGATCAAGTCGTGCAACATTATTATACGAACATCGTGGGCGCCTATTGGCCGCCCGAGCGGCATTACATCGACGAAAAATACCATACTATTCCCTTTCCATTTGCCGAAGTGCCGACGCCGGAATTTTATATCAAGGCGGAATGGGATCTGAACGATTTCATCGGTTATCTCGAAACCTGGTCCGCCACTCAGCGCTTTCAGCAAAATAATCAGCAGAATCCAATTGCCATCGTGCGTCGATTGTTGGCCAAGGCTTGGGGCGCAGCGCATGAACGGCGTGCAGTGCGCTGGCCGATTTATTTGCGGCTCGGTAAAGTGTGAGGAGGATTTCTATTCATGGTTTTTCACCGCAGAGCGCGCAGAAGTATTTATGATTTTATTCTCCGCGCTCTCTGCGATTAACAATTTATAAAATAAATGTAGGGTGCGCGCACCGATCGAAAAATACGATGCGCGAGTTGCACTTTATGTCGAACACTAGAACAGGAAATAATCCATGCCTAAAAAAATTTTAGTTATTCTCGGCCAACCGCAACGCCAAAGTTACGGCGGTGCCTTGGCCGAAGCCTACATCGACGGCGCGCGCGAGGCGGGCGCCGAGGTAAAAGAATTATATTTAGGCGATATTAAGTTCAACGCTTGCGCGGCTGGCGGTCCCGCCGAGCTCGAACCCGAATTGCTGCGCGCCCAGGAAGCCATCAAGTGGGCCGAGCATTTGGTGTTCGTTTATCCCATTTGGTGGGGCACCATTCCCGCCTTGCTCAAAGGTTTCATCGAGCGCACTTTCGTTCCCGGTTTCGCGGTGAATTTTCGCGCCAACTCGCCGCTGTGGGATAAATTACTCAGCGGTCGCAGCGCGC
>CAZDBT010000086.1:0-1235 GCA_964503795.1 uncultured Candidatus Saccharibacteria bacterium
TTTGTTTTCCGCGCCATTCCAAAAAACTTTAATGTCCGTCCAATAAATAAAACTCAACAAACCTAAGCTTGCGGTTAATAAACCCAACGCCATCCAAGCGACCGCGGCCGCGTGCGGGTCTTTTTCTCTTCGTGTTGGCGCGGCGGAGCGTTTTATGGGCGTGACGTTACGATTAATCGTGACCGGTTGGCTAATGTTGGCTTGGCGCGCGGAACGATTTTTACCCATAAGAGCATCTTGCAGCTCGCGCGCCGATTGCGGACGGTCCCGATCATAAACCTGCAAGGCCCAATCGACGCTTTCCAAAACATATCGCTGATAATCGTTTTTGGTTTTGACCGCGGGTGGTAGCGGATCGACCTGATATTTCAGCACCGCCTGATAACGTTCGAGCGCGTCATCCGGCTTTTTGCCCGTTATGCAGCGATACATGGAAGCGCCGATGGCATACACATCGGTCCAAGGACCGGGTGTGCCTTTGTCTGGATATTGTTCCATGGGTGCGTAACCGTGGGTGAGCGCCACTTTCTGCAAATTGGCGGCCGACACGGCTTTACGCGCTGAGCCGAAATCGATCAACATCGGACTTTCATCTTTACGTAGATAAATATTTTCCGGCTTGATATCGAGATGCAGCATTTTGGCTTCGTGCACCGCATTCAGACCGTTCAAGATAGGAAGAAAGATTCGTAACAACGTCGCCTCGTCCAACTTGGGCCCGTTGCGCTTCAGATAATCGGCCAAGCTTTGGCCTTCTTCATACTCCATGACCATGTAGGCAGTGCCATTGGCCTCGAAAAAACGCAACACGCGCACGATGTTAGGATGCTTAAAGCGCGCCAAGGCGCGCGCTTCTTTCACGAAGTTTTTAAGACCCACCTGGTAATCACGTACCGCGTCGCGTTCAGGGTTGGGTAACACCGCGGTTTTGTTGTCACGATTGGCGATTTCATGCGGCAAATATTCCTTGATGGCCACTTGCGCGCCTAAGGTAGTATCGTGCGCTAAATAAGTAATACCGAATCCACCATGACCGAGAACCGATTCGATGGTGTAGTCGGCCAAGTGATAGCCCGGCCGCAGCGCATGTTTGTGAAACGCGCTCACGCCGCGGCCTCATGTTGTCGTCTCTTTAAACGTCCCACCGCTGACCGCCGCATATGTATCTACATTTACCTTATGTTTCAATTTACTGATGAGTATAGTTCATGCCTTTTTTATGCGCGCTGTTTGCG
>CAZDBT010000087.1:0-1227 GCA_964503795.1 uncultured Candidatus Saccharibacteria bacterium
CTCCTGACGTTTTTGGAATTCCTTAAAAAATGGAACCAGACTTACAACCTCACCGCGGTGCGCGATCCGGAGCAAATGATACCGCGGCATTTGCTCGACAGTTTGTCGGTGTTGCCGTATTTGCAGGGAAGCCGAGCACTGGATATCGGCACGGGTGCTGGACTTCCGGGTTTACCCTTGGCTTTGGCGCGTCCTGATATGAATTTTACTTTGTTGGATAGCAACACCAAAAAAACCCGGTTTGTCACCCAAGCGGTGCATGAATTGGGCTTAAAAAATGTGCGCATCGAAGCCGCGCGCGTGGAAAAATTCCATCCGCCGGAAAAATTCGATACGCTGTTGGCTCGCGCGTTCGCCTCCATTCCTGATATGCTGGCAGCCAGCCAACATCTGTGTGCGCCGCTTGGCCGCTTCCTGTTGATGAAAGGAGTTTTTCCGCAGGAAGAGTTAGCGGCGATCACCAGTGGATATCAAACCGAAGTAAAGGTGTTGCGCATACCGGGCCTGGATGCTGAACGGCATCTGGTCATTCTCACGCCGAATTGATGGAAGGAGCAGCGGCCCCATGGGCAAGGTTGTTGCAATCACCAATCAGAAGGGCGGGGTCGGCAAGACCACGACGAGTATTAATTTAGCCGCTTCATTGGTGAAGACCCGTCGGCGCGTGTTGTTGATCGACCTCGATCCGCAAGGCAATGCCACCATGGGCAGCGGCGTTAACAAAGAAGAACGCTCGATCACTACGTATGAGGTGTTAATCGGTCTCGAACCCATCGAAGCCGCGCTGATTTCCATCGAAGGCAGTTACGATTTGGTGCCAGCCAACAGCCGACTCTCGGGCGCGGAAGTTGAATTGATCGAGCTTGATCAGCGCGAACGGCGTTTACGCAGCGCGCTGGAAACCATGATCACGCAGTACGATTATATTTTGATCGATTGTCCACCCGCTTTGAATTTGCTCACCATCAATGCTTTAGTCGCCGCGCAATCGGTGATGATCCCGATGCAATGCGAATATTATGCCTTGGAAGGCCTCACCGCTTTGGTCAATACCATTCGCAAAATTCGCGAAACGCTTAATCCGGTATTGCAAATCGAAGGTTTACTGCGCACCATGTACGACCCGCGCAACAATCTCGACAACGAGGTTTCAGCGCAATTGAAACAGCATTTTGGCGACAAACTTTATCGCACGATTATTCCGCGCAATATTCGCTTGGCCGAGGC
>CAZDBT010000088.1:0-1209 GCA_964503795.1 uncultured Candidatus Saccharibacteria bacterium
CACTGCATTCAGCCGCCGCCACGTGCGGCGCACAAGCGGGCGCAAAAGCGTACGGATTAACGTCGGCATAATCCGCGGTGATGGCGCTGGCGGCGAGCAATTGTTCTGCGTCTTCACTGCGCATTCCCAGGTTGGTTGCATAGCAACCACTGGCCACGGGCTTCATGCCGACTGTACGCTCCCCGCGGTTTGTGAGTGTTTGTAACAGTGCGCTGGCGACGTAAGTTTTTCCCACGCCCGTATCGGTGCCTGCAATAAACCACCCGCCTTTCATGGTTTTCTCCGTCGCAATCGGCCCATGGAAACCACCGCTACCGCGTCGGCCGCAGGTTTAGCCGAAGTTTCTGGAACCCACGCATGTCCGTATACCGTTTCATACGTCGCGGGAATTCTTCCCGCTTGTGCCAAAGATTCATACGCGGCGCGAAAGCGCGCGAAGCGCGCCTTGCCCGTCAAACCGCGCGCGCGCGTCACCGCGACATTGTGCGCGCCCAAGCGCTTAAGATCGCGCATCACCTCCATTACCGTGGAGTAAGTTAGCGTGAAGCGCTCCATATCCATCACGGGATCGGTAAAACCCGCGTGTATAAGCATGTCGCCCAGATCATGCATATCGAGAAATCCATGCACATGCGGTGCATCATCGACTGCTTGCCAGGCTTGGCGTAACTCACGCAGCGTGTCAGGGCCGAAACTGGTAAACATAATTAAACCACCCGGACGCAACACACGCCTGATTTCGGCGAAGGTCTTGAGCGGCTCGCACCATTGCAAAGCCAGATTGGAAAACACCATGTCGACTGAAGCGCTTGCCAGCGGCAAACCTTCGGCATCGCCGCAGGCAAACGCGACGCGTTGAGTCAATCGGTTCCACCAACCGGTTTTTTGGCGCGCGCGTTGCGTCATGGCGGGCGCTATGTCCACACCGATTAAACGTGCCTGACGATAAATCCGCGAAAGCTTGTGTAAATCATAGCCAGTGCCGCAACCGACATCCAAAATAACTTGCGGCACGAGTTTGATCACGTCCAAGCGCGCCAACATGCGATCGGCGATTTCGCGCTGCAACACTGCCGCTGCGTCATAGCTAGTAGCGGCGCGGTCGAATGATTCGCGCAAGCGTCGTTTATCGAGAGCTAGAGCATCCGTCATCGGATAAAATCCTTAAGCGTCTGAATAAAAAAATCAGCGTGCGAAAAAAACGGCGCG
>CAZDBT010000089.1:0-1206 GCA_964503795.1 uncultured Candidatus Saccharibacteria bacterium
CGCAAAAATATGGAGTGCGCGTCTAGATATAATCGGTCGTGGCATACAGCTTGCCGCCGAACGATAAATATTAATCAATCGATCTACAACACCTTCGTCGGAACTGAAACCATGCATTATATCGGGCTGATGTCGGGAACCAGCGTCGATGGGATAGATGCTGCGATAGTCTCCTTTCCCTCGAAGGCAAAACCCATAGTCGTCTCCACTTACGTTCACCCTCTTCCGCCCGATATTCGCGATGAAATACAAAGCCTGATGCGTTCGGGTCCTAATGAAATAGAGCGATTGGGCGAGCTGGATATGGCTTTGGGGGAATTATTCGCTGAAGCAGCCAACGTTGTTCTCCAGCGAGCCGACATGAAGCCAAACGATATTCATGCGATTGGCAGTCACGGCCAAACATTGCGCCACCGACCGAAAGCATTACATCCTTTTACTCTGCAAATCGGCAATCCTTCAGTGATCGCCGAGCAAACTGGCATCACCACCATCGCCGATTTTCGCGCCCGCGATATAGCAGCGGGCGGCGAAGGGGCCCCATTGGTCCCTGCTTTTCATCGTTATATGTTTCATTCACCGCGACATAATCGCGCCATCGTAAACATCGGCGGCATTGCCAATATTACCTATTTAGCCGCCGATCCAATCCAATCGGTAAGCGGTTTCGATACCGGTCCGGGCAATACGTTACTTGATCAATGGATTTCGCGTCATCAAGGACAAACTCACGATGATTCAGGAAAATGGGCCGCATCGGGCAAGCTAGCGCCTGAATTGCTGAAACAATTATTGGCCGATGCTTATTTCGCAGCGCCGCCCCCTAAAAGCACTGGACGGGAACATTTCAACTTGGAATGGCTGGATGGTCATTTAAAAAAATTTTCCCAGACGCTAGCACCCGCGGACATTCAGGCAACGCTTTTGCAATTGACCGCAAAAACCATCGCGCAGACGATTCATCAATTTTTACCTCACACCCAGGAAATTTATGTATGTGGCGGTGGGGCGCATAATCGCGAGCTAGTCACGAGCTTGGCAAAACTTTTTGCGATGCCAGTCGCTTCCACAGAAACGTTGGGCTTACCGCCAGATTGGGTTGAAGCTGTCGCTTTTGCTTGGTTGGCACATCAAACGATGACAAAACAACCAGGTAACATACCAACAGTCACTGGCGCTCGACGCGCTGTAATTTTGGGGGGAATT
>CAZDBT010000090.1:0-1201 GCA_964503795.1 uncultured Candidatus Saccharibacteria bacterium
AAAATTTACCCGTGCTGATGAAAGCCCGCGGCAAATGCACCACCGATCATATTTCTCCAGCCGGTCCATGGCTTAAGTTTCGCGGTCACCTTGATCGCATCAGCGACAATATGTTTTCGGGCGTGGACAATGTTTTTAGCACCAAGCCGGGTACAGGTTTCAATGTGCTGACCGGGCAAACCGGCGAAGAACTGCAGAAAACCGCGCGCGCCTACAAAGCCAAAACCTTAGGCTGGGTCGCGGTGGGCGATAAAAATTACGGTGAAGGCAGTTCGCGCGAACACGCCGCCATGAGCCCGCGTTATTTGGGTTGCCGCGTGGTGCTGGTGCGCAGTTTTGCCCGTATTCACGAGACTAATCTTAAAAAACAAGGCGTTTTGCCACTAACTTTCGCCGATCCGGCTGACTATGAACGCATTCGCCAGGATGATCGTGTAAGTTTCGTCGGTCTCGATAAACTGAGCCCAGGGCAAAAAATCGAAGTCCGTATTCAGCATGCGGATAATAGTCAGGAAAAGTTTTTCGTCTTGCACAGCCTGACAAAGGAGCAAATTGCCTGGTTTATGGCTGGTTCAGCGCTAAATTTAATCCGCCGCCAGGCGGCGCAACGCAGCAAGTAGGAGAACCGATCGGTTAGCAAAAGTCGCGCAGTTTATTCAAAAAATCAACGATATCGATTGACAAGCTGGGCGCAGTCCAGCAAAATTCGCGGCTTCGTTTTTTCCGGAGGGGTTCCCGAGCGGCCAAAGGGATCAGACTGTAAATCTGACGGCTCTGCCTTCGGTGGTTCGAATCCACCCCCCTCCACCAGTCGGTGGCGAGCCGGATTGAGCGGGAGCGGAGCGAGAGGGCGAGACGGTTTATCACGAAACCTAAACACCAAGGCGGGTGTAGTTCAATGGTAGAACCTCAGCCTTCCAAGCTGATGATATGGGTTCGATTCCCATTACCCGCTCCAGCTTAAGAATTGGGCTTATGAAATATTTGCCCATATAGCTCAGTCGGCAGAGCACTTCCTTGGTAAGGAAGAGGTCATCGGTTCGATTCCGATTATGGGCTCCAGAATTTTTTGAGAAAGAGTTTTTAAGAATTTTAAATTTTAAAAAGAATACGTTTAACTGAAATAACTAGACGAGGCTGCTTCGATGTCCAAGGAAAAATTCAACCGCAACAAACCGCACCTAAACGTCGGCACCATCGG
>CAZDBT010000091.1:0-1199 GCA_964503795.1 uncultured Candidatus Saccharibacteria bacterium
CATCTCCGGCTCTATCTTGCCGTTGACCAGCGGTGACAGGCGTCCTTGCATAAAACCAATTTGTTTCATGCTGGTAATTTTTTCATAATCCTTTGGCAGTCCACCCTCCGTCCACAAAAATATCTTGTCCGGTTATATAGCTTGACGCATCGGAGGCAAGAAATATGGCGGCGCCAATTAAATCCTCGGGCGTGCCCCAGCGCTTTATCATCATGCGCGTCAAACGCTCTTGATGGCGCTGTGGATCATTAAAACTTTTATCGGTCATGGAAGTATGGATATAACCGGGAGCAAGATTATTGACGCGAATATTCTTGTCCGCCAGGTCGAACGCCAGCGCTTTTGACAATAAACGCAAACCACCCTTAGAAGCCACGTAACCTGGATTTTCAGGAAAACCCAATACCGATCCAATACTGGTCACATTTATGATGGAACCGCCTTGACCTTGCTTCATGTGCTCGCTGGCTGTCAGGCAGCAATGATAAGCAGCCTTGAGATTAATATCGATGGTTTTGTCGAAGTTATCCATGGCCGCGTCGCCAGTCGCCGACGGAAGAGTGATTCCCGCGGCGTGCAAATATATATGCAAGCCTCCGTGTTCTTTGAGCAAGGAATCACAAAGTGCGCGAAATTTTAACTTATCGGTGACATCGCACTGTCGATACGTGCATTTGCCGGTTAACGCCTCCGCGGGCGCCGCTGAAGTGCCGATACCAATGACTGTTGCCCCCGCTTTTTCAAATCCACGCGCAATCGCTAAACCGATTCCACGCGATGCGCCGCTAACCAGCGCGACACGATTGCGCAGCGAAAAAAGATTTTCAATAAACGTTGCCGTCATTTGTCGAAACCGTAGCCTCGCATGATGGCCTGGCAAAGAACCAGGTCTTGAGGATTATCAATCTGAAACATTTTCTGCTTGTCCATTACGTGTATGCCTATCTTGCCGCCAAGGCGGTTATTGTACTGGCGTATGACGTCAGGTTTAAAAATATAAAACGAACCGTTTTCAAGATAGCGTTTTTCTATATTTTGCCGTCGAACGCGATTTTTATAATCATGGTTAACGCCGATCGGTTGATTATTTTCCGCGTACTTCCAGATAAAAAAATCTTCCACTTCACAGCAGGTTAAAAGCGAATCAAGACGTTCCTGTTCGAATTGAACAAGGGCTTTGCTTATATCCGAAGCTTCGC
>CAZDBT010000092.1:0-1197 GCA_964503795.1 uncultured Candidatus Saccharibacteria bacterium
GTCTAGAGGCGAAGACTTGCTCAGAGGATCGCCGGAAGGAAATAGACCAGTGGTTCCGGCAGTTGGAGTGGACCCAAGCAAATGAAGCCATCAAGCTCTTTCAGCCTCACCAGGGTCAGGAAGAATTCATTAAACTTATTGATGGCGGATTCATCGTTATTTCTGGTGCCGGTAATTCTTGGGGTAAGTCAGAATTGATCGCCGCCATCCTGGCTGCTGCGATGTGGCCCTCGATGGCCCCCGATCCGCTCAGGATCGCGGCATTCCAGGATTGGCGCTTCCCGAAGCGAGCCAGGATTTATTCCGGTCCAGCCGAGCTTGAGGAGATTGGTTCTCTACAAACCGCGATAGATCGTCTCTTCCCTCGGGGACACTATGAGGTCAGCAAAGGTCGTTATAGCTATCCGAGTGTTTTTCATACTGATACCGGATGGATTCTCGATCTATTTAGCTATGAGCGTGACGCCAAGGAAGCTGCTGGGCCCAATATAGGACTACAGGCCTTTAACGAGCCTCCGCCAGAGGCCTTGTTCAAAGAGGCCGTGCCCCGCTCTCGCTCCGGTGGTTATATTATCGGTGGCTTCACTTCACTTTTTGACAACGTTTGGGTCGTTGACGGTCTATTGAACAAAGCGGACGGAAAGAATATCCGAGTTCGTTATGGAAACTCATGCGAGAACTGCAAGCAGCATGGAGTGAATGGGAATCTTGAGCATGAGCAGATTGAAAAAAGCCTTTCGCAGTGTGATCCCGATGAGCGGGAGGCGCGATTTAGTGGTCGCCCGCTCTCGATGTCGGGCCGCATCTTCAAGGCCTTTGATCCCGCTGTTCACGTTGCCAACGAGGAATTTGAGCCGCCTAAAGATCAACCGCATTCCATTGGAATGGTGGTTGATCCTGCAATCGGTAAACCTTTGGCAATTCTGTGGCGCTACGTTGATAAGACTGGAACCGTGAACTATTACGATGAGTGGCCCGAGTTCACTTTTCACGGGGCCAAGGACTCAAATCTTACGGTCAAGGATTACGCCGACCTGATCCGTGTCCGAGAAAACGGGCGGACGGTTGATACGCGGATTCTTGACCGGCATTTCGGGAACACAAGGCGTACACTCGGCGGGATGACATTGCGGCAGGAATTTCTAGAGCAAGGGTTAGAGTTCCAGGATTCCTATGCCTGTGAGGAGGAGATCGAGA
>CAZDBT010000093.1:0-1181 GCA_964503795.1 uncultured Candidatus Saccharibacteria bacterium
TTTATCCCGATCAAAGCGTGTTGCTCGGTCAAAGCCCGGTCAAGCAAAGCGAGATCATCGATAGTGCGCGCTTCAAGAAACATGTTTTGCCCGCGGGTGAATTTGAATCACGCATCGGACCGAACGCGGTGGTGCTGGATATCCGCGACATGCGTCAACGCGACGTGATGTTGTTTCCTTTTAAGGAAGAGCGCGCCCAGTTGGACGACCGCCAGCGCATCGCCGACGTCGTGACCCAGGCCAGACAAGCCAATAAAACTTTGTTGGTTTACGACAAGGTCGGTCATCAAGCGCGTTGGTTTCAGTATTACCTCGAGAAGCAGGGCCTAAAAAATTATTTCTTTCTCGATGGTGGCGCCGAAGGTTATTTCGAGGCCAAGTTCGGTAAGTCCAAAATCCAGGTACCCGACCGCTCGTAATGTTCTTGACCACGGAGCGCCCGCTCCGTGGTTGTTTTTTGGTGATGCGGCGTATCAAGCGTCACGACGATGTGTGTTAAAGTGGCCGCTTAACCCATAAATATATTTCTTACGGATGAGATTTATTTGGCGACGCTATAATAAAGAAAAAACCAAGCCCGCAATTTTGGCTAGCCTTTGTTTATTAGCATGGGTGTCGTCAGCCACTGCAGCGGATCCATGGATACGTGGCGTAGCCAGCGCGGTGGTTCCGGGCGCGGGCCAAGCCGCGAACGGCGACTATGGCGAAGCCGCCTTGCACTTCGGAGTTTTTGCCGTGTCGGTTTACGGCGCGCTGTATTACCAGAGAAAGAACGATTATCTGGATGCGGATGAACGCTACGACGAAGGCAATCATCGCGAGTTCATCAATAAGACCACGCTGCGTTTTGACTACGCCGCGCGGCTGGCGACCGATATCAGTTTGTATTCCGGTTACGCTGCATATCGCGATGCGCGCCAACGCGACAACTCCGGATTTCGCACGCCGATTCCAGGTGAATCCTTAAGCGATCTGGCGGTCGCGCCGTTTTCGTTTAAATTTCTTTCGCGTCCCACCACTTTTATTCCCTTGGCCATCGATGCCGCGCTGATTTATCACTACAAAGACAGCAAAGATGCCTATGGAATTTATCGCGCCCAAGACGTGCGTGAGCGCGATTTGCATATTTTTAATTTAACCGCCAATGAAATGACCGCGGTGGGCGAGGAAGCTTTTTTTCG
>CAZDBT010000094.1:0-1167 GCA_964503795.1 uncultured Candidatus Saccharibacteria bacterium
GAAGAAACCGCCAGTTTATTGCGATTTGCTGGCGGCGCGCCGCTTTTGGCCAAAAACTTGGCCGAGCAGGGATTCTCCCAACAGTGCCGCCAGCTTGGCCAAGACTTGGAAAATTTGGCTTTAGGTCGAGATGATCCGGTGGTTTGTGCACTACGTTGGAAAAATCTAGGAACGGCGCTTTGCTTAAGCTGGCTTTATTATGTTGTCTTGGATTTCATCAAGCAGCAGGCGGGGGTGGTGGGCGAAGGACACTTAAATTCGGAAATTAAGGCGCGCATTAATAAAAATATATTAAATATTAGTCTATTATATAATTACCTTGATGTAATTCATGAGTGTCATAGACAGCTGACCAGTCCTTTAGATGAGTTGTTGATGCTGGAAGATATTTTAATCCGCTGGTCGCGAATCAGCCGTCTACAATGAAATAGGTAAACATTCCTTATGATAGATAAAACCGCCACCGCCGCTAAGTCTCCCGTCAAGCCTGTGCCCCTGGCCGCGCGGCCGGGCGTGTTGTCGCTCACCATTAAAGATAAAAACGCTCTGTATGCCGCGTACATGCCGTTTGTGAAAGGCGGCGGTATTTTTGTGCCGAGCAACCGTCCTTATAAGTTGGGCGAAGAAGTTTTTATGTTGCTGACCTTGATGGACAGCAAAGAAAAAATTCCGGTCGCGGGACACGTGATTTGGATCACGCCGCAAGGGGCGCAAGGCAGCCGCACTTCTGGCATTGGCATTCAGTTCAGCGAAAAAGATTCGGGCGTGGCGCGCAATAAGATCGAAGGCATCTTGGCGGGCGCGCTGAATTCCGATCGGCTCACGCACACGATGTAACGTGACGTCGCTCGTCGATTCCCACTGTCACCTTAATTTCGACCCACTCAATACCTACCTGGAAGATGTTTTCCAGCGTGCTCGGGAAAATGGAGTGGGGCATATGCTGTGCGTTTCCGTCACGCTCGAAGCCTATCCCGAAATCCAACGCTTAGCCCATCAGCACGCCAATATTTTTGCTTCCGTTGGCGTGCATCCGAATGAAATAGAAGGACGTGATCCCACCGCGGATGAATTGCTTGCCCTGGCCGATGACGCACGCGTGGTGGCCATCGGCGAAACTGGGCTCGATTATTATCGCAGCCAAGGTGACATGACCTGGCAGCAGCA
>CAZDBT010000095.1:0-1155 GCA_964503795.1 uncultured Candidatus Saccharibacteria bacterium
CGCCCGTGGTTCTGTTGCTGGCTAAACAGCACAAGATGCCGCCGCAGGCGCTGTTGCTGGCGTTGGCATTTGGCGTGACCTTGGGTAGTGTGCCAAGCCCGATTGGCAATCCGCAAAATCTATTGGTCGCGATCCATGCTGGTTTAGAAAATCCTTTCGTTGATTTTTTATCCAGCCTCGCCTGGCCAACGTTGCTTAACCTGCTGGCGGCTTTTTTTATTCTTAAGTTTTTTTATCGCCAAAGTTTTCATCGTCATGAATTAGTGCATGCACCGCCAAAACTACATGATGTCTCCTTGGCGCGTCTGGCGCGCTGGTCCTTGTTGCTCATTATT
This sequence comes from uncultured Candidatus Saccharibacteria bacterium, assembly GCA_964503795.1. Lineage (GTDB taxonomy): Bacteria > Patescibacteriota > Minisyncoccia > UBA6257 > WO2-44-18 > JAUSKF01. The sequence goes on from CAZDBT010000095.1 coordinate 336, forward strand.
TTTTTAAGCCTGGCCAAGATTTTATTGGCGTTTACTTTGCCGACATTAGATTTTCGTTTGACCTACATCGCGCTTATCAGCGCCGCGCCGATTTTATTATTTAGCCCCAAGCGCGGGCGTATCTTGCGGCATACCGATTGGCGCACTTTGGCGTTTTTTGGCGCTATGTTTATTTTAATGGAGAGCGTTTGGCTGTCCGGTTTTTTTCAATCCCTCATGGCGCAATGGAATTTAAATCCCACTTCCATCGCCGTGGTTTTCGGTGCTAGCGTGTTGCTAAGCCAATTGATTTCCAATGTTCCGTTGGTGGCACTGTATTTACCGATCTTGATGCACGCGGGTACGTCTAGCTCCGCGTTCCTGGCCTTGGCCGCGGGCTCCACGTTGGCAGGAAATCTTTTTATTTTGGGCGCGGCGAGCAATATCATCATTATCCAAAGCGCCGAACGTAAAGGCGAAACGCTGAGCTTTCTGGAGTTCGCTCGTATCGGTATTCCGCTCACGCTGGTGAATGTTTTTATCTATGGATTATTTCTGATGTGAGCCTTGAACTTTGATTGCTAAGACGCGCGTTCACACCGTAGAATTGCTTAAATAGTTTGAGGAAAAGTCATGGATCAAATTTATGCCGAGCACAATCCTTCGCCCATGAAACTCGAGGTCATCGGCGTCTACGATTGGCCGATTTGGAGCAAGGAAGTGTCGAAATTTCCTTGGAAGTACGAGCAAAAAGAAATGTGCTACATCCTCGAGGGCGAAGCCCTGGTGACGCCTGACGGTGGCGTAGCGGTGCGCATTATCGAAAGCGACTTGGTGACTT
>CAZDBT010000096.1:0-1153 GCA_964503795.1 uncultured Candidatus Saccharibacteria bacterium
GGAAAATTCAGCCATGTCGGATTTTATGGTGGAGAAGATGCGAAAGGAATTTATGGGAAAATCAGCCAGCATGACGCTCATCGCCGGCTTATCGTAATATTCTTGCGAGGTAGCGCACACCGCCATACCCAGGCTGCCGACCCAGTTGACGACGTCGGTCTGTTCTTTAAAGAACGCCAGAATCTCCGGCAGATCGCGCGCCAAGGCGTCGGTGACATACAGAAAACCGAAAGTCGCTTGCGCTGGAACGTTGCCAAGCTGCGCCAGGCAAGCATTGGCGGCTTGCTGCCAATTCGAAGCGCTGGCATGAGCAGCGCGAAAAGTATTCATATCCAATCCCTAGAAAACCTGAGCGCCTACAGCGCGAAGCAGAGATACTATAGACCCTTGAGATTAATTGAAAAGCCCGGTGTTTGCTGGATACGCGATAAGCTGCCTTATGGTACTCAACTCACGCAATAAAAAGGTGAATTTATGCCCCAAGCCATGAAAAAACGTTCACGCAAGGCCGGTTTGCCCCCAGGCACCTTGATGTATTTGGGAGAAAAAACGGGTGCCGCCACACGTATGAGCTTGCTGCATTACCACGGCCAACAAGTAGTGGAAAAGGAAATTCAAGCGGTGCAGGAATGCGCGCCATTTATCAACCAGCCGGGTGTGTGCTGGATTAACGTGGTCGGTGTGCATGATGTGGAAAAGCTCGCGCCCTTCGGCGCGATATTTAATTTACATCCGTTAGTGCTGGAAGACGTGCTCAATACCGATCAGCGCCCCAAGTTGGAAGATTACGGCGATTATATTTATATTGTGCTGCGCCAGCTGAAGCGCGCCAATACGCAAAATGAAATCGTTACCGAACAGATCAGTTTGGTCCTGGGGCATAATTTCGTCATTTCTTTCTTGGAGAGCGAAAACGATATTTTTAATCCAGTGAAAGACCGCATCGTTCACAATCGTGGGCGAATTTGTAAACAAGGTGCAGATTATTTGGCTTACGCGTTGATGGACATGGTGGTGGATAATTTTTTCTCGATCTTCGAGGAGCTGGGCGAACGCATCGAAACGCTAGAAGAATCTTTGATTGCCAAACCAACGCCAGATCTCATGCGCAACCTGCACGCGCTCAAGCGTCAGTTGCTGTATCTGCGTAAAT
>CAZDBT010000097.1:0-1130 GCA_964503795.1 uncultured Candidatus Saccharibacteria bacterium
TCCAGGCTGCGCTATGTATTTAATCGAAGGCATGCGTGAAGCGGGTTTTTCTATTGAGGTGATTCATCCTATTGTGCTGCTAGAAAGACAAATGGAAGAACTACCCATCCACATGAATGCACTTGTTACCCGACACATCTAAGGATATTGTTGACGCCATGACTGACCGACGTTTTTCTTCCCTTGACCGCTTGTTTGGGCAACTGGATCAAGCCCTGCATACCGTATTCGGTCCAACGCCGCATGCCCTGCGCGCTAATCCCGCTGGCTTGCAAAAAGATACGGACCTGATGAATCACGAACAAGAATTGGCCGGCCGGCTCATGCGCATCAATCACGTGGGTGAAATCTGCGCCCAAGCCTTGTATCAAGGGCAAGCGGTCACGGCCAAATTACCGCAAGTACGGCAGAAAATGGAACAAGCGGCGCAAGAAGAAAACGATCATCTCGCTTGGACGCAACAACGTATCGATGAGCTCGGCACCCACACCAGTTATTTAAATTTTCTGTGGTACAGCGGTTCTTTTGCGCTCGGCGCCATAGCGGGCGTGGCGGGCGATAAATGGAGCCTGGGTTTTGTGGCAGAAACTGAGAAACAGGTGGTCGAGCACTTGGGTAGTCATTTGCAAAAATTGCCAGCGGCGGACAACAAGAGCCGGGCAATTTTAGAGCAAATGCGTCAAGACGAAAATCATCACGCAACGCAAGCCATAGAAGCTGGCGCGGCCTCTCTGCCCCAGCCAGTTAAAGAATTAATGCGGTTTACTTCGAAAATCATGACGCGCACCGCGTACTGGCTGTAAATCATTTTATTTTTTTAGCCAACGGTGGGTGGTAAATCATTTGGATGCTATTGGCATCGGGATCGCGACAATAGAAACTGCGCGCACCATCTCGATGCGTCTTGGGTTCCTTCATAATGACCACGTTTTTAGATTTTAGAAACGCGTGCCATTTATCCACGTCGTTTATATCATCGAGCACGAATCCAAAATGATCCAAGCGCTGCGCTGCGCCCGGTGAAAAATCGGGCGGGGCGCGATGCAAAGCAAGATTGTCATGCCCACTGGTGAGATATACATTGTCCGCATACGGCCGCCACTCCACGCGCATGCCTAAAAGTTCGGTGT
>CAZDBT010000098.1:0-1128 GCA_964503795.1 uncultured Candidatus Saccharibacteria bacterium
ACCAAGGGCAACAAGGCGTGACCCTGCCCAAGATTTAGCCGTTGTAGATTCGTTTGTCCGGCGCGATTTTTTAAAACGGCAAACCGACTGTCAAAATCTATTTCAGTTTATTCCACGTCAGGGATCATGGCATCCTTGCTGGATTGTGGGGAAACCCATCGTCTGAATAATTATTTACCAACATTGCAAAACAAATCGAACAAATCTTGTCGAAAGAAGCAATCAGCTTAAATCATGGAGCGGCAATGAAATCGGAGTCCTTACCCTCGCAAATGTGGCGTTACACCACCGTTGCCATTTCCTTGCATTGGCTTATCGCCTTGCTGATTTTTGCTGGCTGGGGTTTAGGCGTTTACATGCACGAGTTGCCGCTGTCGCCGGCCAAGCTGCGCTATTACAGTTGGCATAAATGGATGGGCGTGACGGTTTTCATCTTGGCGATGCTTCGCGTGGCGTGGTTGGCGACGCATCCCGCCCCGCGCTTGTCATCCAGTATCCCGCGTTGGCAGGTACAAACCGCGCGCACCACGCATCTCGTCTTGTACTTATTTATGTTCATCGTTCCCGTGAGCGGCTGGTTGATGAGCTCGGCCAAGGGCGTGCCCACGGTTTATTTTGGCGTGTTGCCGATTCCGGATTTACTTGGCAAAGATAAAGAGCTGGGTGAAACCTTGGAAGAAGTGCATGAAGCGCTCGCTTATGGTTTGGCGTTTATAGTGGCCTTGCACATCGCCGCCGCGTTGAAGCATCATTTTGTCGATCGCGACGGTTTGTTGGCGCGCATGCTGCCGTTTCTCACGCCGCCGCGTAATCCTTAGACGCACGTATGAATAAATCAGCCGCCAAATTATTATCCCGCTTAGCAGCGATGGTTTGTGTACTGGTGGCCTTGGCCGCAACGGCGGCCAATATCGATGCCGCTAAAAGTCAGATCAGCGCGACCTTCCGCCAAATGAATGTCCCCGTCGAAGGTCGTTTCAATACATTCAGCGGCAGCATCGATTTCAATCCGCAAAAACCTAGCAGCGGACGCGCACGCATCGACGTCGATACTGCTAGTTTCGATGTGGGCGCGGAAGAATACAACGACGAGCTGCACAAGAAGGAGTGGTTCGATACCGCAACCTA
>CAZDBT010000099.1:0-1105 GCA_964503795.1 uncultured Candidatus Saccharibacteria bacterium
CAAAAAATAAGGAATGCTTACCTGATTAGTGCATGTATGCCTGATTTTTTCCATGCGCATTTACAAGCCTAAGCACGAATAAAAATTTTTAAAACACTTGTCTTAAGATAAAAAGTAAATCGGGCAAGCGCGCCGTGTAATGGTTTTATCTGGCGTTAATTCATGCGCGCGACTAATAAATAATTTTTCTAAATACTTAACTGAATGAAATTTTTTTCATCAAGCCTACGTCCTTACTAGTTGGTAAGTGCAGGGCACGATTCTTGCTGATGCACATGCTTTCGATCCGATAAAAAACTAATACCCATCTGGGATAAGGAGGAGCGTATGCGTTATGCACCGATCGTTCGGTCGGCCATCGTTGCGGCTGCGATTTTAAACGTTGTTCCCATTCACGCGCAGGAATACATTCGTTACGGTAGCGCCACTACTTATAACAGCTCCAGCGCGCGCGCGGCTTTCCCGCAAACCTGGGGGCAATACGGATACAACCAGCAACACAATCCTGTTTTCACCGTTCCTTCCAACGCGCCTTCGTTTTTAACCAACGGCATCACCACCGTATCGCCGCTGACGGGCGATGAAATGCGGCGCGTGGATGTGGCGGCCAAATATTATCCCGCCGATGGACGCATGGCCTGGGCCACCACCGCCGCACAATGGGTAGGCAACGTGGTCGGTGTTTCGATGGCACAAGGCATCGTGTTCGCCACCACCAGTCGACGGGAAATTTACGCGCTCGATGCGCAGACGTCGCTGGCGATATGGCGCAAGGAATTGGTCGGCGTGGCGGGCATGGGCCAACCCTTGGCGCAAATGATTGGCGGAAAATTGCGCGTGATCGTGACCGTGGGCGATGCCGACTTCAATGGCAACAATGCGATTCGCGCGGCCAATTTAAATGAACACGATCGCGGCGCCGAATTTACGGCGATATATTGCTTGGATGCCCTGACCGGTTCACAAGTGTGGCGTTTCGATACCAAAGGAAACGTGCGGCCCACGCCGCTCTTTCTAAACGGCTATCTGCATGTCGTGAGCGGCGATGGTTTTCTTTATATATTGGATGCGAATACGGGCGCCTTGGTTTCGTCCTTCGCTAATC
>CAZDBT010000100.1:0-1097 GCA_964503795.1 uncultured Candidatus Saccharibacteria bacterium
CAGTGTCATCCCTGCGAAAGCAGAGATCCAGACTGTGAACGATATCGCGCGTAACGCGCGCGATATTGAAAAGCTAATGGTGGGCGGTTGACCCAAGGTAAGTAACTGCACGCGCCTTTCTAAATTGATCGCCTAGTTTATGCCTACCGATCAGCCAAACCGGTTTTCGGTATCACTGAACTGGCCATGATCAGCGCTGCTTACGACCAATTGCCGCCGTTAGCGACGTGCCCGCTTCGGGTCTGCTTAATGCTCAAGAGCGGTCTCCGATCCATGACCTAAGGACTGGGAGCTCATCTTTCCAGTGGCATATTGGATTCTAGTTTCATAGGCGGTCGAACGGACTAGCGTGCTTCCTCATCACCTCGATCATATGCATGTAGATCATGGTTGTTTGCGGGCTGCGATGACCGAGCAACAACTGAATCATCTGGATGTTCGTTCCAGAAGTTATCTCTTTGCCACAAAGGCCCCAGCAACGGACTGACCATTCTGCGACTCAAACATACCGCTAAACGCAAAAGTTCCCGCAACTTCCTCGCCATTGGGACCAAAATACCTGCCGATTATCTTTCCATTGGCGGCCTGCCCGGTAACGTCGCATGAAAAAAAGTTGCTTGTAGGGAGAATTGGAGCGACGCAGCTCAGGCTCTGCGGATTGGATTGCACGGAAGGGACACCGCTCAAGAAGTTTGCAATCTTTGTGGAATACAAGGGCGAATTCATCCAAACGGAATTGATCCAATACTCAATGTTCGTAATGGAAACTGCTATGGTTCCTGCTGTTCGGTCCAGCGCAACCGAGACTTTTGCGGCCAGTTGATCATAGCTGTCGTAATAGACATAAGCCTCTCCGGATGCTTGGACGTAGCCCAGATAGGTAGCAGTCGGAATACTGTCGACAACCGTTGGTTGCGTTTGATCACCGAAAATGAAACTTCCCGTGGCAATCTTATAACCGGTCCAATATCCAGATTGCAGTCCTCCAAGATATTTCCAGTTTGCCATCCCGGCGTAATGGAAGTCGGATGCGGGGAGTGTCTGCAATGCGACGGTAAACACGTCTCCAACATTTGTTGCATACGCGATGTACTCGT
>CAZDBT010000101.1:0-1082 GCA_964503795.1 uncultured Candidatus Saccharibacteria bacterium
GGGCTTCTTGGGTCTGGGCTCGACCTTAACCATGCTCAAAATGAAATACGGCTCGCCCGAGTCCTTGACATTCACCGATCAAATTGCGCGTGAGATGGCGCAGATCGGTTGGGAAACGGGCATCGAACTCGCGGAAGAAAAAGGTCCGGCGCCGATCATGGAAGACGAATTCAGCGTGACCGAAGAAATGCTGGTGCGTCGTCCGGAAATGCGCCGCGACGGTCACAAGGTGGGCGACAAGATTAAAGGTAAAGTGCTACTCGCCAAATACAGCCGCTACATGCAACAGTTCGACGACGCGCTCACCGATCGCATGGCTGAAAAGGGCGCGCGCTTTACACATCACACTTCCATCGCGCCGACGGGCACCATTTCTTTATCTTTGGCCAACAACGCCTCCAATGGCATCGAGCCGTCATTCGCGCATCAGTACAGCCGCAACGTCATTCGCGAAGGACGCAAGACCAAAGAAAAGGTCGACGTGTTTTCCTTTGAGCTGTTGGCCTATCGCACGCTGGTGAACCCCAAAGCAGCGCCCGACACGGATGATCCGCAAGCGCAGCTGCCGGATTATTTCATCTCCGCCGATCACGTCTCTCCGCGCCAACACGTAGACATACAAGCCGCGGCGCAAAAATGGGTCGACTCGTCCATTTCCAAAACCGCCAACGTGCCCACCGATTACCCTTACGAGGACTTTAAGGAAATTTACATGTACGCCTTCGATAAAGGCCTCAAGGGTTGCACCACCTTCCGTTTCAATCCCGCCGCCTTCCAAGGCGTGCTGGTGAAGGAAAAGGATTTGGAAAATACCCTGTATCGTTTCCAGTTGGCCAACGGCGAGACCGTGGAAGTCAAAGGCAACGAAGAGATCGAATACGACGGCGAGATGCACAGCGCCGCCAACCTATATGACGCCCTGAAAGAAGGTTATTACGGGCGGTTTTAACGCGCATAAGCACAGTAGAAAAGGAGTTGTCACATGGCCATCAAGATCGACGAAAAGATCACCGGATATGAAGTCATTAAAGAGGAGCCCAAGCGCGCGCCCGAAAACAATGTCGTGCACATGCACGAAAAGC
>CAZDBT010000102.1:0-1077 GCA_964503795.1 uncultured Candidatus Saccharibacteria bacterium
TATGGCGCAAGCTGAGATATTCAAAAGGATCAAAAATAGCCTTGGCCACCTTGATAACGTTCGGATCATCCGGAAACATGAGCGGCAATTCTTGTTTAAACATGAGCACGCAAGACGGCACGGGTGCGACAATATCCCAGCCTTCATCTACAAGGCGTGCTAACACAGGGATGTTGGCTTCTTTGGCGCGCGCCACGGCTTCGAGATCGCCGAGTTCAAGTTTTGGCATGCCACAGCAACGTTCTTTTTCCGCAAGCTTTACAGAAATGCCGTTATGCTCGAACACCGCGATCAGATCTTGACCATCTTGCGGTTCGTTGTAATTGCCATAGCAGGTAGCGAACAACGCGACGCGGCCGCGCGTACGTCCGGCGGAAGTTATATTTAAATTTTCAGTCTGATGATGTTTAGCCCGCTTGCGCAAGGTGTCACTGTGATATTCAGGCAAAATGGCATCGGGATGCACGCCAAGCGTTTTATCCAAACCTTTGCGAAATACTGGCGAACGGTTGGCAGCGTTAACCACCTGCACCACCACTGGAATGCCTGCGAGCTTGCCGACCATATCGGTATTGGTCAGCAATTTATCGCGACTTTTTACGTCGCCATTTTTAAGCTTGACGGCTTTGGCGCGCAGCATGAGATGCGGAAAATCGACGTTCCATTCGTGCGGCGGAACATACGGGCATTTGGTCATGAAACACAAATCGCACAAATAACAATGATCCACGACTTGGACAAAATCACTTTTTTTCACGCCGTCTACTTCCTGCGTGGGTGAATTATCCACCAAATCAAAAAGCGTGGGGAATGCGTTACACAAACTGACGCAACGACGACAACCGTGACAAATATCGAAGACACGTTCGAGCTCTTTCGTTAGCGCGACTTCGTCATAAAAAGCTGGATTGCGCCAATCCAGAGGATGACGCATGGGCGCTCCCAAACTGCCTTCGCGTTTTTCTTCGGTAACGGTAGTAATCATTTATATTATTCAGGGATTCGTAGTGGTCGCTGATCGAAAAAACCGGAGCCGGTTTAACGGCTCCGGATATTTCATGGATGTTATTTTCCGAG
>CAZDBT010000103.1:0-1075 GCA_964503795.1 uncultured Candidatus Saccharibacteria bacterium
TAAATGTGTTATCGACCGAGCGCGAGGAGCAGGAGCTGCGGCGTGAAATGCAGCGTGACGCCGTCCAACAAATTCTGCGCCGTCTGGCGCGTATTTCTTTGCCGACCAAGCTTTAAGACAAAATGCAAATTAGCGCCGATCAATTAAGCCAGCACCTAAAACGCGATCTGGCGTCGATCTATTTCGTCTACGGCGAAGAAACACTGCTCGTCGATGAATGTTGCCGTTCGATTCGCGAAGCGGCGCACGCCGCTGGTTGTCTTGATCGCCAAATATTTACCGTGGAGAGCGGCTTTGATTGGAACGGGCTGTTTGCGTCCATGCAATCCTTGTCCTTGTTCGCCGAAAAACGCTTGATCGAACTGCGCTTGCCCACGGGCAAGCCGGGTGAAAGCGGCGCCAAAATTTTGACGGAAATCGCCGCGCAAGCGTCGCGTGACATCGTATTTATCGTCAGCAGCGGCAAGCTCGACAAGCAAGTGCGCGAATCCAAATGGGCCAAAGCGCTCGAAGCCGCGGGCATCGTGATTGCTATTTACCCGCTCGAGGCCGCGCAGTGGCCCGTGTGGATACGGCGGCGCATGGAAGCCAAAGGCTTGAAACCTGGGTCGGGCGTGGTGGATTTGTTGGCGCACCTCATGGAGGGCAATATGCTGGCTTGCGCGCAGGAAATCGACAAGTTAGTCATGCTCTTAGGCGCGGGCGAAGTGGGTTTGGATGACATCGAGGGAAATCTCGGCGACAATGCGCGCTTCAATGTTTTTGCCTTGGCCGACGCCAGTTTGCGCGGTGAAACCGCGACGGTGGATCGCATTCTCGGTCGCTTGCGCGGCGAAGGCGTGGAACCGGTGTTGATTCTCTGGGCCTTGGTGCGCGAAGTGCGCGAATTGGCGCAAATGGCGACACTGATCGCCGCCGGTCAACCCTTGGCACGCGTGTTGGAGACGCGGCGCGTGTGGGCCAAACGCAAACCCTTGGTGAGCGCCGCGCTCAAACGTTTGCCGCGCGACGCATGGCAGGATCTTTTATCTCATTCCGCGCGCGCCGATCGCATTTTAAAAGGCCGCGGCGCGGG
>CAZDBT010000104.1:0-1075 GCA_964503795.1 uncultured Candidatus Saccharibacteria bacterium
TTCAGCGTTGTTCGATCTTCCCAGTGGTGCGGTGGTGGTGTGGGCGCTGGCGTTGATTGGCATCGCCGTGAGCGCATTCGGCTCAAAAAAGTTGCGCTCAATGCATGCAAAAAATTAATAATCAAGATGGGACGATCTATTTTTTTTAGAAAAACCGTTTTGAATTATTTCTTGGAGCACTTACCCTGCTTCTTCATGCCCTCGCACACGCCATAAAGATACAGCGAATGATCGTCGATATGAAAACCGGCCTTCTCGGCGATTTTGCGTTGACGTTCTTCGATAGCAGTGTCGAAAAATTCGAATACTTTGCCGCACTCCAAGCACACCATGTGATCGTGATGGCCGCCTTGGTTAATTTCAAACACCGAGCGGCCGCCTTCGAAATTATGCCGCATCACCAAGCCCGCGGTTTCGAATTGGGTCAGCACGCGATAAACCGTGGCCAAGCCGACTTCCTCACCCATGTTGAGCAGTTCTTTATAAACATCTTCCGCGCTCATGTGCGGATGTCCCGCGGCTTCGAGAATATTCAATATCTTGAGGCGCGGCAGTGTCGCCTTGAGTCCTGCCTTTTTAAGCTCGGCGCCGCCTGTATTGTTGCGTGGGGGAATCATCGTGTTTATCCTAACAGGGTCTAGAAATGGCGTCCCCAGTATACTCCCATCATCCCTTCTGGGTTATGATCGCAAACAGTGTAAATCAGCCTGCGGACAAATATCAAAACCATGCGTTATCGATTTTTATTGGCTGTCTTAGCCCTGATCTTGCTGTTACCGGGTTGCTTACGGGTATACAAGCAGGAAATTCAACAAGGCAACGTCATCACCCAAGAAATGATCAGTAAACTCAAACCGGGCATGAGCCGCAGCCAAGTGCGTTTCGTCATGGGCAGCCCCTTAATCACGGATCCGTTTCATGCCGACCGCTGGGATTATTATTACTATCTGCGACGCACGGGTGAAAATACGGGCGAAACTCGGCACCTCAGCTTATTTTTCAAAAACGATACTTTACTAAAGGTCGGCGGATCTTAAGACTTTCGACGGCGAGCGCGTGCTCGCCGTACTTCCTT
>CAZDBT010000105.1:0-1075 GCA_964503795.1 uncultured Candidatus Saccharibacteria bacterium
TCGCGCGTCATTTTTGTGTAATTTTTTACGCCCAAAGATCGGGCCAGAGCGCGTAGCTCTTTGAGGGTTTTGCTTGCCATGGGCCTACCCTTTTGCAGCGCTAACAAAACTAAAAATGTCTGTCTAAGCTTTTACCATCCTTCCACTCCTGATCGGGATTGTAAAGCCCTTGGCGGTGTTTTTAAGGTCGGATGAATGGCTATGGCCTCGTCTGAGCGATTGTGATTTATTGATGTGCATCAAAGTCGAATAGCAAGGTTTAAGACATAGTTTCCAAATGCAGGGAGATTCCAATATTTTTTTTAAGGAGATGACATGATGAAAATTCAGAAAGTGCGCGAAATTGCCCGCCAGCATGGCATGAATCCAAGCAGCGGAGACAAAATTCAATTGATTAAGGCGATTCAGCGCGACGAAGGTAATTTCGATTGTTTCGCCAGCGCTTACGACGGTATCTGCGACCAAACCGGGTGTTTATGGCGCGAAGACTGTTTTACCGTGGCTCGTAGTCGCAGAGATTCTTGAAAGAATTTTTTAGCATAAACCGGCGGAACATCGCCTCGATTCGTTGAGACTTTACGTTCAAGAAGGGAGGGTGCTTTATGCAGGTGCAAGTGACGTTGAAGGATATGCCGCAGTCCGAAGCCGTTGAATCCCGTATTCGCGAAAAAGCCCAAAAACTAAAACGTTTTTCCGACCGCATCATGACTTGCCGCGTGGTGGTTGAGACCCCGCAGCGGCACAAACACCAAGGTAAACTTTACAGCGCGCACATCGATCTAACCGTGCCCGGCGCCGAGCTCGTGGCCAACCGCGCCCAAGACGAGGATGTGTATGTCGCCATTCGCAATGCTTTCGCGGCCATCACGCGCCAGTTGGAAGATTTTGCGCGGCGGCGGCGCGGTGAAGTAAAAAGTCATCAGGAACGAAATGTAATATGAGCCTAACAATCTAAATAGAATTTTATTTTTTGCGGCGTAGATCAGCTTGCGCCAGCCGATAAAGTTTTAAGTAGTCGGCGGCGCGGCTGCCCCAAGTAAAATCTTGGCGCATGCCCGCGAGCATCATTTTTTTC
>CAZDBT010000106.1:0-1074 GCA_964503795.1 uncultured Candidatus Saccharibacteria bacterium
CTTCCGCCGCGGAATCTCCGTAATGCCATCTTCCGGTAGCGTCCTTGCATTTTTTAATGGTGGAAGTTTTTTCCGCGTGGGCCGAACAAGTCAGCAATATGCTTAAAGCAAACGCGAGAGAATGGACGAGTTTTTTATGTGACATGCCGGTGACTCCTTATCTTTCTTCAAGATAGGCGTTGATTCATGCGGGTGTCAACCATGACCGCCGCGCGGCTTAAGCTTGCCGAAAGACGGCGTGCGACCCATGGAGATCGGGCGATATATGCCATAATTCGCCGCCATAACAGGCGGAGCCAGAGATCAACGGGCGCATGAACTGGAATGAACAGCTTTTATTATTGTTGGTATCCTTGATTGCCAATATTTTTTCCGCGTTCGCGGGTGGCGGCGCCGGATTGTTGCAGTTTCCCGCGTTGATTTTTCTCGGCTTGCCCTTCGGCATCGCTCTTGCCACGCATAAAGTCGCCAGCGTCGCTCTGGGTGTTGGCGCGACACTACGACACCTGCGGGAAAAATCCCTGGAAGCGAAATTTTCATTTTTCATTCTCGCCGTCGGTTTACCGGGCGTGGTGCTGGGCGCGGCTTTTATTCTGGACGTGCCCGATGCGATTGCGCGTTTTTGGCTGGGAGCTCTCACAATCGGAATCGGGGTTTATTCTTTTTTTAACAAGAAACTGGGGCTTGAGCACGCACCTATTCATCGCAGCCGTCACGGTTATGCATGGGGAGGCCTGGGATTATTTTTTGTGGGTGTTCTAAATGGTTCGCTCACTTCGGGTACGGGACTCTTTTGCACGATTTGGCTGGTGCGTTGGTTCGGTCTCGATTACCGCCGCGCGGTGGCTTACACCCTGGTGCTGGTGGGTTTATTTTGGAACGGCGCGGGAGCGATTACCTTAGGTATTCTTGGTGAGATCAAATGGTCGTGGTTGCCCGCGCTGCTGGTGGGCTCCTTAGTGGGCGGATACCTGGGCGCGCATTGGTCGATCGTTAAAGGAAATCTATGGATTAAGCGGGCATTTGAGACGGTGACCATTTTGGTGGGCATTAAACTTATTATTTGACTGCACG
>CAZDBT010000107.1:0-1070 GCA_964503795.1 uncultured Candidatus Saccharibacteria bacterium
CATTTTTCCAACGACGATCTTTCTTATCGAATGAATCTAACCAATCGCGATGAGTTGGGACGATTGGCGCAAGAATTCAACACCATGGCCGAGCGCTTGATGACGCATCAAAATAAACTGCAGGAATTATCCACGCGCGACGGCTTAACCGATCTGTACAACCGCCGCGAGTTCGATAATCGTCTGCGCGAAGAAGTGTTGCGCGCGCGGCGTTACAACAAACCGTTTTCGGTTCTAATGCTGGACGTCGATCATTTCAAGCAGGTCAACGATCATTACGGACATCAAGCGGGCGACGAAGTATTAATTACCGTCGCGGATTTAATGCGCTTGAATGTGCGGCCGATCGATATCGTCTGCCGTTATGGCGGCGAGGAGCTCTCCATCATTCTCCCTGAAACGGACGAAGAAGGCGCGCGTATCGTTGCCGAACGTATTCGCATGACCTTGGAAGATTCGCTGACCGCCACACCGCAAGGCGACATGATTCGCGTCACCGTCAGCATCGGCATTGCCACGTTTCCGCACGACGGCAACACCGGACCGGCTTTGGTCAACGCCGCCGACCAAGCGCTTTACACCGCTAAACAAGAAGGACGTAATTTGGTGCGCAGTTATGTCAGTAACAGTTTGCCATAAAAAAAGCCCGCTTACGCGGGCTAAAAATTACTCATTGATTTAAATTTTTTTAGTTATAGCTTTATCTTTCCTTGTTAAATTTTAATCGTTATTTTTGTCCTTTAATTACGGACACACTCCCGTAAAATTCACATTCGTCTTATCACTGTTATAAAGCGTTATCGGTTTAGATACAGGATTAAAGCTGCTGCAACCTGCTTTAGTGGGAGTGACTGTATAAGCATCATTCAATAAAGCACTAAATGTGTATTTGCCCTTGGTATTGGTATTAGTTTTATCTCCGCAGTTGCTGCCTTTTAATGTCAGTGTTACGCCGCTAATGGCGCTGCCGTTGCTGCTGCGGGTGACGTTGCCGCTTAATTTGTAGCTGCCTTGTTGGCAACTGGGTAGCACGGTGGTGGTAGTGGAGGCGGTGTTGTTGGCGGTATTGG
>CAZDBT010000108.1:0-1067 GCA_964503795.1 uncultured Candidatus Saccharibacteria bacterium
ACTTATCTGCCTGCTCTTTCATTTCGGTTTTCGCCGTGCGGCTGAAAGCGGCTACCTCTACTACCCTGCCCTGGCCCCACTTCAGATAATCCACCAGCGGGAGGAAGTCGCCATCGCCGGTAACCAACACCACTGCGTCCAGGAAGCCCGACATGCGAATGGCATCCACCGCCATTCCCACATCCCAATCGGCTTTTTTCATACCACCGGGATAGACCTGGATATCTTTCATTCGAAGTTCTATGCCCGCTTCTTTCAAAGCATCGAAAAAGGCGGCCTCGCCATCACGAGCCTGTTTGCTTTCGGCTTCGGCGGCGGTGCCTTCGGTTTTCACCACATAAGCGATGGCGCGGATCAGCTTGCGGCCACCGGTGAGAGCGCGGACCAATTCTTTAAAATTAACCCGGGATTTATATAAATTTTTTGCAGAATGATAAAGGTTTTGGACATCTATGAAGATGCCAACTCTTTGTTCTTTATTGATCATAATTCGTTATATTTTCTTCCTACTACTTTCTACTTACTACTCACTACTTTCTACTTTTTGAGCCCGAGTTTTTTGACAACGCTGTTGTAGGTTTTGTTGTCGGTCTTTTCTAAGTAAGCCAAAAGGCGGCGGCGTTTGCCAACCATCTTTAATAGGCCACGACGAGAGTGGTTATCTTTCTTGTGCGCTTTAAGGTGATCGGTCAGCTCTTCGATCTGTTTAGACAAAAGGCCGATCTGGACTGCGGCCGAACCGGTATCGGTGTCGTGCACGCCGTGCTCTTTAATTACTGTTTTCTTTTTGCGAGATGTAAGCATTTTTTTAGTTTATATAATTTACTGACGACTGACAACTTATACTAACTTACGACTTAGGACTAACAACTTATGACGGAAGCGGATTAAGAAGCTTTTGTCATTCGTCGTCGGTCGTTTGTCATTAGTCATTTCGTCATTAGTCGTTCGTTATTTTTTCAGTTTTAGAATTATCCGTTTCTCCGCAGGCTTAACGGAATCGACTTTGAAGGTGTAGCTCTTGCCGACTTCGATCTGCTTTTTCATTTCCTCAATGCCACCAAATT
>CAZDBT010000109.1:0-1067 GCA_964503795.1 uncultured Candidatus Saccharibacteria bacterium
GCTTTTTCTGCAATCTTGTACACGTCCTTGATAGCCAGCACCTTACCCGTACGCGCGACATAACCCGCAATGCTGTACTCACCTACCAAAGTTTTCTGCGCATTTGACGTCGCCTGCGTCGAGGCGTTTTGCCACAAACGGAAATATAGCTTGCCTTGGCTATCGCGCGTGTAAATCGACGCACCGTCGGCGTTGGTTAAACTGCGCGCATGCGCCAGAATCATGCCCAGCAAACTATCCAGATCTTTTTCTGACGCCAAAGCGCGCCCGATCTCAAGCAGCTGCTCGAGCATTTTTCTAGCGTGCGTGTCGCTGCGCGTTTTTCTTATTTGGGTTTTACGCCGCGGGCGTGACGGGGCTGATTTGTTCATAAGCAAAATATAGGACATAGAATAAAAGCATGGTAATTTGCTGTACATGTCACCACAAACCGTCTTAATCACCGGCTGCTCTTCGGGCATCGGTCGTTGCCTGGCCTATGGATTACGCGATCGCGGCTACCGCGTCATTGCCACCGCGCGCCAAACGGCCAATGTCGCAGCGCTCGCCGCCGATGGTTTGGAAAGTCTGCAGCTCGACTTGGATTCTTCGGAAAGCATTCAGGCAGCGGTAAAAGCTGCGTTGCGACTGAGTGACAACCGAATATACGCGCTGATTAATAATGGCGCTTACGGCCAAGCGGGCGCGGTGGAAGATTTATCACGCGCCACCTTGCGCGCACAACTTGAAACCAATGTCCTCGGCACGCAGGAACTCACTAATCTTATTATTCCGACAATGCGCGCCCAGGGCGAAGGACGGATTATCCAGATCAGCTCTTTGTTGGGCATTGCCTGCTTGGCGTATCGCGGGGCTTATAACGCGAGCAAATTTGCCTTGGAAGCTTTATCCGACACCATGCGCCTAGAGTTAGACGGCACAGGCATTTTTATATCCTTGATTGAACCCGGCCCTATCACCAGCCGTTTTCGCGAAAATGCTTTCAACGCCTACAAGAAAAATATCGTGCGCGATAACAGCGCGCACCGCGATTATTATCTGCGAGTCGAAAAGCGTTTGAGCGGCTC
>CAZDBT010000110.1:0-1062 GCA_964503795.1 uncultured Candidatus Saccharibacteria bacterium
GCCAGGCGGTTCGCGCGTGCCCAGCAGAAAAGCGAACAAGGACAGCGTTAGTAACACCGACACCGCCATGTCGAGCGTGATGGTGCGTCCCAAAATGTAATACAAGGGTGTGGTCGCCAACACCGCGCACGCTAACAAACCGGTGCGTCGATCGTAAAGTTTGCGGCCGGTGGCGTAGGTCGCGAGACAGCCGAGGATGGCGAATATCACGGGCCACAAACGCATGGACCATTCTTTAATCCCGAAAACTTGGATGGCGCTGGCTTGCAACCAATAGAACAACACTGGCTTCTCGAAATACTTCACGCCGTTTAAGCGCGGCGTGACATAGTCGCCCGACTCCACCATCTCGCGCGGAATCTCGACGTAACGTCCTTCGTCCGGGTGCCAAAAGGCACGGTTGCCGAGCGCGGCAGCGAATAAAATACTTAACACCACCGTCAACAGAATAATGTCGTGCCACCAGCCTCTAGGCGTAGCGGTAACGGAGGCGAACTCGGGATCATCCATGGAGCATTGTTTTAATTAGACCAGCGTTAACCTGGGCGGATTATTTCAGAAAAACCCTGTCGAACCGAGCGTTCAATAGAATCGCGCCACGCCAAGGTCTATAGTTGACCAAATTTGTCAGGATAAAAATGTGAGCCAATTTACTCATACGAATCGTCTCATCGACGAAACCAGTCCTTATCTGCAGCAGCATGCGCATAATCCGGTGGATTGGTTTCCGTGGAATGCTGAGGCCTTGGAAAAAGCGCGGCGCGAGAACAAGCCTATTCTGCTTTCCATCGGCTATTCCGCGTGTCATTGGTGCCATGTTATGGAGCACGAATCTTTCGAAGACGAAGAAGTCGCGCGCGTCATGAACGAACTTTTTGTATGCATTAAGGTAGATCGCGAAGAGCGTCCGGATCTCGACAAGATTTATCAAACCGCGCATCAAGTCTTGGCGCAGCGCGCGGGCGGCTGGCCGCTCAATATGTTTCTCACGCCCGAAGATCAAATGCCGTTCTTCGGCGGTACTTATTTTCCCAAGACTCCCAAATACGGCATGCCCGGTTT
>CAZDBT010000111.1:0-1059 GCA_964503795.1 uncultured Candidatus Saccharibacteria bacterium
GCTCGAACGGCTCGCCCAGCGCCTGCCCGATGAGCCAGTAGAGCGTGGTCAGCTCGGCTTTGGAGTAGTTCGCCGGCGGCACGCGCACGACGGCGAAGCCGCGCCCCTGCTCAATCGCCTCCGCCACCGGCTTCAGCTCCGGCACGCACACGGCGCGCTGCGCACCCGTCAGCCGCACCTCGACGTCCGGACGCGGCTGGCGGCGCAACGCCTGAATCGTCTCGTCCAGCGCGCACAGCGAACGCTCCGACAGCGGGTAATACCAATGGTGAGCATCATCCACGGTGCCAGCCCGCCACGCCTTGACGGCGGGAACTTGGGCAGGAGAAACAACTGACATGGCGGAAACCATTCCGCCATTGAGAAAAACCGACAAGTAAAAAGCCAGTGGCGAAGAATTGTTCCGCACGCCAGGTCGGAAACCGGCGCTCCGCGCTACGACTTCTTCTTCGTGAAGACCATGTGGAACTGCACCTGCGGTGTGGTGAAGTAATCCTTCGGGCGGGCGATGCCGGGGTTGGCCGCACACCATTCGAGCGTTTCACCGTTGACGCGGTAGATGCCCTGAAAGACGCCCTTCTTCTCCTTGGTGTTGCCCGTCGCATCCATCGTCTTCGCGGCGGGATTCAGCGAGACGCTTTCGCAGTTGCCCAGGCTCACGCCCTTGCCGTCCTTGCACGCGACGATCTTGCCGTCCTTGATGGTCAGCTCGGAGATCTGGACCATCGTGCCGGAGCCGCCCTTGGCTTTCCCGGCCGGGAAGCGCACGCCGCCGACCCAGGTGCCTTCGAGCTTGGCGTTTTCATCCTTGTCCGCCGCCTGCGCGAACGGCAGGGAGACAAGGGTGAGGACGAGTGCGGCGAACGGGAGGATGAACTTGGAACGGCTTAATTTCATGGCAACAAGCGGTTGATAGTTTCAGTGAACCCCCAAGGCATACGCTTCCCGCCCCCGAAAGCAAGCCCAGCAAAGGCCTTATTTGCCCTTCACCTCGGCGATGAGCTTCTCCAGCCGCCGGCCATACTCGACGAAGTTCGCACAGACATCCGCATCATTGGT
>CAZDBT010000112.1:0-1057 GCA_964503795.1 uncultured Candidatus Saccharibacteria bacterium
ATGCCGCCGGATGCATTGAGATTTTTAATCAACACACCTTGGTTTTTCAAATTCCCAAATACCTGGTCGGCGTCGCGTTTGTCGACGTGGAACAAGATAAAGTTGGTTTGACTCGGCCAGACGCGTATCCCGGACAGTTTACTCAGCGCTAGCAATAGTTTTTCCCGTTCCGCGCGTATGCGCCGGGCTTGGTCATCTAATAAGTTAAGATGCTTGAGCGCGAACTGGGCGCTGGCTTGGCTGAGATTGCCAATGTTGTAAGGAAGCCGCACTTTATTAAATTCCGTCGCCCAAGCAGGAGGCGCGGCGAGCACACCCAAGCGTAGTCCCGCCAAACCTTGCTTGGACAGCGTGCGCATCACTAATAAATTGTCATGACGGCTCAGTTGATCCATGAACGATTGGCCGGCGAAGGCATGATAAGCCTCGTCCAACACCACCAAGCCTGGCGCTTTTTGAAGAAGCGTCTCGATGTCTCGATGAGCGAATAAATTTCCCGTGGGATTATTGGGGTAAGCGATAAAAATCACCGCGGGTTTGTGGGTTTCGATTGCCTTTAACATGGCTGGCATATCGAGCGCAAAATCCCGCGTCAGCGGCACGCCGACGAATTTCATGCCTACGAAGGTGGCGATCATTTCATACATGACGAAGGTCGGCGTGGGCGCGAGCACCACCGCGTCGGGCCGCGCCAAGGCCATAAGAATAATTTGAATCAGTTCATCCGAACCGTTGCCGAGTAAAACTTCCATGCCAGCGGGAACCGACAAGGCACTGCGTAAATTTTTCCGCAATGCATCGGCGTAAGGATCGGGATAACGATTTAGCGAGACATTGCGTAAAACTTCCAACCATTCTTGACGCAAATCTTCCGGCCACGTGTAAGGATTTTCCATGGCGTCGAGCTTGATGAGCCCGGTGGCGTCGGGCACGTGATAAGCCTTGAGCGCGCGGATTTCGGGACGCACAAGCTCTCGAACTTTCTTAGCAATATTGTCAGTCATTGAATGATATTTTTGCTACAACTTTAGAAAAAATATGTTCGGCGGGTTTTGCT
>CAZDBT010000113.1:0-1047 GCA_964503795.1 uncultured Candidatus Saccharibacteria bacterium
GTGCCGATGGTGCCACCGCCCGAGTGACAGCCGCTTGAAACCATGCGACGTTCCCCGCCATGAAACGCCTGCTGCTCCCCGTCTTCGTCGCGTTTTCCTCCCTGCTCACCGTCAGCGCCGCCGGGAAGCTCAACGTGCTGATGATTGCCATTGATGACCTGCGCCCCTCCATCGGTTGCTACGGCGACCCGAACGCGAAGACGCCCCACATGGACGCGCTCGCCGCACGCGGGCTGCGCTTTGAGCGGGCGTATTGCCAGCAGGCGCTCTGCTCGCCATCGCGCATCTCGCTCCTGAGCGGACGCCGCCCCTCGACCTCGAAAATTTACACCATCGGCCCGACGCTGCGCAGCGCGATGCCCGACATCACCACCCTGCCGCAGCATTTCAAGAACGAGGGCTATTTCACCCGCAGCTTGGGCAAGGTGTATCACGTCGGCATTGACGACCCGGCGTCGTGGAGCGTGCCCTCGTGGCAGTCGCCCAAGCCGCGCAACGGCGCGGAGGGTCAGCGCCTCATGGCCGAACGGCGCAAGGCCTACGCCGCGAAGCAGGCCGAGCCGCCGCCCAAGGGCGAAGGGTCCATCGGCTACGCGGTGCCCGCCTTTGAGGCCCCGGACGTGGGCGATGAGGACTTGAAGGACGGCGACTGTGCGCGGGAGGGCATTGCGGCGCTGCGCGGGTTTGCGCAGAAGCCCGGGCAGCCGTTCTTCCTCGCCGTCGGGTTCGCCAACCCACATGTCCCGTGGGTCGCGCCCAAGAAATACTGGGACCTCTACGACCCGGCGAAGCTGGTAATGGCGGACAACCAGTTTCTCCCGCGCTCTGCGCCCGCGTTCGCGGCGAAGTCAGGCGATGACTTCTACTGGTATTCCAACGTGCCCAAGGATCGGAAAATCACCGAGGCGTTCGGACGGCAGTGCCTCCACGGCTATCTCGCCGCGACCAGCTACATTGACGCCCAAGTGGGTCGCCTGCTCGCCGCGCTCGATGAGACGGGCCTGGCGAGAAACACGCTCGTCATCCTCTGGGGCGATCATGGCTACT
>CAZDBT010000114.1:0-1044 GCA_964503795.1 uncultured Candidatus Saccharibacteria bacterium
GGCTTTCCACATGACAGACTGGCTTGAAAACTTAGCAAGCTATAGTGAATTTTGTGCGAACCCAAATAAGATGAAAAACAAAGAAGTCGAAAAATTGTTGTTGGCGTTCTTGATCCACGTTCCAAACCACATCGCAGCAGCATCAAAACTTTATACTGAAATTCCAGTTACAGACATTTTTGGGGTTGGTGCAACCACGGAGGGAAGCGACCCATGACGGCTAACCCTTCGTCCAAGCGGACGCGGTTAAGCGCTGCATGTTTCCTGTTGTTTTTTCAGCGCGCCGCTTAACTCAAACGTTAGGCATCAAGGCCGGCCTCGTTGCAGAGCTGTTAGCATTTATGCTAACCTTTCAACATGACGTACAAAATCGAATATTTCCACGAGCGGGTTCTTGCTGAAGTCGAGTCGTGGCCAGTCGATATATTGGCCGACTACGCTCGTTTGACTGAATTACTTATAGAGCACGGCCCGAATCTGCGCATGCCTCATTCGAAGGCGCTGGGCGAAGGTCTTTTTGAGTTGAGGCCGCGTGGAAAGGCAGGAATTGGTCGCTCCTTTTACTGTTTTCTTTTAGGCAAACGCATTGTTGTGGTTCACGCCTTCATCAAGAAGACTAAGCAAACACCAGAGCACGATCTAAAGCTCGCGCGTAAGCGCGTCAAGGAGTTGAAAAATGGCTAATCTCAAATACAAACCGGTTGCTCACGACCACAAAGAGTTTCTGGCTAAGGCTAAAACTCGAAAAGGCTTTTCTGAAGCATACGAAGCGCTTGAGCTTGAGTATCGGGTTGCAAGTCAAATGCTCAAGGCACGTGCTCGCGCCGGTCTGACGCAGGACGCAGTGGCGGAACGTATGGGTACAACAAAGAGTGCCATATCCAGGCTTGAGTCCGCCGGGAAGCATGCTCCTTCGCTCGAAACTCTCAAGCGTTATGCTCAAGCGGTCGGTTGTGAACTTCAAGTGCGCTTGGTCAAGCTTAAGGAAGCTTGATGCCCAACACCGCGTTCAACACTGACCTTCGGGTCGCTGCGCGACCCTCG
>CAZDBT010000115.1:0-1033 GCA_964503795.1 uncultured Candidatus Saccharibacteria bacterium
AAAAAAGATCGGTATTTTATGGTTTCTTTGGCTGCATAAAAATATGTTACAATTGGAACTATAATGAGGCTATTAGATTTATTCTCAGGCATCGGCGGTTTCTCATTAGCCGCTCGATGGGCTGGTGGCTTCGAAACCATCGGCTTTTGTGAGATCGATTCCTATTGCCAGAAAGTATTACAGAAAAATTTCCCAGGGGTGCCTATTCATGACGACATCAAAACATTGCAAGGAACCGAGTTCGGCCCAGTTGACATTATTACCGGCGGATTCCCCTGCCAGCCATTCAGCTTTGCCGGGAAGCGAAAGGGCAAAGCAGATGACCGTGACCTCTGGCCTCAAATGTTCTCAATTATTAAAAACGCAAAACCCCGCTGGGTTATTGGCGAAAATGTTAATGGCTTCATCAACGTGGGATTCGAACGTACGGCTCTTAATTTGGAAGCCGAAGGCTACGAAGTCCAAGCACTTGTTATTCCAGCTTGCGCCGTCAAAGCACCGCACCGACGAGATCGATTATGGATTCTGGCCCACCGTCGCGAGCGCGGCAGAAGCGCCGAATCTAAACTCAAACAAAAGGATCGGTCCCCGATCCTTGATTCAAGTGGCCCAGGAGATGTGGGCAACACCACAAGCGAGGGACTACTTTCCGGCCCATTCTCTAGAATACATTGCAAAGAAGAAGGCCGAAGGCCATGGGATGAGGAATCTAAACGACGAAGTGATGTTATGGCCGACGCCGACAGCATCAAATCCGAACGAAAGCGAATCAATAGAAAGTTGGGAGGCGCGGCGTCAGCAGAACATGGTGAAGAAGATAAACGGGAACGGCCAGGGCATGCCACTAGGTATTGCGGTTCGCATTTGGCCAACCCCGAGAGCCGCCGATGGCAACAAGGGAACGCGCTCTCCGCAGGGCCATGCGAAGGAGCGTTCATTCCGAAAGAATGGTGTCGATTTCCCGACGGCAGCTTTCTTCTCAACCCAGAACGCAACTGGGAGATTGAACCCGACGTGGGTCGAGTGGCTCATG
>CAZDBT010000116.1:0-1032 GCA_964503795.1 uncultured Candidatus Saccharibacteria bacterium
GTTACGCCTTCACCGCATTCCTGCGGCGCTTGGCTCGGGATTAGCATTTCAGCCGTCCCCCGAATTCACGCAGTTTTGAATCGCCTCGTGCTACAATATCGCTATTATGAAACCCGGCAAGAAACCGTTTGCGTTCAAGGTCTGCCCCGCCTGCGGCATCAACAAACCGCGAGCCGACTACTACAAAAAGGGCGCTACCGTCAGCCATAAATGCAAGACCTGCACTCTCGTTGACCTGAGAGGAAGGGCCAGCAAATACTTCGGTAGATACTCCGATTACCAAAACAACTGGCGTCGAAAAAAGTATCTTTCTGATCGCGCGTACAGAGAAAAGATCGCGGAACAGAAAAAGGTTCTTTACGAACTTCACAAGGCCGAATGGAACGCTGCCCGCAGACTTCGATGGGCTACCGATCCGTCCTGCCCTGCGCGCCTCACTTACCGCCGAAAGGACGTTAAACGCTGCACTCCCAAATGGGTTGACAAGAAAGCCTTGCTGGCCGTCTACGCCGGTTGCCCGAAAGGAATGGAGGTTGACCATGTGGTCCCGATTAAGGGCCTCATTGATGGTCGTCCTGTCAGTGGTTTGCATGTGCCTTGGAATCTTCAGTACCTAACTGCGACTGAGAACCGCAAAAAGAAAAACCGGATAACTGAAAGCGATATTCACGTTGTCAAGCGATGATGTCGCTGATAACAGTTGAGGACAAAGTGCCTGGGAAGGCCATTTGAGTCTCCTGTTACTTAATGGTTGGTGGCCCGGCCAATCGCTTCTGCGATTAATGAACGCCGGTCCTTGGCTTTACTGGCGGCGGAATTCGGTCCACCAGTGGGAGCGCCCTTGACCTGAACGGCGGCGGATTTCGCCTGGTCGGTTCGCTGTTGCTCCCTTTGCCTGCGTTCGGCCTCCGCCTTGGCTTGCTGTTCGGCAAGCACCTTGTTCCGGGTGACCGGACTGGCGTATGTGGCCTTTTCGTAGGCTTCCTGAAGTGACGAGGCCATGCCGTGCTGAATCAGTTTGGCCATGTCCTC
>CAZDBT010000117.1:0-1032 GCA_964503795.1 uncultured Candidatus Saccharibacteria bacterium
CCTGCGCGCCGAGGTTGTAGTCCCAGCTCAACGCCACATCCACGGGATTCTTGATGAGGCGCGTGCCGGGCAGCGGGTGGTCAATCGGCTGGGGGCTGCTGTCCACGAGGATGATCTCGTGCGGCCGGAGCGTCTGCGCCTGGAGCGCCGCCACGAGCCGGGGCAGATCGCCGGCCTGCCCGTAAATCGGGATGATGACGGAAACTTTCGGGTGCGCGGGGACGCTGCTGCTCATGTCACGGCCAGCCGGGGCTGGAACGCGCGGACGTTAGGCGAAGCTTTCATTCAATGCTCAGCAAATCGGCTGCGAACATACTTGAACGCGTCGTCAAAGTCTCGGTGGTATCCACGAACTTGGATGTCGCCAGCGAGGCACTCAAATGTCGCTTCTTTCAGTGGCATAATGAAATGAAAGAGGGGGCCCTGCTCATCGGAAACGCCTATGCCTCGTAAACCCCCAATACGGTCTCTCGACCGTCTCATCTGTGACTCAACATCCGCAAGCCACGGAGAACTTGATAGTCGATAAACGCCCATCCCGTCGGAAATACCTGCTGAGTAAAGCGGATGCTCTGGAAGCCCTTCGTCGTTCGGGTAACCCATCTTGGCGGATGAGCAGCCGATGCACTCTGCCACTGCAACGCCAAGGTCAGCCAGATACCCGCTGCTCCCGACCTCTTCGGAGACTGCAAAGAACAGTAGAAAGGTCAGCCAACCGTCTTGCACTAAAGTCTCGGCCGGCACTGAAGGTGACGGCATGCATCCGATTCTGATGTGTTCCGCGTGAGGCATGGCGCTTCGCCTAACTTGTTACTAAACCGCAATTCCTGCGGCTTTATTGTTCGTTGTGGTTTTATGGACGGGGTCAGTCGTTGTCCAGCAACGAATTGCGTCTCTCGCCCATTCCCTCAGCCAGCCCGCCTCCCACTCGCGCGGGTGCGCGCGGCGGGGCCGGCTGACCTGGCGGCCAAGGCGACTGCATTGGCCCCCCGACCGGCCTGAATCGTCGCCGAAGCGGCTTGAACTGCGGCC
>CAZDBT010000118.1:0-1029 GCA_964503795.1 uncultured Candidatus Saccharibacteria bacterium
GGAGCTGCTGTCTGTAATCCGGGGCAGGGCGGAAAACATCTGTTCTTTTCATCCCGCCTCACATCGGCTGGGTTTAATCAAGCTGGCTTTATAAATCGTTGCGGTGATGATTGGTTCTGGGGAAGTGAAATTTCCGTGATACCAAACGTCGATTCCCCGGGAGGTAGCGCGATCCTAAGTGAAGGAAGTGGTAACAGGATGCACCTTTATGGCAGTAACGTGAGAGTAGAGCTGGCCACCAACGCAACACCATCATCAGGAATATTAACAGCGATGAACGTATTCAATGGTGCTGAACTTCATTCGCATGGAGTTGGCATAGATGTCGTGGCCAAAGCGGGGTGGACGGCAATCGCTCTCAAAGCCACGAACACCGGCGAAATTCATGCCTTCGAAAGCTCTTATTTTTTTGGGCTTTCAACCGCCGGTATCACCGTCCAGCGGATCTTGAACAACGGTGGTCATGTGCACGCCCCTTTTCTATGGGCACAACATCCCACTCCGCCGGTGATCCAGTCAATGGATGGTGCTGACACGGCTATTGTCACCAGCGGTACCTTAGATAATCATCCACATATGGTGGTTTACGACAGCAGTTGCACCACCAGCAAATGGTATGACATGACTGATAAAGCCTGCCGACCCTGATTAGCTTAGGGTTTAAGCCGGTGCGAAAAAAACGCACCGGCTTTTTTGCGAATGCTTACATCTCGTATAAAGTCCCAGCCGCGTAGGTTGAGAAGAACGTAGCAAACCTATCGACACCAGCATGCTTTGCACAGACACATTATTCTGTTGAATTTTTTATTTCGTTGGGGTTCATTTCATTCACCCCAACCTACATTTTTTATTTATCTGAAAATGCTTCGTCGTGTTTTTTAAATTCAGCCTCGATTTCATCGTCGGTTAAATTGCGCCGACCGCTATCGACTGCGGCGTCGCTTGCGCGTTTCATGCGGCGTGCGACGAATAAACCGATCTCGAACAAGATCAGCATCGGCACGGCGAGAAAAAATTGCGAGAAAATAT
>CAZDBT010000119.1:0-1018 GCA_964503795.1 uncultured Candidatus Saccharibacteria bacterium
AGCGTGACGCATTTTGCACGAACTCTTGCAAAGCGTCTGTAATAAAGTCACTAAGCGTATTTTGGAATTTGAGAAAATACGTCACGCATTAACGAAAAAACAGCCACGCTTATCAAACTCATGAATCCAGTAAAACCAAACCATTGCGTCAACGATGGTGCACGAGCGACGCCAAGAAAAATTGCATAACCCCAGCTGATGCTGCTAATGAAAGATTAAAAAAATATATTTTTATATGCCATCCCTGCATTTTTATTCTTTACATCAACACAAACATCATGGCGATGATTGCCCCGCATGCCATGCACGCCATGGCGATTTTTAGCACCCATTGAAACGTGAGTTCACGCCGCGCTTCGGCGTCATTTTCTGGCTGTTCGGTCATTCGATAATTATTAAATTCGTTATTCATTTTGGTGCAGAAAGTTCTTTTGCCTTGCCACCCAAGGCCTCGCATTCTTTCTGGGATAGCGGCAAAATTCCTTGACCCTTACAGGCATTGGCGCCTTTGCATGAATGCTCAGCAGAACCACAGCGTCCTTGACCTTTGCATGCATTCACACCCGTGCAATGCACGACTGTTTCCTCTTTAGCGCTGTGAACGATGGGAGCTGAAAGAAACAAGGAAGCCACTAGCGTCGCCAGCGCCATTCCTTTGTTGGATGGAGAAATCTTCGACGCACGATCCGATGTAATCATTAATATTCATCCTAAACATTAAAGATAGAAAAGCAGCGCGCAGCATTCTGCCTAAACCTTTACAGCAGGTATGTAATTAAGTCACCGAACTTGATATTTTTTTTTAAAAAAGAAATGTCTGAAGGAAAGAAATAGGAAGAGATATTTTTCGCGGTTAAGGGGCTTAAGGCTCGTTAGATCATGAGAATTCGTGGCTGAGGCCAGCCACGATGTTGTATAACAATCTATGCAAACGGATGACGCAGAATAATTGTGTCATCACGTTCGGCGCCCGTGGAAATAATATCGACGCGCGCTTCGGTGAATTCTTCGATCTTCT
>CAZDBT010000120.1:0-1017 GCA_964503795.1 uncultured Candidatus Saccharibacteria bacterium
AACAAATGAAATGATCGCGCCCGCTCAAGGCCGAATCGAAAGCGCGAAACCGCTCTTCGATATAAGCGCGCGAATAAACATAACAAGGTGTGCCCGCGATGTCGGCGATCTCCGCGAGGGATACGTTTTCGGCAAACAATTGCCGATCTTGATAGGCAAACGGATTCATAAAGGAGCGAGAATTATTTTTGCGGTAGCGGTGAAGCCGGCGCCACCGCCGACTCCGCGGTTTTTTTTGCTGCGTCGTCAGGCAAATACAAAGGCCCTTTCTTGCCACAGGCTGCGCACATCAATACTACCCATATCATTCCCGCAAAACGCGGCCAGCGTGCGCGACAAAAAGACAGACGATCATTTTCATGCTGATTCATTTGCTAAGCTTAACCTGCCTGTTTACGCCACATCTAGTGGAGAATTTAAATCAGACCCGGACCAGACGAATATCGTAACGGCTTAGCTCCGCGCAAATATCATCCCACTTAAGCAAACCTACGCAAGGCATGGCGCCGGTTTCGGAAATGCCTTGTTGTACCCATTTACGAATCAGCGCCACCGAGGGACTACAAGGGATCGCCGGGCCGTTGGTGTCGCGCGCGATGAGGTAGGCGGTGTGGGTTAATTCCTCGCCGTCGTGGCTGCCGCGCACCAGCACCCGCATGCCACCTGCGGGGCCGCCGCGACCGCGAAATAAATTGCTTGCTGCCACCAAACCCGAGGCCCAATTAGGAAGATTTTTTATCCAGCCGCGACGGCGCATAGCACCGAGCCACACCAGACCATAATTGAAAAGATTTAACTCTAATCCCGCGCGGAAACTAACCGTCTGCGCGCCGTAGCGTGAAGGAAAAATATCTAGATCCGGTACATCGCATAAATACACGCGTCGCTTGCCCACGGGCGGTGGGAAACGTACGACTTCGGGCTCGCTCCAACCATAGGCGTAACGCCAACGTCCACGTTCCTTGATGCGCAGGGATTTTCCGGTGTAACTCAAGATGGCGCGCACGGTCGCGGCGC
>CAZDBT010000121.1:0-1014 GCA_964503795.1 uncultured Candidatus Saccharibacteria bacterium
ACCCGCACCTGTAAACACCTGATCGTCTCCGAATGAGGCATCCACCCCTTCGCCACGTTCGTCGGTGCCCGCTTGAGTGGCTCCTTGGGGGATAAAGTCAGAAGCCTCCCCTTTTAGGTCGCCGTAGATTATGTCGTCACCGGCTTGGCCCGTGAGTCCATCCGCACCAAGATCGCCTTCAATGATATCGTTCTCGAACCCTGCAGTTATCGCGTCCCGCCCATCTCCACCGTTAACGATGACGTAACCGCTGGGTGGAGGTATATCCTGAAATTCATAAAAAAATAGGAACTCGTCATCACCTGCGCCAAGGTTAATGATGTCATTGCCACTTCGAATTTTCTCAACGAGGTCGTCGCCGCCGCCCGCATTGATGAGGTCATTGCCAGAAGTGTCAAAAATGTAATCAGCCCGACCGGGCTCTGCACCGGCGGGGACGATGTTGGACCAACTGTCATGGATGGCAACACCGTTTTGATCCAATACAGGGCTGTGATCACCCTCGATGGTGTTCGTGGTAATTATGGGAATAACGACATTGTCGAAAAGGCTTATGCCCAAATCACCGTCCTCATAACTTTCGACAACAACGACTGACCCATCTGACAGGGTCAGCGTAAGATCACCGCCTAGAGCAACACTAATGCTGGGATTGGACAGAAACTCATACACTCCACCGCCATTTTTTACGATGGCTCCTGAGATGACATTTCCTGATTTATCTTTAATGCTGCCTTTCCCATCGGAATCTTCAATCGTGTCGCTGCCGTCAATAACGTAAGTGTCGTACCCTGCTCCACCGTCCAGCGTATCGTTTCCTTTTCCACCGATTATCAGGTCATCACCTTCTCCGCCTATGAGCGAATCCGCTCCTTCGTCGCCAAAGAGAACATCGTTACCCGTGCCGCCATCCAATGTGTCTGTGAGCCACCCGCCGATCATGGCGTCATTGTTGTTCCCCGTGCCCGTCGCCGTGAGCCCGCTGTTACCGGATTGGATAGTCCAGTAATTGCT
>CAZDBT010000122.1:0-1012 GCA_964503795.1 uncultured Candidatus Saccharibacteria bacterium
AGCATGCGATCGGCTTCATCCAATACCAAAACTTCCAGGCGCGAGTAATCCAAACGTCCGCGCTCCATGTGATCCAGCAAGCGGCCGGGCGTGGCCACGAGAATATCGAGCGGTTGCGAGAGTAGGCGCATTTGCGGCGGATACGGCATGCCGCCGACGATGCTGCCAATGCGAAAACGCAAATGTTTGCCGTATTTGGCGGCGGCTTCGGTGACTTGATTGGCCAGTTCGCGCGTCGGTGTCAGCACCAATACGCGCGGACCGCGTGAATTTTTGGTCGCGGGCGTGCTCAAGCGTTGCAACGACGGCAAAACGAAAGCCGCGGTTTTGCCGGTGCCGGTTTGCGCCGAGGCCATTAAATCGTGGCCGGCGAGCGCTTGCGGGATGGCTTGCGCTTGGATCGGCGTGGGCTTGGTGTAGCCGCTCTCGAGAATCGCTTTGAGAATCGATGGGTGTAAAGCTAGTTTTTCAAAAGTCACATTCATTCCTTACGTTAAATAAAAAGGCGCGTGCAGCCATGCGCGACCGTTTACCAAACAAAAGGTAATGGACGGCAATAAAACTGTGGCGCAAAACATCGTCGCCAACCGTTGTATTGCTGAAATTCCAGGGAAACTGAAACCAGAAGGTGGGGTTAGAGACCGATGAACCTATTGGCAGGATCCAAATACTTAGCTTCGAATCACTCAGCCGGCGCGGACAATACAGGAAACGGGTGGTAAATACCAGTAAAACTCATTGGCACTGCTTTAAGGCGCTTTAACCAGGGGCACCCAGAGTAAATGCAGCCCTATCATTAGCGCTAATCCGATCAGGCTGATTCCGTAAACGAGCAAGTCGGAATCGAAAAACAACGCGGCGATCATGACGATGGCGCCCGGCGCCGCGGCTTTCAGCCATGCGGGGTAGGTGACCGTGACATTCTTTTGGCAGGCTTGGCAAGCCACCGGAACGCCCGGCCCCAGAAAGGTTTTGCGTAACACGCTAATGGCGGGTTGGCCGCAGTAAGGGC
>CAZDBT010000123.1:0-1012 GCA_964503795.1 uncultured Candidatus Saccharibacteria bacterium
GAATCGCTCTTTCCTTCTGAATGTTGCAATACTCTGGATGACTGTGAAAACAATTTTAGGAACACTATGGACGAAAAAAAAATAGAATTGAACGAACGAGAGGTAATTGAGGTTTATCTTGGGAAACTCGAGCAGAAAAAGGAAATAAGTTTCAACTTGGCACAAGCATTCTTCAGGACACCACTTGGATGTTCAATGATTTATAATGTTATCAATGGAAAGATTGAAGACTGAAAACCTGAATACTGCTGGGGAATATAATCGGATTTTTCGGGAACGCGAAGTCAAGGAGCCAAACTGGTCTGACTTGAAAAGATGGAAGGCACTTTTGAAGCACTATAAGGGCGGCATGATTACAGATGTTGGCTGTCTTGACTCTCTTATCTCAGAGTTCTTTGATGAAAAGCTGAGACCGAAGGATGTTCTAAGAAGTATCTACATCGGAACTGATCTTGCTCCGGAGGCAATAGAACGCATGACCGAAAAACATGGTTCGACGCGAGTGAAGTTCTTTGTTGACGATCTCTATCAATCAAAGTTGAAAACTGATGCTTTTGATTATGTGGTGTTAGGAGAAGTCCTGGAACATCTGGAAAGACCTTTGGATGCAGTAAAAGAAGCATTCAGGATTCTCAAGCCAGGAGGAGTTCTCGCAATTTCTGTTCCATTGGAAGAAGCAAAGGAACCAGGTGCAGTGGATGGAGATCGGCACCTGTGGTCGTTCAATGAACGAGACATACGAAACATGGTGCAGTGGTATTCGAAAGATGTGAAGACCAAAGTTTTAAGGAGCCAGTGGTTCCCAAAATATCGCTACTGCTGGCCACAATTGATTGTTTGGGCATGGAAGAAATGAATATCAATTACGCACAATTTGCAAAAGAACTTCGCAAGACCGTTCTCAAGATGACCTACAATGCCCAGTCGAGTCATATTGGAAGCAACTTCTCATGTGCGGATATCCTTAGTGTTTTATACAATATTGCTGATCTAAGACTTGATGCCACGAAAA
>CAZDBT010000124.1:0-1011 GCA_964503795.1 uncultured Candidatus Saccharibacteria bacterium
TCCAACGCGCCTTCGACACCCATGATGTGTCCACTCTGACGCATTTAATGGATAACCAGTTCCATCAATATTTCGAAACGGCGAGCATTATCAATCTACAAAAACTGCAAGTCTTCGACTTGAATTTTAATTTGGTGGCGGAATCCGACGAAGGCTCGCCGCTATTAACGGGCAATAAAATTGTTTGTCCCGCGCTCCTCGAGCATGCGCGTTTGCGCTCAGGCACCGAACGCATACGCGCTATCTCGCAATTGTGTTCGTTTGCTGGAGAACCCTTTCACGCGATGATTCTGCCATTAGGAGGTTTGCGGCCCAAGGGTTATCTGCAGGTGGTGACCGATCCGTCCTTAAGTTTGATGCCCATCGAAACCGCTTTAGGCATGCCGTTTAAGATCACCTTGGCTTCGGGAAAAGTAAATTACAAATCGAAAAACTGGCTTCCGCCTGAATCCATGGAACAAGCCTTGGTGGCCGAGCACAGCTTGCAAGGCGACGCGGGGCCCGTGTTAAGTGTGGCTATTTTGGAAGACATTCATCCCTTGGCCGAAAAACTCGCGGCCACCCGTTATGTGATCATGCTAACCGCGGGCTTGATTACTTTGGTGATTGTTGGCATCGCCTTGTGGATACTGCAAAGAACCGCGTTGCGCCCGCTACAAGCCTTGCGCGAACAATTACGCAATGTGCGCAAAGATCGCAGCCGTTTGGGTGAAGTGTTGCCACCGGGCGGAACCGCCGAGCTGCGCGAGCTATCGCAAGATTTCAATGCGCTCAGCAGCGAATTGCATCATCTGCATCGCACTTTGGAACGCATGGCTTATACCGACATGCTCACCGAGCTTCCCAACCGCAGTCATTTTCATAAACACCTGCAAGACCGCACGCTCGCGAGCCGCGAACACCAAACTGCTTTTGCCTTGTTGGTGATGGACCTAGACCGTTTCAAGGAAGTTAACGACAGCTTGGGTCATGACATCGGTGATCAATTGCTCAAGCAAGTGAGCACTCGCT
>CAZDBT010000125.1:0-1008 GCA_964503795.1 uncultured Candidatus Saccharibacteria bacterium
TGGAGGAAATACGCATGAAGATAACCAAAACGATAAGTTGGGCGCTGGCTTTCTCTATTTTGACCGCATCATTTTCTGCTGTTGCTGATCGCGACGATCATCGAGGTCATGATAATCGAGGCTATAACCGCGGTGGATGGCACGGCGATATTCGCCACTTTAACGACCATGATCTAGGTCGTTGGCGCGGCGGTCATTGGAATCATGGATACCACGATGGTCGTTTAGGTTGGTGGTGGGTGGTGGCGGGTTTGTGGTATTTCTATCCGCAGCGCGTTGCCTCGTATCCTGATCCCTATACGCCGCCGCCGGTTGTCGTGGTGCAACCTGCGCCAGCACAAAGCGCGCCGCCGCCAGCGCAATATTGGTATTACTGCGATAGCGCCCAAGCTTATTATCCTTATGTGCAATCCTGTCCCGCTGGTTGGCGCATGGTGTCACCGACACCTGCGGGCGCGCCTGGTTAATAGCGGGAGCGCACATGTTGAAACTTAATAAAAAAATTCTGAGCATGATGATGCTCGGCGCAATGTTAGTGGGCTGCGCATCGATTCCGACTGGACCCAGCGTGGCCGTCATGCCTGGTGTGGGCAAGCCATTCGATCAATTCCAAATGGATAACGCCATTTGCAAAGATTTCGCGCAACAACAAATCGGCGCCAATCCGAACCAAGTGGCGCGTGACCAAGTGTTAACGGGCGCCGCTACGGGCGCTGCCATCGGTGCCGTATCAGGCGCGCTTATGGGGCATGGCAACGCGGGCGCGACACAGTCCATGGCTGGAGCAGGTGTGATTGTAGGTTCAGCGGCTGGCGCCAATAGCGCGAATGCCAGCATCATGACTTTGCAGCGCCGTTACGATATTGCTTACCAGCAATGCATGTACGCCAAGGGCAACTTAATTCCAGGTAACCTCGCACCGCGTTATAACGTATTGCCACCACCCCCACCAAGACCTTAGTTTTTTCAGCAATTCTAGGGTTTTCAAAAACCCGCCGTATTTTCACT
>CAZDBT010000126.1:0-1006 GCA_964503795.1 uncultured Candidatus Saccharibacteria bacterium
TGTGGATTCTTGATGAGCCTTTGAGCGCATTGGATGTCAACTCAGTTGATCTCATGACGGAACTGCTGACGGAACATCTCACCAAAGAAGGGTTAATTATTTTGACGTCACATCAAAAAGTTGACGTTGCCAAGAAAAAAATAAACCACGTGCAACTAGATTAACGTGCCCTCTCTTCTGAACGCCATGAACTGTATTTTCCGGCGCGATATCACGGTCGCGCTACGCCGTAGCACCGACATACTCACGCCTTTAATTTTTTTCGTTATCGTTGTCAGCCTCTTTCCGTTAGGCGTGGGCCCGGAACCTTCGGCGCTACGCAGCATCGCCCCGGGTGTCATTTGGGTCGCGGCGCTGTTGGCCACTATGTTGTCACTCAATCGGCTGTTTGCTAACGACTATGCTGACGGCACACTGGAACAATTGGTGCTTTCACCTCATCCATTAACGATGTTAGTTCTCACCAAAATAGCCGCGCATTGGGCGCTCACGGGTTTGCCATTGGTGCTTATCTCGCCCTTGCTCGCGGTGCAGATGCATCTACCCGAGCACGCCATCGGCACTTTGGCGCTGTCGCTGTTACTGGGTACGCCAGTTTTGAGTTTGCTTGGCGCGGTCGGCGCCGCGTTGACGCTGGGCCTGCGCGGAGGCGGCGTTTTGGTTTCGCTGCTGGTGTTGCCGTTGTATACTCCGATCCTGATTTTTGGTGCCGGCACCGTCACGGGCGTGATCGCGGACATAGACATCGAAGCACAATTCTCCTTGCTCGGTGCTTTTTTAGCCTTGGCGTTGACCTTCGCGCCCTGGGCTACCGCCGCCGCTTTACGTGTCTCTTTGGATTAATGCATGCACAAATACGCTTCGCCTAAATTTTTTTACGCCTTGGCCGGACAACTCACTCCCTGGCTTGCGGTACTCACGGCAATATTACTGATTTCGGGTGTCTATCTTGGCCTGTTCATCGCGCCCGCCGATTATCAACAAGGCGAGAGCTATCGCATCATGT